>QBLX01000033.1:9697-22170 GCA_003241825.1 Alphaproteobacteria bacterium
TTCCAGCACGGCCGCGAACCGCCGCAGGGCGGTCAAGGCGAGGGCGACGCCCGGCTCGGAAAGGCGTCCGGTTTCCGGCAGGTCACGGCCCAGGCCGGCGAGCACCTTTTCGTTGAAGACCGTCCAGATGGCGCGGCCTTCCAGCCGGTACAGCACCATGCGCACCGAGTTGGACCCGATGTCGATGACCGCCGCTTCGCGTGGCGGGGCAGACGGGTCAATCACTGCTTCGGCCGGTCGTAGCGCAGTCTGCCAGGCAGGGTCTTCACCTTGCGGCCCCGGCCCGAGAGGCTGGGGTTGGTCATGAAATACTGGTGGGCGGAGAAGGGGCGTTCGGGATCAATGGGCACGAGGCGGTGATAGGCCCCTTCCGAGTCAAGAATCCAGCTCTGTGCATCGTCCTTGAGGTTGGCCACCATGATCTGGCGCAGCACCTGGTCATGGACTGTGGCGTTCTTCACCGGCGTCATGACCTCGACCCGGCGATCCAGGTTGCGGGTCATCCAGTCTGCGGAGGAAATGAAAACCTTGGCCCGGTCGTGCGGCAGGTCGCGGCCGTTGGCGAAACAGATGATGCGGCTGTGCTCCAGGAACCGTCCGACGATCGACTTGACCCTGATATTCTCGGACAGGCCCGGCACACCGGGACGCAGGCAGCATATGCCGCGCACGACCAGTTCGATCCGCACACCTGACTGACTGGCACGGTAGAGGGCGTCGATGATCTGGGGGTCGACCAGAGAGTTCAGCTTGACCCAGATGGCAGCGGGCCTGCCCTTTGCGGCCGCAGCCATCTCCTTGCCGATCAGATCGATCAGCGTCGATTTCATGTTCAGTGGCGAGACGACAAGGGCCTCGAGTTCATCCGGCTGGGCATAGCCAGTGATGTAGTTGAAGACTCTCGCCGCATCGCGGCCGAGTACGGGGTCGGATGAAAACAGGCTCAGGTCGGTATAAACCTTGGCCGTGATCGGATGGTAGTTGCCGGTGCCGAAATGGCAGTAGGTCTTCAGTGCGTCGCCTTCGCGCCTGACGACCACGCTGAGCTTTGCGTGGGTCTTGTATTCGACGAAGCCGAACACGACGTGGACCCCGGCGCGCTCCATGGCGCGGGCCCAGCGCAGGTTGGCTTCCTCGTCGAACCGGGCCTTGAGCTCCACCAGGGCGACGACATTCTTGCCGTTCTCTGCCGCCTCGATCAGGGCTGCGACGATCGGGCTGTCCTTTGAAGTCCGGTAGAGGGTCTGTTTGATCGCGATGACATTCGGGTCGCGCGCAGCCTGGCGCAGGAACTGGACCACCACGTCGAAACTCTCGAACGGGTGATGGATCAGGATGTCCTTTTCCCGGATCGCGGCGAAGACGTCGCCGCCCTGATCGCGAACCCGTTCCGGGTATCGGGGTTCGTAACCGGGAAATTTCAGTTCGGGGTGACCCGAAGGGATCAGCTCGGACAACTGGGCCAGCCCCAGCATGCCCGGAACCATGACCACATCCTGCGGTGCAGCGTTCAACTCCCCGACGATGAAGTCGCGAAGGTCTTCGGGCATGGAGGCCTCGATCTTGACCCGGACCACGTCACCGAGGCGACGCTGCTTCAGGGCCTCCTCGAACTCCATGACCAGGTCTTCGGCTTCTTCCTCGATCTCGATATCGGAATCGCGGATCAGACGAAGCACGCCCTTTTCCAGGATCTCGCAGCCCGGAAACAGATGATCGATGAACAGCAGCAGGACGTTTTCCAGCGTGACGAACCGGCGGCGACCCTTGACCGACCGACCATCGCCCGGAAGTTCCCAGAAGCGACGAACCTGGGTCGGTACGGGAACGAGGGCAAAGAGCGTCTTGTTGTCGCGGGTCCGTCTCAGCTTCAGCGCCAGCGAGAAGCCGAGGTTGGGCAGGAAGGGGAAAGGATGGGCCGGGTCGATGGCGAGCGGCGTCAGCACGGCGAAGAGCTGGTTCAGGAACTCCGGCTCAAGCCGCTCCTTGTCCGTCTTGGTGATCTTGGCCGAATGGACGACTTCGATCCCGGCTCCAACCAGCTCGCGGCGGAGCTGGCGCCAGCGTTCCTGCTGCTCGGCCATCAGCTCGCTGGAGGCGATATAGACCTTCTCCAGAGCTTCGGCGGGCGTCAGGCCATCAGCCGACAGAACCCTGACGCGCTCGCGGATCTGGCCTTTGAGGCCAGCCACACGGGTCATGAAGAATTCGTCGAGGTTGTTGGCCGAGATCGACAGAAAGCGAAGTCGTTCGAGCAGCGGATGAGCCGGATTGGCAGCCTCTTCCAGCACCCGGGAATTGAATTTCAGCCAGGAGATCTCGCGGTTGAAAAACCTGTCGGGCGAGGCAAGCAAAGCCTCATCCAGAGCCAGTTGGGGGGCGCGCGAGGTCGGAACATCCTCGCCCGTGGTGGTGTCGGTGATGACCGCGTCGCTCATAAGGAGTTTCTGGGGGCGAATTGTAACGGCTGCAACCCTTTGCGACGTTTGGCTGGCGCTCCGGTGTGCGTGGACGAAACCACACAAGTATGGCTAAGCTTCACGCATGCCTTCGCCCTCCCCGCGAAACTCTGTCGACCTGCACCGGCTTCTGACCGACCGCGAACGCGAGGTCATGAGTTATGTGGCTGCGCATCACCGCAGCAAATCCATATCGAGGTTGCTGGGGACTGCGCCCAAGACTGTTGACGCCCAGGTCGCGAACGCCTGTCGCAAGCTGGGTGCGGGGTCGCGCGACGAGGCGGTCAGGATGCTGCTGGCCGCTGGTGTCGACCTTGCCATTAGGGGAAATCCCCTATCGGCAAGGGCCCCAATCCCCTTGTCCGAGAGTTCGAACTCAACTGTGCCTTTCACAGAGAGGACGGAACATGAGTGCGACAATGATGATGAGCGAGACGCCACGATCGCTGGACGACGCGATGCCGAGCCTGACGTATCGCGACCTGACCGTGGCATTGGGCCTGATCGCCAGTGGACCGGATCATCGAGCCATGATCCCCTATCTGGTCTCAGGTCTGCGCGAGCAGGCCCCGTATCTGACGGGTCAGATGACGATGTTCGAAATCGTCCGGTCAGCGAACTGTCTGGCGGACATCGGGACGGCCAGCCTGCCGGATGGCTGAAAAGCCTGCCGGCTCCGGTGTCGCGCATCCTGCTGGCGGTCGTTGTGGCGTTGGTGGCCTCCATCATTGTTCCAGCGGGGCTGATGGGGGCCGTTGCCCTGCAGAAGACCATCGAGTCGCTGCAAAACTCCTGAACTGAAACCCCATCTGAAACCCAGACATGCCTCGCTTTCGCGCGGCAAGGAGCCCCCATGACTGATCAGAACCTCGCTGCCCAAAGGGTCGCCGATCTCATCAATGACGCAGAACGCGCCATGGACCAGGCCCTGGCCAAGGCTTCCATTCTTGTCGCTGAATTGCCGCAGCTGCAGACCCAGGCGGGACTCAATGCCGGCTGGGCCCAGCCGGCGATTGTCTCCGTCTGTGCTGCTCTTTCCGACATGACGACGGCGCGGGGCTCGCTCATCAATGCTCACAAGTCTTTGTCCGTCATCCAGCGGAAACTCGGCCTCATGGTTGTGGCTAACCCGCAAAACGGCAAGCCTGGCGAAATTCCGGAGCTTCCTCCCGGCGTGTTCAGGCACGAACGTGTCGTAGCGCTTCGGGCCTGAAGTACAGACAGCGCGGAGGAGTCTGCATCGTGCTGTCGGTGTCGGGATTAACCGTGCAGACCCGGGTCGCAGCAATCGACGATCTTCCGGAAATCGCGTGTGATCGCGATGTGATGAGCATCGTATTTTCCGCCTGTGCCGCGGGCGGTGCTCAAAGGCGACTGGCAGTCGGCGCAGTCTGGTTCGAGTCAATGGGTCAGGCCGGGTGGGTGTCTGCATGACATTTCTCGGCGGGTCAGCACTGCAGGGGAACCGTGGCGGGTTGGCATAGATTCCAATATGTAGAAGATCGTCTCCTCATATGAATCATTGGCGATTTGAGCCGGCGGGTGTCTGCCGTCGCATTTCAAAAGGAGAAACATGTTGGAATGGACAGCGGCGATCGATGAGTTGCAGGAGGTCGTTGGCATTGCAGCTGTCATCCTGGTCTGTCTGGCCGCCTTTGCCTTCGGCTCTGTGCGCACGAGACTGGTGGCAGGCTCCATGTTGCTGAATGGCGTGGCGATTGCGACGTTTGAAGTCTATCTGACCGGGGTAGGGATGTTAGCCGCGACTGCGGTCAAGGCTTTCATGCTCCTTTTCGCCTATGCATGGATGTGCTGGCGTTGGCCCCATATATGGCTGATTGTCTTGACGTCGCTGCAATGCATGGATGTGTTGCTGGTGATGGCCCGCGTCGCGGACACGTCAATACTGCTGAGCGTCAATGCATTGGCGCGCAACTTCATCGGCTGGCTCGTGCTGTTGACCCTCGCGGTTGCGACGGTGCAGGCCAAGCGGTTGCAACTGATGGAACGCGCCCAGTCATGATGCGCCTCCACCTCACTGACCCGTGGACGATAGCGGCGACCGTCGCGTATTCCGCAGTGGTTCTGATAACCTATGCGGTGATGAGCAGGCGTTGGCCGCACCGCTGGCTGATCGTTCTGACTTCCCTGCAATGCCTGTCGCTGCTGCTCATTCCGGGTCAATCCCGGTCACTGTCAACGGACTGATGCGCAATGTCGCAGGTTGGCTGATGTTGCTGACCTTCTCTGTAGCAATTGTTCAAACGGCCCAAGCGAGGCTGATGAAAAAACCTGAGCCTATGGCGTGACTGCTCGGCGCAGCGCGGACCCGACGCCAGACTTCAGTCGAACAGATCGCCGCTCTCGTCGGCGGCCTCCAGCACCTGACGGGCGAGGACGCGGGTGACGGGACGGTGCTCGGCATCCAGCCGGGTCACGATATCAGCGGCGGCTGCGGCGGAGCGGTCGATGCGCCGCACCAGATAGTCGATCACACCATCGCCGGGCGCAATACTGTGTTCCGCAAAACGGGTGCGCAGGATGGCGGCCAGCACGATGTCATCGGGCGGCTCCATGGCCACAACGCGCAGGGCATCGAGGCGCGAGCGCAGGTCGGGCACCTCAACCGACCACTGACGCGGTGACGGGCGCGAGACCAGCAGCAGGGCCCCGCCTTCTGCCTGGGCGAGGTTGATCAGGTGGAACAGGGTTTCGTCATCGGCGTCCTGGGCGATGTCCAGCAGGACAGGGCGATGCTCCAGCTCCAGAGGGTCGGCAAGGGCGGCCTCGGCTCCGTTCAGCGGCACAGCCCCGACCCTTTCGGCCCAGATGGCGGCAAGATGGCTCTTGCCACAGCCTGCAGGGCCACAGATGGCCATGACCCGGCCGGCGTCGTCCGGCCAGCGGTCCAGCACCCGCGCAGCTTCTGCGTTGCAGTCCGAGCGCACGAAACCCGCCGCACCGACGGGTACGACCCGCTGCAGGGGCAGTTTGAGTTGATCGCGAGGAGCAGGGCAGCCGGACATGGCGGCACCATAGCAGACGCGGGTCACTGTCCGCATACGGCGCGCCGCCATGGCGGGGACAGAATAGCGGGGCTGTGGATAGTCGAGGCCTGTCCGGACTTGATCGAACGTTGTTGTGTGTCAGCCCCGAGTCACATAACCTATGCGTGATCTGGAGGGGGTGGGTGAAGATGAAACCGATTTCGATCGTGACGGCCCTGGCGTGCGTTCTGGCAAGTGTCGGCTGCGCTGCATTGAACGAGGGGCAAACGGATATCCGTCGAGCCGGCGTTGATCCGCCAGGCGGCTGGTTCGTGTCTTCCGGCGCGGGCGACCTCTCCGCCATCCGTCCGGAAGAGCCGATCCTGATCACGATCGACCAGATTTTCATCGAAGAGTTCGAGGAAACGCATTTCGAGCCGTCCAGACTTCCGGGAAAAGGTCTGTTTCAGGCGAGAGGTGAGGTGGCGGTTCTGGTGGGCGTTCCGACAGCTTCTCGGCCCGCCTCCTACGTGACCCCGGATGGTCACTATCTCGTCTTCTATTCGAATGACGTTGTCGAAAAGCAGTTTCTGAATGTCAGAAATCAGCGCGTTTACGGGCCATCCGCCGTTCTGTCGGATCGCATGGAAGTCGAGTTTCTGGTTCTTGAACTGGATCGGACTAGCATCCAGGAGCGGGCCCTGCTCACCGGCCTAGCCGATCTTGGAAAATCTTATGCGGGTATGGGTGGCCCGGTTGGCAGTGTCTTGACTGATCTTGGCGCTTCGCTCCTCAGCGCCGAGAACGATGATGTTGAGGTCCGACACCGCTTCACCTTTGACCTGGGCGATCGACCGAACGCACGTTTCCCGCTCTTTCCGGGCTTCTATGTCGCCATACGTGAGGATCGGTCGAGTGCCGGCCAGTTTGACTGGACGACGGTGTGTCTGAACAGGGAGACAGGGCAGCTTCACTGGCTTCCAGACCCGAACCACTCCCCCGCTGTTGGCTCAGGGGGCGAGGCCCCGACACGAGCCGCCGGTTCCGCATCGCAAGGACAGCTCTGCTACCCGACCGGAAGTTCGCGCGAACTGTTCAAGGACAGCAGCTATGTCGTTTTCCATGTTGAGCGAGGAGTCGAACCATCCAGTCAGGCCATGACGACTTTCGCCGCGTTCGGGGCTGAACTTGCTGCAGTACCAGGCTCTTCTGCAATGGCGGTTGGCGCAGCAATCGACAGGGCGCGAGCGGCCTATGTGACGGGCCTCCGTCGTGATGCAATCTGGGCCGCGCTCGGTAGGCTGGAGGACGCGGCCGCTGCGTACCGGACAACTCGGATCGAGGGCCGGGGTGATGCAATGCAGCAGGCAGCACGCTCGGCCTTGCTTCGTGCAAGTGCAGCCCTCTACCGGGACCTTTCGGGCGTTGCGGAGACGGTGGGGCTGACTCCACCGCATGAGGATGCCTACGATCAGTCACTCTACAGTGATCAAATCGAACGTCTGACGGACTTTTTCGGCCGTCTCTTCTGGGCTCCCCTGGAAAAGGAAGCTGAATGGTTGGCTTCCAGCCACACCGGCAGTGCGTTCAAGACGGTGTTCGGCACGCCAGGCGAGTTTTCGCAGCGTGTGCTGAAAAACGTTGAAGACAACGCTGTGATTCCCGAGGGCACCTCCCCCCCGACTTGACTTTCCGGGTGGACGGTGCGCCCTTCCGGCCTCCCGAAATGTGCCCCTGCGGCCCAATTGCCCAAGACGATTTCCCCCATGCACGCCTATCGCTCCCACACCTGCGGTGCCCTTCGGTCGACGGATGCCGGTGCTGATGTCCGGCTGTCGGGCTGGGTGCACCGCAAGCGCGATCACGGCGGCCTGCTGTTCATCGATCTGCGCGACCATTACGGCCTGACGCAACTGGTGCTGCACCCCGAGACCCCGGGCTTTGAAGCCGTCGAGCGCCTGCGGGCCGAGAGCGTGATCAGGGTCGACGGGGAGGTCGTGGCCCGTGATGCGTCCGTCGTGAACGCCAATCTGCCGACTGGCGAGATCGAGCTGCGGGTGAAGGCCGTCGAGGTGCTGTCCGAGGCCGCCGAACTGCCTCTGCCCGTGTTTGGCGAGCCTGAGTATCCGGAGGAGATCCGGCTGAAGCACCGCTATCTCGATCTGCGCCGCGAGACCCTGCACAAGAACATCGTGCTGCGCTCGAGAGTGATCTCGTCGATCCGGCAGCGGATGGTGGGGCAGGGATTCCTCGAGTACCAGACGCCGATCCTGACGGCGTCCAGCCCCGAGGGCGCGCGCGACTTCCTGGTGCCGTCGCGGCTGCATCCCGGCAAATTCTACGCCCTGCCGCAGGCCCCGCAGCAGTTCAAGCAGCTGCTGATGGTCTCCGGCTTCGACCGCTACTTCCAGATTGCGCCCTGCTTCCGCGACGAGGACCTGAGGGCCGACCGTTCGCTGGAGTTCTACCAGCTGGACGTCGAGATGAGCTTCGTCACCCAGGAAGATGTCTTCGCCGCGATCGAGCCCGTCATGCACGGCGTGTTCGAGGAGTTTGCCGACGGCAAGCGGGTCGATGCCTATCCGTTCGTGCGTATTCCCTATCGGGAGTCGATCGCCAAATACGGATCGGACAAGCCGGACCTGCGCAATCCGATCGAGATGCAGGACGTGTCGGAGCATTTCCGTGACGGGGGCTTTGGCCTGTTCAACAAGATCCTGGCGGGCGATGCCAAGAACGCCGTCTGGGGCATCCCGGCTCCGAAGGGCGGCAGCCGCGCCTTCTGCGACCGGATGAACAGCTGGGCCCAGGGCGAAGGCCAGCCGGGTCTTGGTTACATCTTCTGGTCCGAGGATCTGGGCCACTGGGGCGGGCCGATCGCCAAGAACCTCGGCGCCGAGGCCACCGACGGTCTGATGAAGGCACTCGGGATGGGGCAGGGCGATGCCGCCTTCTTTGCCGCCGGGGACCCTGCCGTGTTCTACAAATTCGCAGGTTCTGCCCGCAACAAGCTGGGCCTCGACCTCAACCTGATCTCCGATGACGAATTCCGCTTCTGCTGGATCGTCGACTTCCCGATGTTCGAATGGTCCGAAGAAGAAAAGAAGGTCGACTTCAGCCACAACCCGTTCTCGATGCCGCAGGGCGAGATGGAGGCCCTGACGACCAAGGATCCGCTGGATATCCTGGCCTATCAGTATGACATCGTCTGCAACGGCTACGAGTTGTGCTCCGGCGCGATCCGGAATCACAAGGCCGAGATCATGCTGAAGGCGTTCGAGATCGCGGGCTATGACGCATCGGTGGTCGAGGAGCAGTTCGGCGGCATGCTGAACGCCTTCCGCTATGGCGCGCCGCCGCACGGCGGGCTGGCACCCGGCATCGACCGGATCGTCATGCTGCTGGCCAACCAGGTCGCGATCCGCGAGGTCATCGCCTTCCCGCTGAACCAGCAGGGCCAGGACCTGCTGATGAGCGCCCCGGCCGTGGCTCAGGATCGCCAGTACAAGGAATTGCACATCCGGTCGGCCGCGCCGCTGAAGTAGCGGCGGCGCGATCTAGTCGCGGTCGACGCCGACCAGGTTCCGCTTCGCAGGCGGAGCGGGAGGTGCGGGTGGACGGGGCGGCGTTGCGGGAGCCATGCGGCCGCCGCAACTCGCGACCGTCATGCCGCGCGGCAGACGCGTCGCGCCATCCCCACAGGCCCGGGTAATCTGGCTCTGGGTCAGGCCACGGGCGCTTGACAGGTCGACACCGCGGATGTCGGTCCGGCGCATCTCGGCTCCGGCAAAGTCGGCTCGTGCGAAGATGCCACCGGCCAGGCGTGCACTGTTCAGCTCGGCCTCGCGGAAGCTGGCTCCCGTGAAATTGCCGCCACTGAGATTGGCCGCGTTCATCTCGCTGCTGCTGAACGACGCCCCGCGAGCGCTGACGTTGGCCAGGTTGGCACCGGTCAGCTCCGTGCCGGACACATCGGCCTGTGCCAGATTGGCACCGTTCATGCTGACGCCGACCATCTCGGCTCCGGACAGGTTTGCGCGGCTCAGGTCGGCGCGATTGAATACCGCACCCTGGGCCTCGGCGCCTTCCAGCGACACGCCGGTGAATTTGGCATCCGTGAAATTGGCACCGACGATCTCGACGCCGCGCATGTCGGCGCGGCTGAAATCGCTGTTGGAGAAGTTCGAGCCCATCAGCTCGGCACCGCGCAGGTTGGCGCCGACCAGGGTGGAGTTGACAAAGGTGGCACCGGCGAAGGTCGCGCCGCTGAGGTCCCGGCCAGAGAGCTCGCAGCGGTGGCAGGACCCGCCGAGGGAGACCATCCGGGCCACGTCGCGGTCCTGGGATGTGAGCTGGGCACTGGCGGCGGCAGCAGTCGACACGCTGCCGAGCGCGGTCAGTCCGAAGACGACGGCGGTGGCGAGACGGACGGGGTGCAAAGTGATTTTCACGCCCTCTTCATGCCGTCAGCCGTCCGGGAACCCTACTTAAATCGTAGTAAGGTCGGTGTTCGTCAGCAGGCGCGAATGCGAAGACCGCGCGGCAGGACCGTCGCGTCGTCACCGCAGGCGGCGTTGAGCCGGGCCTGCGTCAGGCCCGTGGCCCGCGCCAGGCTGGCACCGGAGAAATTGGTGCCCGCGAGAGTCGCGCCGGAGAAGCTGGCCCCCTCGAGCCAGGTGCCGACGAAGCTGGCGTTGGTCAGGTTGGCCCCGGTGAAATTCGAGCCCGAGAAGACGCCGCCAAAGGCTTCGACGTCGCGCAGGTCGGCATTGGCAAACCGGGTGCGGTTCATGGTGACGAGGCTGAGGTCGGCCTGGCGCAGGCGGGCTCCGGTCAGATTGAGGCCGCTGCGCTCCATGCCGGCGAAGTCGGCCTGGAACAGGTTGCAGCCGGCGCAGCTGGCTCCGCCCCGCACCCGGTTGATCTGGCCCGTATCCTGGGCGAGGGCCGGGGCGGCGGTCGCGACGGAGAGCAGGGCGGCGAGGATCAGGGCGGACTTCATGGGACGGGCACTCCGGTTTCGGTGCTGTCGCAGCAAGGACTATGCCATGCGACCTAGCGCCGCCGGGCCGCCATGATCTCGCTGAGCCGGTCCGGCGTACCCTCGATCCGCTCGAGCCGGGGATAGCGCAGGCCCTCGGACCAGGCCATCGGCACGGTCCGGACGCGCTCGCCGTTGCGGATGACCAGATTGACCGGCGTGGTCGTGCCCTTGGCCGCGGTGATGGCCTCGCGCAGGGCTTCGGCCGAGGGACCCCGGTCGTTGACGGCGATCAACTCCCAGCCCGGGCCGATGCCGGCTTCGAAGGCCGGACTGCCCCAGCGGACGCCGCCGATGCGGTTGTTGGCCCCTAGCGTGAAGCCCAGCGAATACTGGAAGCTGTTGGCCCAGCCGGTCTGGATCGATTTCTCGGTTGCCGTCAGGCTGTCGGTCCAGGCGAGGCGGTAGCCGCCCCGGGTGATGCCTTCGAGCGGGGCCCGGGCCTCCGGTCCAACGGCATCGAGGCGACCGCGCAGGAAGCCGGACCAGTCGTGGGGATGGACGTCGTTGAGGGCGGCGACGACCTCCTCGAAGGTATAGCCCCGGGCCTCGGCGCGACCATCGAGGCGACCGAAGAAGCCCCTGGCGAAATCGTCCAGCGAGCGGCGACCGTCCGTGCCCTCGCGGATCAGGGTGTCGGCATCCAGCCAGACCAGCAGGGCCTCGTCATAGTAGTCGGTGGTGGTCCGCATCCACGACGGCCAGTTGCCAGGCACGCGATAGCCCAGAAGATTGTGATTGTTGGTATCCTGAAGCGAGCGCCACTGGCGGCCCGGCTGGGTCTCGTAGAAGGCCGCGTGTTCGGCCATGCTGATCAGGGATTCCTCGGTCGTGGCCAGACCCGAGCGGGCGGCCAGCACCTCGCCCCAGTAGGAGGTCAGGCCTTCGTAGACCCAGAGCAGGGTGTTCTGGGTCGGGACATTGTAGTTGGCGGTCAGCTCGTCGGCCGGCCGCATGTATTTGCCGTTCCACGAGTGGACGAACTCGTGGGGCAGCAGCTGGCGCGAACCCAGGGATCCGGTGCCGCGGGTGAAGAAGTCGGGGGCGAGGGTGTTTTCCGAACTGCGGTGATGCTCCAGCCCGATGCCGCCGATCTGGCTGGAGGCGGCCACGAGGAACTCGTAGCGATCGAACGGACGGGCCCCGAACAGGCGATCGGCCTGAACCACGAGCGCCTCGAATTTCGGCATCAGGCCGTCGGCGGGGCGGAGCTGCTCGGCCTTGTCGGCGACGAGGCTCAGATAGACGGGCGAGGGGCCATCGCCGTCGAGGGTGAAGCGGCGGTAGTGGGCCCCGGCGAACATCGGGCTGTCGACCAGGGTGTAGAGGCTGACGGGGGCGAAGGTCGCGACCCCGCCTTCGTTCGACACCGTGTCGAGGGCGACGCCGAAGCCCCAGCCCTCCGGCAGGCGGACGGACGGGGCGACAGTGATGCCGGTGGCGTCATAGCCCGCCGGATAGAGGATGGCCTTTTCCCACTGCAGATTGACCATTTCGGGTGTCTGGACGACGCGCCAGGGTCCGCCGTCGGGCTGGGTCAGCCACTGGAAGGAGACCTCGATGGCGGAGACGCCGGTCGGGATATCCAGATGGAAGGCATGGGGCTGGAGGGTGTCGCGCAGCCATTCCAGACGCTGGCCATTGGCGGTGACCGTGACGCCCGAGATCAGCTGGATCGGGCCGGTGCCGGCGTGGTTTCCGGGCAGATACTCCGGATAGAGCAGGGTCATCGGCCCGGCGGCAGCGACCGGAATGGTCTGGCGGACGCTGATGATGCGGCGATCCCGGTCGGTGATGTCGGCCTGGTACTGGATGGTGCCGGGATAGTTGGCTTTGGTCGGGGCCGGGATGGCCGGCTGGGCACGGGGCAGGGCCAGGGCGGCATCACCCGCCTGGGCCAGGATGGGGGTTCCGGGCGCCTGGGCCAGGACGGGCAGGGCAACCGAGGTCAGCAGCAGGGCGAGGGCGGCAACGGGCAGACGGACA
>QBLX01000034.1 GCA_003241825.1 Alphaproteobacteria bacterium
CCACGGTATAGTCCGGCCCGACGGCCCAGCGCGGGGCACCTGCAGGACCGGTGTCCATGGCACCCGCCATATCGAGGCGAGCGGCGGCATCAAATACCACCCAGACCGCTTCGCCCCGGCGGAACACGGCGGCACCAACTGGACTGGGCCACTGGAACTGAAGAACTGTTTTTTCGGCTGTCGACTGGGTCGAGACCGGAACGACCGTGCCAGGCGCAATCGTCGCAGCGGCCGTGACCGGGGCCTTGCCCGGGGCATAGAGGTTCAGCCAGACCGCGCCATCATCGATGCCGGTACGAAAATCACCGCCCTCGGCGAGCGTCATGACCAGTTCGGTGGCGTTCCGTGCGGCCCGGGTCTCGACCTTCTCGACCCCGGCAGGGGGATTGACCCTCAGCCGGCTGACATCGGGAGCGGCCGTCGAACCGATCCGGACGATGACCAGCTGGCCCTCGCGGCGGACACGGGCCCGCGACCCGACGACACCGGCAAACTCGACGCGTGTGAAGTCATCATTGACACCGGTCCGGATGGTGACCGGGTCCTGCGCGACAGCAGCGGCTGCCTGGGCAAAGGCCGGAAGGACAGAAGGGCCGATCGGGGCAAGCGCCATCGTCCCCGCAGCGCCCAGCGCTACGGTGGTCCTGGCAATGCGGGAGCGGCTGCGCGCGGAGGACATCGCGTGCACTTTCGCGCGCGGGGCCTTTCAGCGCAGTTAATGGGGCGTGACCCGGTTGCTGCTCCGCTTGCGCCGGGGTCGGCCGCGCACGACATAGAAGACCGGAGCCCAAACCATGTCAGTCCCCTCGGTCGATCCTGCCTTTCCCCCACTCAGCACCCTGTCGACCGGACTGCGCTGCCGCTGCCCGCGCTGTGGAAAGGGGCCCTTGCTGAAAGGCTATCTGACGATCCGCGATCGTTGTCCCGCCTGCGGGCTGGACTACAGCTTTGCCGATCCGGCCGACGGACCCGCCTTCTTTGTGGCTTCGGGGGTGGGGCTGGTTGGCATGATGGCCTTCATGGCTTTCGAGTTCACTGTGCACCCCCCGATCTGGGTGCATATGGTCGTGACCCTGCCCCTGCTGGCCCTCGCCTGTATCGTGTCGCTCCGGCCCTTCAAGGGCTGGCTGGTCTCGGAGCAGTTTATCCACAAGGCTGCGCCGCCCGAGTTCGAGAGCGTCGGCAAGCATGGCGAAGGCACAGCCTGGCGGGGGCAGGACGAACGCGCAGCACGTCGCGCCGCCAGAACCCCCGACTAGGTCACCGCCCTGCTACGGATTTCAGGGGTATCTTGAAATTCTGTATCCGATGCTATTACGAATAGGCGTGGCCTTTTCGAGTTGACCTTGCCTGAACCGGTGCAGCACCCGCCCGCCCAGTCCCGCTACAGCGGGGTCGCCATGGCCCTGCACTGGGCCATCGCACTGCTCATCGTGCTCGAGATCGGACTTGGCCTGCGCATGGAGGGGCCGCCCGGGGCGATCACCTTTGCCGTCTATCAACTGCACAAGTCGATCGGCATCACCATCCTCGTCCTGACGCTCGTGCGGATCGGCTGGCGATGGACGCATCGGCCGCCGCCCGCCGGTGAGGGACCGGCGTGGGAGAAGCGGCTGGCCCAGACGGTGCACATCGGGTTCTACGCCATGCTGCTGGCCATTCCGCTGTCGGGCTGGCTGATCGTTTCGGCCTCCCGGACCGGGATCGACACAGTCCTGTTCGGGCTCGTCCCCTTCCCGCACATTCCCGGTATTCCGGGGCTGGAGCCCGCGTCAAAGGCCGCTGTCGAGGAGGCCGCCGAGACGGCACACCGGCTGCTGAGTTACGCGCTCTACGGCCTTCTCGGGCTCCATGTCCTCGGCGCACTGAAACACCATTTCATCGATCGGGATCATGGGCTCGCCCGGATCCTGCCCGGACAGCCGGCCGTGGCGCGTCTGGACCTGCGCCTGATCGCCCTGGTCGCAACCCTCGCTGTCACGGCCGCCGTGGCGGCGACCTGGCCCCGGGTTTCGCAGATGGCCCGGACGCCTGCGCCGGCCGCAACGCCCGTCGAGACCACCGTGATGCCCGCAGAGATCCCAGCCCCCGTGACGATCAGCGAGGCGACATTACCGGAGACCTCGACGGACGCTGAGGCGGCCAGCGCCCTGCCCGAGACGGCCCCGCCCTCTCGCTGGCGCGTCCGGGAGGCCGGGTCGAGCCTGAGCTTCTCGGCGACCCAGTCCGGTGCTCCGATCCGCGGCCGCTTCCGGACCTGGACCGCCGACATCGTCTTCTCGCCAGACGCGCTGGAGCAGTCCCGCGTCCGCGTCGTCGTGGACATGGGCTCCTTCGCGACCGAGGATTCCGACAGCCAGGGCGTGCTTGCGGGATCGGAATGGTTCGACGTGGCAAATCATGCCCGGGCGACCTTCACGGCCGACCGGTTCCGCAGCCTTGGCCCCGAGCGCTACGAGGCGCGGGGCAGCCTGCGGATCAAGGGTGTCTCCCGGCCCGCGACCCTGCGCTTCACCCTGACGATCGACGGCGACACGGCGCGCATGACCGGCTCGACCAGTCTCGACCGGACAGCCTTCGGTATCGGCACCGGCGAATGGGCCGGCACGGATGACATAGCCGGTGGGGTCGAGGTCGAGACGACGGTTGTCGCCACCCGTGAACCGGCCTGAACCCGAAGATCGGTCCAGGCAGCCCTTCCGTCGGCGTTACGGACGGGTAGCGAACCAGCCTGCGGCGGCCCATGTCCAGTCCATGGTGTTTCAGACCCAGGCACGACTGTGGCAGCCGGCATGAGCGACCCCGGGCCATTAACCGGTACTGCGAGTTGCCGTGTCGATGTCTGGCTCTGGCGCGCGCGGTTCGTGAAGACGAGGTCTCTCGCCGCAGCCCTCGTCGAACGCGGGGCCGTGCGGCTGACGCATCAGGGACGTCAGGTCAGGCTGGACAAGCCCAGTCGCTGTGTCCACCCGGGCGACGCCCTGGTCTTCTCGTTCAATGAACGGATCACGGCCGTCCGGATCGAGGCCCTTGGCGAGCGGCGCGGACCTCCTCCGGAAGCCCGCGCCCTTTATTCACCGCTGGATGCCGAGCCTGGCTAGCGCCCGCGAAAACAGGCGAGGGCCGGAGTTCCAGATCAGGCAGCGCGCGACCGCATGGCGAGCGGCAGCCCTTACTGGGCGATGAACTCGCCCTCGATGTGCAGTTCGACCTCATCGCCGATCGCAGGCAGGCCATAGGTCATCCCGAATTCGGATCGCTTGATCGTGGTCTCGCCGTCGAAGCCAACGATGTAGCGTCCGCGCATCGATCCGGCCTGGTTGAACTTGACGTCGAGGGTCACAGGCCTGGTCACATCCTTGATGGTCAGGTTGCCGACAACGTCGGCCTCGGTCGGGTCCGCGGGATCAACCGTGACCGAGGTCGCCACGAAGGTGATGTTCGGGAACTGGGCTGCGTCGAAGAAATCCGCCGAGGCCAGGTGGTTCTTCAGACCCTCGGATGTGTTGTCGTGACCCGACACCGGCACGGTCGCCGTCAGGGTGCTGGCCGAAGGATTGGCCGGGTCAAGCGTCAGGGTCGCCTCGACATTGGCGAACTGGCCGATGTAGGTCGAGAAACCCAGGTGATTGATCTTGTACGTGATCTTGCCGTGGGAAGAATCCAGCTTGTAGGTGCCGGCGCGCACCTCGGACGGAACCTTGGTAAGGGCCGCCTGGGCCACGACGCCCCCGGCGATCAGGGTCAGGGCAGCGGAGGCAGCGAGTGCGGATTTCGTGAGCAGGCGCATGGCAGGGTCCTTGGTAAAGGTGAAAGGCGGGCGGCGAACTGTAATCGGCAGTGATGCAGATAGGCGGGCGCGTCGTCAAGGCAAGGCAGATGGCCTGACCGCTGGCAAAATGTGTCCGCAGGATGTGGCGTTCTCGGGGGTCGGGGGCTTGCGGCACTGCATCCTGCGCCGTTTGGTTGACAGTTCGCACACAGGAGGCCATTTCCGCAGGCCGTCCTGAACGACTATTCCCGACAACAACCGCGCGCGGTCCCGCCACCCATGACCTATATCGTCACCGATGCCTGCGTGAAGTGCAAATTCATGGACTGTATCGAAGTCTGTCCGGTGGACTGCTTCTATGAAGGCGAGAATTTCCTCGTCATCGCTCCGGATGAATGCATCGACTGTGGTGTCTGCGAACCGGAATGCCCGATCGATGCCATCAAGCCGGACACCGAGGACGAGCCCGACGGCAAATGGCTTCAGATCAACGCGACCTATGCCAAGGTCTGGCCCAACATCACCGTCAAGGGCACGCCGCCAGCGGATCGCGAGGCCTTCGAGCGGGAAACCGGAAAGTTCGAGAAATACTTCAGCCCGGAGCCCGGCAAGGGCCGCTGACTCGAACGGGGCGGCACGCCCTGTTCCCGAACCTTAACGTACGTTTTGAAATTGCCGCCTTTTGTGATATGTTCCTTCACATTGGGTCGGGCGGTGAGCAAATCATGCGTGCCGCCCGCATTTGCGACAGAATCCCGCCCACGAAGGCGGGATCGGCCAGAGGTTCGGTGATCCGCTTCCACACTTGATGTTCTCATGCCTTGCCGACCGACGGAGTTTCCGCCGGCTGCGAAGCTGTTTTTGTCAGGTGTTACGCGCGCCATCCGCCCCTGCGTCCGGGAAAGGAATAACATGACGAGCAAGACGGGTCTGGAATTCAAGGTCGGCGATGCGGTGGTCTATCCCGCACATGGCGTCGGCAAGGTCGCAGCTGTCGAGACCCAGGAAGTCGCGGGCATGAGCCTTGAGGTCTATGTCGTGACCTTCGACCACGAGAAGATGACCCTGCGCGTCCCCACCAAGAAGGCCAAGACGGCCGGTCTGCGCTCGCTGGCCAATGACGATGTCGTCAGCCGCGCCCTCACCACCCTGAAGGGCCGCGCCCGCATCAAGCGCACGATGTGGAGCCGCCGCGCCCAGGAATACGAAGCCAAGATCAACTCGGGCGACCTGATCTCGATCGCCGAGGTCGTCCGCGACCTGCACCGTGCCGACAGCCAGCCGGAACAGTCCTATTCCGAGCGCCAGCTCTATGAATCGGCGCTGGACCGGATGGCCCGCGAAGTCGCCGCCGCCAACCGCATCGACAAGGACGCCGCCGTCCAGCTGCTGGCCAAGTCGCTCAGCGCCAAAAAGGCCGTCGTTGCCGCCAACGAGGCTGCAGAAGCCGCAGAAGCCGACGCCGAGGCCGAAGCCGCCTGATCCGCGAAACCGCTCTGAAGACCAGAAGGCCCGGGAGCAATCCCGGGCCTTTTTCCTTGTCTCAGCCCCGACGGCGAGACAGCTCAGAAATACTCCGCCCCGGCGGGGCACTGGGCAGAGATACGCCGGGCATTGATGCTGGCGGGCAGATAGGGCGTGCCGCGCGCCAGCTGCGCCCCACCGCGAAAGCGGAAGCTTTCGGCCTCATAGGGGCCGACCAGCCGCACATTGACCCGGCGGCCCTTGCGGTCGGTGCAGACACCCTCGAACCGGGCATTGCCGCCGCCCACCTGCCGCACGGGGTAGGTGCATTGCCAGCGCCGCGTGGACAGCCCGCCAAAGAACCGGTTGATCTCGCTGGCCCGGACGCATTTCTGCTCGGTATCGCGAATGCCCACCGCCGTGGTGGTGTATTCCCAGTAGCCAGGCTGGGGTGTCGGGGCCTGGGCCTGGCGTGCCGTCGAGGGCGCGGCCAGCAGCATGGCACCGACCAGCGCAGGCGCAGCAACGGCCAGCAGACGGGTCAGGCGCGGTGGAACAGTCATGGTCAGGCTTCCGGATGGGGTGGCAGTACAGCTAGCCTGACTATATGGCGGCAATTGAACCGGGTCTGAACGATATCCTCCCCATCGCTGCGCGATGGGGAGGGGGAACGCGCGCAGCGTGGTGGAGGGGCTGGTTGACCTGGACCCCAACGGCGCGTCCTGCGCACACAGCCCCTCCACCGCTTCGCGGTCCCCCTCCCCACGATGTTGGGAGGAAAGCATCGGCCCCCTCCGCATGGCGGGGGAAGGAATCCCTAGCCTTGACGGATCGATGCCGGTTCCTCTATACGGCCCC
Source organism: Alphaproteobacteria bacterium (assembly GCA_003241825.1). Lineage (GTDB taxonomy): Bacteria > Pseudomonadota > Alphaproteobacteria > Caulobacterales > Caulobacteraceae > Brevundimonas. The sequence goes on from QBLX01000034.1 coordinate 6,095, forward strand.
CTCTCGCGCAGGGGGCTCCCTTGCGCGTCTTCATTTCAAGTCTCGCGCCGGTTTCTTTCAAGCCGACCGCGATGGCCTCGTCTTAAGGATTACGCGATGTCGCGTCGTTGCGAACTCACCGGTATCGGTCCGATGGTCGGAAACCGCGTCAGCCACTCGAATGTGAAGACCAAGCGCCGCTTTCTGCCGTCGCTGAAGAAGGTCAAGCTGGCGTCCGAGGCCCTGGGTCAGTCCTATACCCTGCGGATCTCGAATGCCGCCCTGCGCACCCTCGACTACAAGGGTGGCCTGGACGCCTATATCGTCAAGGCTGGCGACGAGCAGCTGTCGCCTGCCGCCCAGAAGATCAAGCGTCAGATCAAGGCCAAGATCGCCGATCTCGCCGCCGCCTGAGTCTGGCGACTGTTGATTCTGAACGAGGCCGGTGGAAACACCGGCCTTTTTCTTTGCCCGTCCGGCTTTGCCCGCTAGGCTCGCATCCTGTCCTTGCTGGAGCGTGGTGTGAGATCGATCAGTGTTTCGGCGGGCATCGCCCTTATGGCGCTTGGCTCTGTCGCCACGGCGCAGACCCTGCCCGCACCCCCGGCCTCGACCGCCTTCACCCTGTCCAGCGGAACGCCGCGCACAGCTGAGCAGCTGGCCGTCCGGTTCGACGTCGCCGACCTCGCCATCCGCATCCTGCCCGACACCGAATCCATCGATGCTGTCGCCACCCTGACCTTCACGGCCACGGCTCCGCTGGAGCGGATCGTGGTCGAACTCGACAACCGCTTCGCCATCGGTTCGCTGGCCGTGGACGGCCAGCCCGTCTCGGCGGACGCCTGGTCCAACCCGGAGGGCCGGCTGACCCTGACCCTGCCGGCTCCTCTGGTCGCTGGTCAGACCACCGCAATCCGCATCGCCTATTCGGGACAGCCCCATCGCGCACGCAACGCCCCCTGGGATGGCGGCTTCGTCTGGCGCAAGACCCCGGACGGCAAGCCGTGGGTGGCAACGGCCGTCCAGGGCGAGGGCTGCGACCTGTTCTGGCCCTGTATCGACCATCCGCAGGGTGAGCCGGGCCGGGTCGATCTGCACATCACCGTGCCCGCGGATCTGGCCGCGCCCTCGAACGGGCGGCTGGTGGGCAAGACACAGAATGCCCCCGACGCCGACGGCACGGCGACGACGACCTGGCACTGGACGGCGCGCGATCCGAATACCTATGCCATCGCCCTGAATGTCGGTCCGTATCAGGAGATCGCGGGATCGTATGAAAGCCGGTTCGGCAACACCATCCCGATGTATTTCTGGCACCTGCCGATCGCCGACGCGACGAAGCCTCAGGCCCTGTTCGACCAGTTCGCCCCCATGCTGGACTTCTATGAGGCGACCGTTGGCCCCTTCCCGTTCGGCGACGAGAAGATGGGGGTGGTCGAGACCCCGCACCTGGGCATGGAGCACCAGACGATCAACGCCTACGGCAATGGCTACAACCTGGACGGCAAGGGCTATGACTGGCTGCTGCAGCACGAACTGGCCCACGAGTGGTTCGGCAACCAGCTGACCAATGTGTCGTGGGACGACATGTGGCTGCACGAGGGTCTGGGGACCTACATGCAGCCCCTCTATGCGCGCTGGCTGAACGGCGACCGTTACATGCAGACCGAACTGGCCGACATGCGCCAGTCCCTGACCAACCGCTTCCCGCTGGTGTCCGGTGGCGAGCAGGATGCGGGCACAGTCTATGAGGGCGCGACCGGCCCGGGGCTGGACCTCTATTACAAGGGCGCGCTGGTGGCGCATTCCCTGCGGCTGCTGATCGGCGAAGAGGCTTTCCGGCGTGCCGTGACCCGTCTCATCTATGGACGCGCGGACCCGAGGCCGGGCAATTTCGCGCCCCGCTATGCCACCACCGACGACTTCGTCGCCATCGTCAGCGACGAGGCCGGGCGAGACATGCGCTGGTTCTTCGATGCCTATGTCTATCAGGCCGCCCTGCCGGTCCTGACGACAACGCGGACCGGTGATCGCATGACCCTTCAGTGGTCAGGTGCCGCGGCCTTTCCCATGCCCCTGACAGTCGAGGTCGATGGCGAGCCGCGCATCGTGCCCATGACCCTGGGGCGCGGCGAGATCGAGCTCCAGCCCGACAGCCATATCCTGATCGACCCTGACAACGCGGTCCTGCGGCAGCTGGACTTCATCGACGCCTGGAAGGCCTCGCAGACCCGCAACTGAGGGCCGTCAGACGGCCTCGGCCGTGATCGACTGGCGCACCAGTTCGCAGGTGCCCTGGGTGCTCAGGAAGGCGATGTCGGCGGCATCGCGACCGCAGGCGATCCGGACCAGCCCCTCGATCGGCGCCAGCCCCGTGGGATCGACCAGCCACCAGCCGTTCGACAGCCAGATCTCGAAGATGGCGTGGAAGTCGGGCGGGGTCAGCTGGTGGGCATAGGCACTGACCGCCCGTGCCGGAATGCCCGACGCCCGGCACAGGGTGATCCCCAGATGGGTGAAGTCCCGACAGACCCCCGCCCGGTCGATGAAGGTCCGCGCTGCCGTCGTCTCCGAATCCGACACCCCGCGCTCGTAGTCGATATTGTCGCTGATCCATTTCAGAATCGCCAGCACCCGCTCGCCCCCGGTGGTGTCGCCGAACTCGCGCTCCACGAAACGGCCGAACTGGTCGGACGGGCAATAGCGGCTGGGCCACAGATAGGTCAGCACCTCGGCGGGCAGGTCGTTCCAGTCATGCTGGACGGTGACCGGTGGCAGACCCTTCAGGATGCCGTTGTCGACCGTGGCCTCATAGACCACCGAGACCTCGCCCTCCAGCCGGGCGCGCAGGGTCCGGGCCCCGAACTCGGTGTTCTCGTCCTCGAGGAAATCGACGTGCGGCGTGACCGTCAGGGTCTCGTCCTCGACGGCCTGACCCGGCCAGTGAGCCACCTTGATCTGATAGATCGCATCCGTCGGCGGGTCGAAACGATAGACGAGCTCGGAACGGACACGGAGTTTCATGGGCGGCCCTGGCTCGCGAGAGTCTCTGGTGAAGGGATCAGCCGCCTGAAACGCCCCGATGCGGGTGCCGTTCCGGGAGGTCGGTGCGCATCCCATAGCAGGCTGACGGGGTCCGACGCACGCCCCATCGGCACCGATTTTCCCCGATCAGGTCAGGGCTCCAGCTCGATGTCCCAGTACAGGTAGTCCAGCCAGCTCTGGTGCAGATAATGGGGCGGAAACCGGCGACCGGCGTCCTGGAGCTGCCAGGCATTGGGACGCTGCGGCATGCGGCGGACCGGCATGCCCGCCTGCTGGGGTGTGCGCCCGCCCTTGCGCAGATTGCAGGGCGAACAGGCCGCGACGATATTGTCCCAGGTCGTGCGCCCGCCCTGCGACCTTGGCAGGACATGGTCGAACGTCAGGTCACTGGTGCTGTGGCAATACTGGCAGGTGAAGCGGTCACGCAGGAAGACATTGAACCGGGTGAAGGCCGGGGTCCGGTCCTGGTCGACATAGGATTTCAGCGCGATCACGCTGGGCAGCTGGATTTCCATCGACGGGCTGCGCACCACCTTGTCGTAGTGGGACACAACGTCCACGCGGTCCTGATAGACCGCCTTGATCGCCTCCTCCCACGGCCAGAGAGACAGCGGATAATAGGACAGCGGCCGGAAATCGGCGTTCAACACCAGGGCCGGAAAGCCGGTGTTGGTGCGGGTCGGGTGCAGCATCAGACGCTCCCGCGCGGCTGATGGATCTGGAAAGCCAACGAACTGAAGACGCGTCTCCTTCGACCTGGAGCAGCCAGCCTATCCCTGATTCGACGCGCTCGCCATGACGATCCGGTGTCTGTTCGGTGAAGATCAGCCGCGCACCAGCCCGCCTTGAAAGCCGGGCAGGCTCCAGCCCCACCGCAGGGCCCCGGCGCGCAGGGTAAAGCCGGCGACCGCGGCGACGATGGCGGCTGGCCAGGTCTCCACCTCCCAGGCCCGGGCCACGACATAGACGGTCGCTGCCAGCAAGGCCGCCGACACCGTGATCTCCCGCCGCAGCAGGATCGACGGCTGTCCGGCCAGGAGATCGCGCACGATTCCGCCGAAACAGGCGGTCAGCGCTCCCATGACAATACAGATCAGCGGTGCCAGATCGTAGGCCTCGGCCTTGGCGGCACCGAGAACCCCGTAGGCTGCCAGGCCGATGGCATCGAGCCAGAGCAGGGCCCGGAATCGCCATGGTCCTGCGCCGATCAGCCACACCGCCAGTGCCCCGGCCAGACAGATGGCGATATAGCGCCAGTCCAGCACCCAGAACACCGGCGCGCCGATCAGCAGGTCGCGCAGGGTCCCGCCACCCACGCCCGTGATGGCGGCGAAGAAGCCGAACGTCACCAGATCATGCCGCTCGCGCGCTGCCGCCAGCGCCCCGGTCGCGGCGAACACGGCCACCCCGGCGAAGTCCAGCGCGCCCAGCACGGTCTCGGGATTTGCAAGGGCCGGGTCGACGATAGGGCTCATGCCGAGGGCTCCAGGATGATCTCGCCGCGCTTGACGCCTGTATACCATGCCCACAGCAGATGCGTCGCCACAGCCCGGTAGGGTCGCCAGACCTCGGCCCTGAGATAGGCGCCCTTCTGGTCAGGCCGGGTCTCGGTGCCGTCGGCCCATCTGATCGCCTCCTGCAGGGCGACATCGCCTCCGGGAAACACGTCAAGCCGTCCCTCGCACATCATCAGATAGGCCTCTGCCGTCCACGGCCCGACCCCCTTCAGGGCCGTCAGCGCGGCAATGGCCTCGGCATCGCCCAGGGTCTGCATATGGTCCAGATCGATGCGACCCTCGATCTGGGCGAGGGCCATACCCTGCCCGTAGGTCGCCTTCTGACGCGAAAGCCCCATGCCACGAAGACTGTCCAGATCATGGGCCAGCAGGGCCTGCGGCGTGATCTCGCCCAACCCCGCTTCCAGCCGGGCCCAGACCGACGCAGCCGAAGCCACGGACACCTGCTGTTCGACGATCATGCGGAACAGTCCCTCGAACCCGCCGGGCCGCAGACGCCATTCGAGGGCAGGCGTCTGGGCATGAGCCCGGGCGAGGGCCGGATCACGGGCGGCGAGGCTCGCCCGGGCGGTCGCGATCAGTTCGACGGAGGGAGCGGTCAGGGGCATCGGATCTTTCGCGATCGGTCGACAGGTCAGCAGCGGCGATCTAGCTTCCGCCCATGCTCAGTCTGGACGAACTTCTGCATCCGATCACCCCCGAGCGGTTTCTGGCCGACTATCATGGCCGAAAGCCGCTGCACATTCCGGCGGGCGACGGTGCCCCCAAACGCGCGATCCTGGACTGGTCCCGCTTCAATGCCCTCCTGGCCCAGACGTCCAGCTGGACCGCCAGTCGCCTGCGGATGGTGCGCGACAACGAGCCGATTCCTCCTGAGCACTACTGCACCCCGGTGACAGACCAGTCCGGCACCACCCTGCGTCCCTCGCCCGCCAGGGTCGATGTCCTGCTGTCCACAGGTGCCAGCCTGATCGCCAACGACATCGACCCGCTGGCGCCCGACATGACACAGCTTGCCGCCATGCTGAGCCGAGCCTTCGGGGCCGGCGTCTCGGCCAATGCCTATTGCTCGTTCGGCGGGGTTCAGGCGTTCGGCACCCATTTCGATCTGCACGACGTCTTCGCTATCCATTGCGAGGGCGAAAAGACCTGGCGACTGTACGAGAATCGCGCCGACAGCCCTGTCGCCTATCCTGTTGCCGAAGACCGGCTGCGACCCTGGTTCAGCCAGACACGGGGTGCGTTGATGCAGGAGATACGGATGCGGCCGGGCGACGTCCTGTACCTGCCGCGCGGCTGGTATCATGACGCGCTCGCCGATGCCGAGCCGGGCAATGCCTCCCTGCACCTGACCTATTCGGTGACGCCGCTCTACGGTCGGATCATCTTCGGTCTTCTCGAGAATGCCGCGCTGCAGGACCCCGCCTTCCGGGCCTATTTTCCGCCAGCGGGCCAGGATGGCGGCCGGGCGCTCGCAGAACACCTGGCCGGGCTCGGCCGCAAACTCGCCGACCTGGCAGCACTGCCGCAGTTCCGCGACGAGGTTGCCGCTACGCAGGAACGGCTGGTCCGGCGCCCCGCCACCTACGACCTCCCCGCCCGCAAGCCGCTGACTCTCTATGTACCAACCAACCTCCTGCCGCCTGCCTTCAGCGGGCCGGTGACCGAGGCGGTCGGCTGGGCGATGTCCCAGCCCCGGTTCGCGCTGGAGGACATGATCGCAGAGTTCGATTTCATTGCGGAAGCCGATATCCGTGCGGTCGTACAACGCCTCGAGACCGCCGGGGCGCTGAAGCGGGTAATCTGACCGTGACCTTCGTCAGCCGTTTCGCGCCTTCCCCGACAGGACTGCTGCATCGCGGCCACGCCTTCTCGGCCCTGACGGCCTGGCGAGCAGCGCAGGCGGCCGGGGGCCGGTTCCTGCTGCGAATAGAGGACACCGACTTCACCCGCTGCCGGGCCGAACATGAGACAGCCATTGTCGACGACCTGCGCTGGCTGGGGCTCGACTGGGAGACACCTTTGCGGCGCCAGTCCGAACACCGGGCCGACTATCAAGGTGCGCTGGAGACTCTGCGCGAGCTGGGCGTGCTCTATCGCTGTTTCAGAACGCGCAAGGACCTGCTGGCGCTGGCCGGGGGAGCTCCGCATGCCGACGACCCGGCGGACCCACAGGCCTTTGCCGGAGGTCCGGCCCCGATTCATGAGGAGCGACAGAGGCTCGAGCGCGGAGACGCCTTCGCCTGGCGACTGTCGCTGGCGGCCGTGCGCGAACGGCTCGGGGATCCGGGGGCACTGACCTGGGTCGAGGAGGGCACCAGCGCGCCGGGCATCAGACGGGCCACGCCCGGGCGGCTCGGAGACATGGTCCTGGGGCGAAAGGATAGCGGGGCAGGCTATGTGATCGCCTCGGTCGTCGATGACGCGCTTCAGGGCGTGACCCATGTCATCCGCGGCGAGGATCTGGTCGAGACGACCTCGATCCAGCGGGTGCTGCAGGCGCTGCTCGGCCTGCCCACCCCCGTCTACCGCCACCACCGGCTGTTGCTGGATGCCAATGGCAAGCGGTTCGCCAAGCGCGACCGGTCCGAGACCCTCGCCGCGATCCGTGAGCGAGGCGTGTCGGCGGAGGCCTTGATAGCCTCGCTCGAGCCCTAGGCCCAAAGGCGTGGGCCCCGGCGGAGAGGTGGAGATCCCCCCTGCCGAGGCCCCTGGTCCTCAGTCGACCCAGTCGCGCTTCAGGCTGCGGGCCGAGATCAGCAGCAGGATGGCGGCAAGGCCGTAGAACCACTGTCCGACGTACAGCGAGTACCGCAGCGCCTCCTCGCCAAAGCGGGGGGTCAGATATTCGGACACTGCACCCAGCAGATAGATACCCAGACCGATGCCGACGAGGTTGTTGATCAGCAGGAAGCTGGCCGAGGCCGTGGATCGCATATGGGCCGGCACCAGGTGCTGCACAGCGGTGATCACCGGACCCAGCCAGGCCAGGCTGAGCGCCTGCGGGATCAGGAACAGCGCGAACGCCAGCCATTTGTTGTCGACATTCATGGCCAGGAAGAACATCGGTACCGCAATGATGAAGCCGATCGCAGGCACCATCGGATAGGCGGCCTTCTTGACCCCCTTGCCCAGTTTGTCGGCCAGCCAGCCGCCGAACCAGATCCCTGCCGTGCCGCCGATGAAGGCAATGCCGGCGATGTAGACGGCGCGCTCGACCCCGGCCATGCCCATCGATCGCTCGAAGAAGCTGGGCAGCCAGAAGGCCGAACCATAACCATAGACCGAGGAACAGGCGGCACCGAAGGCCAGGAACCAGAAGCTGGGCTTCTTGAGCAGGATCGCCCAGACTTCGCCGAAAGAGGCCGCCTTGGTCTCGACGTGGGGCGTGACTACCGCGTCTGCACCCTCGACGGGTTCAGCCCGGTCGAAGCCGCCGCGGATCGGGTCCTTGACCGTGTACTTCAGCAGAGGCGCCAGCAGCACCCCCGCCAGACCGACGACGATGAACGCCATCCGCCAGTCGATCAGAGCGGCCAGAATGCCGCCGAAGAGATAGCCCAGCGCGGTCCCGATGGGCACGCCGAACGAGTAGACGGCCAGGGCCCGCGCACGTTGTGACTTGGGGAAATAGTCCGACACCAGCGAATAGGACGGCGCCACGCCGCCAGCCTCTCCGACACCCACCCCCATCCGGAACAGGAACAGGGTCCAGAAGCCGCCCGCGAGGCCGCACAGCGCCGTGAAGGCACTCCATACACCCAGAGACGTCGCCACGATCATGGTCCGGCTCTTGCGGTCGGCGAGCCAGGCGATCGGAAGCGCCAGGGTCGAATAGACCACGGCAAACGCAGGCCCGCCCAGAAGCCCCATCTGGCCGTCGGTAAAGCCCATCTCGGCCTGGATATAGGGGGCCAGGATGGCGAGGATCTGCCGGTCGATGAAGTTGAAGGTGTAGACCACCATCAACATCCCCAGGACATAGGCGCGATAGCCAGGATTGGCGGCGGGACCGATGCCCCGTTCGACCGAACTCATGCTCATGGTGTCTCCCTCATTCCCGGTCGTTCTTTTCGTTATGGTGACGGTAGCGGCCGAATGCCTGACTGCAAACAAAAAGGGCGGCGGTCCATGGCTGGAACCGCCGCCCGATTTGCGATCAGGCCTGCCGCCGGATCAGAATTTCACCTGCAGGGACGCGGTGATGGTCTGCGGTGGGCCATAGTAGCCGATCTGGCTGTCGTTGAAGGCGGCACCCGGGAAGGTGTAGCCACCGACGCGGTATTCCTCGTCGGTCAGGTTACGACCGTACAGGCCGACCGTGTAGCGGTCGCTCGGATCGGTCCAGACGGCCGACAGGTCGACCAGCGAATAGGCCTCCTGGTCCAGGATCGGGTTGGGGAACTCGAACAGGCTGTAGTCGTCGCGGAAGCTGACCGAAGGCGTGACGGCGAAGTCGCCGCCGGCCAGTTGTCCGCGCCATGTCAGGCCGAAATAGCCCGTGAACTCCGGCGCGTTCTGCAACACCACCAGATTGGCGATGTTCTCGAACGCCCGGGTCGTCAGGTTGAAGCGGTTGAACTCGTCGAACTCGGCCTGCAGGTAGCCGATCGCGACATTGGCCGTCAGGCTGTCGCTGATGGTCAGGGCACCCTCGAACTCCGCACCATAGATGGTCGAGGACCCGACGTTGTCGACGAAGCTGGCGATACCGGTGGTTACGCCGTTGACGACGACAGGAACCTGGGTCGTGACCTGCTGGTCCTGGTACTCGTTGTAGAAGGCCGCCGAACTGAAGCTCAGGCGACGGTCGAACAGCGAACCCTTCAGGCCGATCTCGAAGGAATCCACGGTCTCGGGGTTATAGCCATTGACGGTCTGCGGGGTCGAGGTTGCGTCGCCGCGCATGTCATAGCCGCCCGACTTGAAGCCGCTCGACCATGAGGCATAGCCCGTGATCGCATCGCTGAAGTCGTAGGACAGCGCCAATTTGGGAGAGAAGTCGTTGAAGTCCTTCGACGCCGTATAGTCCGTGCGGGCCGCGCCGAGGGTCGGGCGGGCCGTACCGCCGAGCAGGGGCGTGCGCGTGGCACCAAGATAGTTGGCGCGGAACACGTCACCCTTCTTGGTGTCGCTGGTGTAACGACCGCCAACCGACAGATGCAGACGCTCTGTCAGGTCGAAATTGATGTCGGTGAACAGCGACACACTCTCGGTCTCGACGAAGCCTGCAGTGCCGATGGCGATGCCCAGGTTGCCGGCAATGGTGTCGAACGCACCGGCTGCCGTGCCGTCCAGATAGAACAGCCCGACCACGCCCTGGATCCGGTCATACTGGAACAGGGCCTGGAATTCCTGGGTGAACTGGTGGTCCGCATAGACAGCGGGAATGTCCAGCGTCGGGCGCGGCGTGTTGTCGAAATCGATGACGGTGTCGGTATCGCCCTCGCGATAGGCCGTGATCGACTTGATGGTCCAGACGTCGTTCAGATCGACCTGTGCGGTCAGCGACACACCCTCGTTGATGACCGAGTTGCGATCGCCCACGCCCGCGCGGGTGTCGTAGACGCTGGCTGGAACGCCCGCATCGGCACCCGTACCGGCGACTTCACGGTGGCCGTGGCGGGGGTTGGAATCATCCTCGACCCGATCGGCGGCCAGACGGAAGAAGACGTTCTCGGCCGGCTGGTACTCGACGCTCAGACGACCCGCGAGGATATCCTTGTTATAGTGCTCGGCGCCGGTGTTCAGGTTCTGGCCATAGCCTTCACGGTCATAGCTGGCGATGGCTCCGCCGATACGCAGGGTCTCGGTGATCGGCACGCTGCCCGAGGCCAGCAGGTCGATCTGGTTGTAGCTGCCGTAGGCACCTTTCAGCGTCAGTTCGGCATCGGTCGGGTTCATGCGCGAGGTGACGTATTTGATCGCGCCGCCCACCGTGTTGCGGCCGTAGAGCGTGCCCTGGGGTCCGCGCAGGACCTCGATGCGCTCGATATCAAAGATGTCGAGAACGGCACCCTGCGGACGGGCGATGTAGACGTCGTCGACATACAGGCCGACACCGGGCTCGAAGCCCCAGAGCGGGTCCTGCTGGCCGACGCCACGCACGAAGCTGATCAGGGTCGAGTTGGAACCACGCGCGATCTGGACCGTGGCGTTCGGCGTCTGCTGCTGCAGGGCCGTGATGTCGATCGCGCCGGTCTCTTCCAGGCGCTCGGCACCCAGTGCCGAGACGGCGACCGGAACGTCCTTCAGGGCCTCGTCACGACGACGGGCGGTGACGACGATCTCGTCGATATTGGTCACGCTCTCGGGCTGTTCCGCAGCCGGGGCAGCGGTCTGGGCCATCGATCCTGTCGCGGCCGTGCTCCACGCCACGCCCGCAAGCAAGGCGCACTTCATAAGTCTGTTCATCGGAAACCCCATTCCTGTCTGTTTCAAGCCGAAGGACGCTTTTATTCAGCGTTCAATGATTTTCACGGAACCTACGCGGTTCGGCTGCCTTGTCAAACGGCGACGCTTGGGTTCCGTAACGTGACCCTCCGTATGTGGCGCCGTTGCACCGGCCCCCTGCCTGGGCCTAGCTTGGGCCGATGACCAAGCTGGATGCGCTGCCACACCGGACTGCCACGACCCCCGCCCGACGCGGCAGACCGCCAAAGGCCGTGGCCGGCGGCACAGCCGACACGCGCGACCTGATTCTCGACGCCGCCGAAGACCTGTTCTCCAAGCACGGCTTCTATGGCGTGACCATCCGCGAGGTCGCGCGCGAGGCGGGTGTGGATACGGCCCTCGTCCACTATTATTTCGGCGCGAAGCGGGGCCTGTTCGACGCTGTCTTCCTGCGCAGGGCAGAGGTGTGGAACAACGAGCGGGTCGAGGCGATCAACCGCTATGCGGCAGCATCCGGGGCGGACATGACACTGGAGGGCCTGCTGCATGCCTTCCTTCGCCCGCCTTTCGAATGGTCCCTCAAGGGCGGACCCGGCTGGAAACACTATGCGGCGCTGGTGGCACAGACCAATGCCAATCCGACGTTCGGCGGCGAAACCATGGCCCGCTATTTCGATCCCGCGATCCGGCGGCTGATCGAACTCATCGCCCAGCTTCTGCCGGATGCCCGCGACGTCGACCTTTACTGGGCCTGGCACAATCTGTCGGGCGCCTTGACGTTGACCCTGGGCGAGACCGGACGTCTTGACCGGCTGTCGAACGGCCTGTGCCGCTCCGGCGACCTCGAGACCGCCAGCGACTATATGGTCCGGTTCGCCTCGGCGGGTTTCCGCGCCGTCTGCGGAGCCGATCGCCCTATCTCAACGTGAAGGCCTGACGCCCGCCAGTGACCGGAAGGTCGAAGGCCGCAGAATCGAACGACGGAGGCCCGACCTGACCCCGGGCGTCGCGCGAAAATCCGTAGGCCTCCCTCGGCAGGCCGATCGGCCAGGTGGTCAGCCGGCCGTTGCCGTCAGTGTCGTGGAAAGTCCCGACGGCATAGCGTCCGGGCGGCAGGTCGCGAATCGTGACGGTCGTGGTCGGACCGGTCCGGGGCACGGTCACCGTCCTGACGGGTGCCTCGCTGCGGCGAAAGCTGTCAGCATCGCGATAGATGGCGACTGCCAGTGTTCCGCCTGCCTCGCGCGTCATCAGCGACAGGACGAGGTCACCCGCAAGGGCCGCCCCCGGAAGGCAAAGCGTCGCGATAGCGACGATCAGGAATACAGGTCTCTTCATATCCGCCCCGTTTCGTGGTCTCAGGGCGGCATCGTGTTCGCGGAACGGGGGATCGTCCAGCCATGACGTCAAAATCGCCGTTCGCCCGCATCCACCCCTCCCTGGCCCGCGGCCTGCTGGTTGCGGGGCTCGGCGGCGTCGTGCTGGCCCTGACCGGGTCCTTCATGGGCACAGACCAGCCCGTCCTCTGGCGATTGGCCTACTGGATCCCGATCATGCTTTGCGGCGCGGTCTGGGGCCATCTGTGTTCCCGGTGGGTCGAGCGCTACATCAGTCTCGACGAACATCCCTGGCGGGCGGTGCTGGCCCTGGTTCTGGTCATCTCGGGCCCGCTGACCGTGTTCGTCTGGACGGCCAGCGGTCTGGCATTCTCCGGTCGCCTCTTTCCCCTCGCCGCCATGGCCGACATCGCGTTCGCCGTCGTCGTCGTCACCGCGACGATGAGCATGGTCAATGTCTTCCTCGCCAGGGCCCAGCCGGTCCAGACCCATGCCGCGCCCGTCGGCACCGCTCCGGCGCGTTTCCCCGATCGCCTGCCCATGAAGATGCGCGGGGCGGCCATCCGCGCCGTCCAGGCCGAGGACCACTATCTGCGCATCCATACCGACCGCGGCTCTGACCTGATCCTGATGCGGCTGTCCGATGCGCTGGAGGAGCTGGAGGGTCTTGAAGGCGCGCAGACCCACCGCAGCTGGTGGGTCGCCCGCGACGCCGTGCGCGATGTCAGTCGTGGCGACGGACGGGCCACGCTCACGCTCGAGGGCGGCGTCCTCGCCCCCGTCAGCCGCCGCTACGCCAAGGCCTTGCGCGACGCCGGCTGGTACTGAAGCTAGGTATTTAGATTTAAATGGGGCGCGATCAATTCGAGTTCATCTGTTGCGTCTTCAAACAGAATTACATTGAAAGCATCCCAAGCTTTTCGATCTTCCTGAGACATAGCTTTGCTCAATTTTCCGTACCACGACAATGCACCCTCAGCGCCTTGATTTCGCGCTTGGAACTCCAACCACAGCAGAGCTGTAGCCGCGGAAACCAAATCCTGCCTTGCAATCTCTAATTTTGGCTTTAACTTTGAGATACTTGATTTTCTTGCAATCAAAGAAAATAAATCGGCATTCATGTTGACATAAAAAACATATCGATCAAAGCAAATGTTGAATATTATCTTTTGATCTTCTTCGAGGCTCTGAAAATCATCTATTAGAATATCAATAGTGGACGATTGCTGCGGCCTAAAGCTACTTATTCTCCAATCATCAGAATTTAAGCGTGAGGATTCTCTTCGAAGATTGTCCACATAACGCAGGCTTGGGCGGGAATGGTCGATCTTGGTCACACTCACTATTCCTAATGATTTAACTCTGAAGCTCACCAGCAACCAAAGCCAAGTAAGCTATGCCTCAAATAGCTTAGGCCTTCCAGGCCCCGTGAAACCCTGCTGGCAGGGCCACATCCGCGGCCCAGGTTGCGACCGGCCCGTCCTCGACCCGCGCGACGTCGAAGGCATGCAGTTCCGTGACGCCGGTCCGCAGATTGATCGAGGGCCCGACCAGCCAGGCATCGCGCTCGGACGTCGTGCCGGGCTTGGGCACGAAGACCATTTCCTCGACCACCTGGTGATCGCCAAACTCGAACGTCCGGGACTGACCCGTGCTCCAGTCCTGGACTGCCAGACCGGTCGGCAGCGGCCGGGCGCCTCTTTCGCCTGCCACATGGACGGTCAGGTCGCGCCTGAGGCCCGCCCGTCGCGGATCGCCCTTGGGGAATTCGGCGGTGATGCCTGTCCGGGCCATCTCGGCACGGCCATCGGCATGCAGGGTCACAAGGGCCAGTTTGGCGGGCTCGCCCGGCGTCGATCCCCGGCCCTGGACGATCACCCGTGCCCCGTCGATCGCGAACGCCACATCCTTGCTGGCCGCGACATCGAACCGGATCGTCCCGTCCGCCTCGGCCCAGGCATCGCCCAGGTGGAAGAAGGCAAACGTCGGCAGCTCATAAATCCGCGTCCGGGTCAGGTCGGCCTTGTCCAGCACCAGAACCTGGGTGCCCAGTTCCGGCTTCCAGGCGAACTGGCTGGAGAAGGGCATGCCGGAATGATCGAAAACCCAGGGCTGAAGCACGATCACGACATGCCGGTCCGTGGCCGTGAAATCGTGCATGTAGCTGGCGCGCGGCAGGTTCACGACCGAGGCCTCGATCAGGGAGCCGTCGGCGTTCATATGCCAGACGATCATCTGGTCGCCATTGGTCCCGATGTTCCAGATCGTGCCATCGGGTGCGTATCGGGGATGGGCCTGGAAAGGCATGCCCTTCAGATCCGGACGCAGCGTGACGAACCGTTCTGTGGCCAGGGTTGCGGCATCCATCTGCGTGGGGGAGCCGCCTTCCCACAGGGCCCAGATCTTGTCGCCCGCCACCATGACCGCCGTATTGGCCGCATTGCCGTCGTCGCTTGACCCCAGACGGGCGCGGCTGTCACCGACCGTGCCGAAGCCCGGGGTGACCACCGCGTCCAGTTCCGTTTCGTGCCGGCGCTTGGGCGTGTCGGCAAACCGTGCCGCCAGCGTCACCTGACCCTCGCGGATATCGAACGAGCGCATCAGGCCATCGCCGTCGAACCAGTGGGTCGCGCTGCCGCCCGGGCGCCGGAACTTGCCCGGGCCATTGCGGAACAGCGTCCCCTCCAGCCCCGCCGGAGCCCGGCCATGGATCAGCCGCATGGCGCGCGGTGCCATGTCCGCCTCAAGGTCTGCCGAGGCGAGTGACCAGTCGATGGCCACGTCCTGGGCGATGGCGGCACGGACCATCTCTGGCGTGGCGGCAGCGGCGGACAGGGCAGCGGCACCCATGAGGAAGTGGCGGCGTGAGGGGGTCATGACAGCGATCCTGATGAACGGAGACTAGCGCAGGCTGATGGTCTGGGCGATCGCGCCGGTGACCACGACATTGGCCCGGTCCCATCCTGCCGGACCCATGTTGCCGCGGGCATTGTTGGTGAAGGCATAGGGCTCGGTCGGCATGCCGAAGGGGTTGGTGGCCATCTGGCCGTCACCATCCACATCGTGGAAGATCTTGGCGGCATAGGTGCCGGACTTGAGGCCGGCGAAGGCGGCAGTCCGCTGGCCCGAGGCCACATCCACCACCGTCTGTCCGACCGGGGCACCGCGACCGTCATAGGCCTCGGCACTGTCGAACAGGGCCACCATGATCAGGCCCGTCTGGGCCCCGACATCGAACGTCAGGGTCAGTGCAGCGGTGTCGGCGCTGGTGTTTGCGACGGTCCCGGTCGGGGCTGGACCGGCCTGGGCGATAGCGGGA
>QBLX01000035.1:0-6620 GCA_003241825.1 Alphaproteobacteria bacterium
CGAGAGAAAGCCAACGAGGGTCGGCTCGACGAGGCGCGCGGGACCGTCCGCGCCTCGGATGTCGTGACCGATCAGCCCGCCAGCTACGATCGGCTGGGCGACCAGCTCCCCGAGCCAAGACGGCTGGGCGGCGACCGCGAGCCGGCAACCGCCTCCGGGTCCACCTCACGTCCACGCGTGTCCAGCCCCGATTATTACGGCCCGGTCGCGGCGGCCCCGAGCGCCCCACGTCGGTCCGCGTCCCAAGACGCCGCCGGGTCGGGGCTGTTCTTCGGTGGCGGGTCTGTCGGGAGCCAGACCGGGCAGGGTGGTGCCCCGGTGTCGGCTCCGGCCGGTCCGGGTCGTGACTACGGTGCGGTCTACAACGGGCACGCGCTGATGGCCCCGTTGTCGCCGTTCGAGCTCAAAGCTGGAGCGATCGTCTCGGCGGCCCTTCTGACCGGCATCGACACCTCGCGCACCGGCCCGGTCGTGGCGACCGTCACCCAGAACGTGTTCGACACCGTCAGCGGACGACATCTGCTCCTGCCCCAGGGCACGCGGTTGATCGGCCGCCACGACGGCGAGAGCAGCTACGGCGACCGCCGCGCCTTCCTGACCTGGGAACGGCTGATCCTGCCCAACGGCAAGAGCCTGATCCTGACCGACGAACCCGGCGTCGATGCGCAAGGCGCGGTCGGTGTCCAGGGTCGAGTCGATCGTCGTCTCTTCCCCCTCGCGGTCGCTACCCTGTTCGCTGGAGCCATCACCACACTGGGTCAGATCGCCCGTGACGACGATAACGACGGCGGGGGACTGCTGGGCGATGTCGGGGACGCCACCGCCATCGAGGGCGCGCGGGTGGGCGGTAGCCTGATCGACCGCGAGCTGCAGGTCCGGCCGTCCATCCGCCTGCGCGCCGGCGCCCCGGTACGGGTGCTGATTACCCGCGACTTGATCCTGGAGCCCTACCGCCCATGACCCCCGCTCGCATTCGACGACTGTCTCTATGGGTCGCCGTGCCCGTCACGCTTCTGGCCGGCATCGCGCTGGCGGCCCAGCGTGTGCCGGCCCTGGCCCTGATCAATGAAAGCCCAAGCCTGCCGCTCGGCGTCTATACGCGAACCGTTAAGTCGGAGCCCGCGCGCGGCGACGTGGTCGCCCTGTCTCAACCCCCATCGACGCGACCTTATCTGCGAGGGCTCGGCATGCCGTCGGACGTGAAACTGCTCAAGCGCGTGGCGGCCGTCGGTGGAGATCGCGTCTGCGAGACAGCCGGCAAGGTTGCGACCCCGCTCCGCGAGGTTCCGGTCATGGCCCGCGACCGACGCGGCGTCGCCGTGCCGGCGTGGCGGGAGTGTCGGGTTTTGCGCGCTGACGAACTGTTCGTGCTCGGCGATACGCCGGGAAGTTTCGACAGCCGCTATTTCGGCCCGATCCACCGGGCGCAGGTGGACGGCGTCTATCGGGAGACACTGACATGGTGAGATCGTTGCTCATCACCCTCGCGGCTCTGGCGGCGGCGGGTTCCGCCTCGGCCCAGAGCGCCGACTGGCGGCAAGCCGGCGGCGATCTCTTCGCCGGTGTTGAAGCAGAGGCCTTACCACCGCTTGAAGATGTACCGACGGCCGCGATGAATGCTCCCCGTCTCGGTCCTCTCAGCCAGCCTTTCATGGCGGCGATCGCCACGGCCGCCGACCGACACGGCCTCGACCCGAAACTTCTTCATGCGCTCGTGGTGGTGGAGAGCGCCTATCGTAACGAGGCCTGCTCTCCGGTCGGGGCCTGCGGCTTGGCCCAGCTGATGCCCGGCACCGCCGCCGAGCTCGGTGTCCGTGACCGCTTCGATCCAGTCGAGAACCTCACCGGCGGAGCGGCCTATCTGGCGACACAGATGCTGCGCTTTGGCGATCTGCGTCTGGCACTCGCGGCCTATAACGCGGGCCCCGGCCGTGTCGCCCGCCTGGGCCGCATCCCCGACATCCGCGAGACCCAAGAGTACGTCGTCAGCGTCGTAGACTGCTACCTCGCCCTGACCGCTGGCCGTGGGGTGCGCAGTTCACGGGAATGCCGTGCGGGAGACGTGCGATGACGACCGATCAGGATGCGGGGGAGCCCGTCGCCGAGAGGGATGACGACCTGCTCACCCGCAACCAGGCCTCCGAGTTCCTCCAGCGGTTCGGCATCCGCATGAAGCCGACCACCCTGGCGCGCGCCTGGTCGGTCGGCAACGGACCGCCCTGCCGGCATATCCGCGGCAAGCCGCTTTATCCGCGCGGCGTGCTGCGCGGCTGGGCCGAAGCCCAGGATTCCGGCCTGCGCCGGGCGTCGTGGGAGGGGCCAATGGACGAGAGGCGAGCGCCATGAATAAAGGCGAGCAAGACAGCCGTCTGGCCGACTGGGCACGACCGACGGTGCAGGCGTTACTGACCGATCCGGCTGTGCATGATCCGCTCAAGCGCGTGTTGCGGGATTGGGCTGAACGCGACCCGGTCGATGCGGCCTTGGACGCGGAACTGTTGGCGGCCGCGCTCGGACACGCCGCCGATATGCGCTGCGGTCAGCGCGCCCTTGAGGCAAAACCGCGTGCGACCTCCGGACCTTCAGCAGCGGAGGGCCGACATGGCCGCCTGGACTGAGTTCCTCGAGCCCGACGAAGGCGAGGACCGCTTTCTGTCCTGGCCGAAAGTCAGGGCGATCGCTGACATCAGCCGATCCACAGCCTGGCGTCTCCAGAACGCCGGAGAGTTCCCTTTGCCCGTGGTATTGTCTCCCGGCCGGGTGGGCTGGAGCGAACGGGAGGTCACGGCGTGGAAACGGTCGCGGAGCCCGCGCCGAAGCCAGGAGCACAGACCTTTCCCTCCACGGCTGACACCGTCTGATCGCCTGATATCAGCCAAGCCAGCGCGACGTCAGCCCAACACGGTGCCGAAGCCGGATGCGCCACCCGTCGTTCCTTCGCCTGAGCTCCATCCGACTTCGCCGGTCGTTCGTCTGCAACCGGCGAAACCGTCTCGGAAAATTCGACAAGAAGCTGTCGGCCAAACTGCTTTCGAGTTCTGAGATCGGCGGTGAAACCTGGTTGGGCAGGCATCGGCGTTGCGGCTTGTTTGCTCGCAACCGCTTCGGCCGCCGCCGATCCCTGCTTGGCTGCCCTACCAGACCGTCCCGGCCAGACCTTCGGCGGGATCGTCCAGTATGTGGGCGACGGCGACAGCCTTTGCGTGGGCCCGACGCGGGATCCACGGACCTGGATCGAGGTCCGCTTGGCGGATTGGGACGCTGCCGAACTCAGCGCGCCTGGCGGCCAAACCGCAAGATCGCGACTGCAGCGACGGGTTCTCGGTCGCGCGGTTCGATGCATAGCAACTCGCGGCCGATCAGGTCGTGTGACGGTCTACGACCGCGTCATTGCCTTGTGCCGCCTCGGCCATAGCAACCTCGGGGATTTGCTGCGCTGAACCCTGGCGAGGCAAAACAGACATCGGATCAGGAAGGGATGCCCTGGCGCAGTCCGCAAGACCGACTTCAGGCCGTCTGTTGGTTACTCATTGATGCACCGCAGATGATTTCGGTGATGTCGTCCATGTTATAGGGCTTGGCAACAAAGGATCCGTCCTGCGGAAGGTCGGACGCTGAGGGCTTCTCGTGCCCCGACGTTATGATCATCCTGATGTGGGGATGCAGACGATGGACTTGCATGGCGAGCGCCAGGCCATCGAGGTCGCCGGGCATATTGATATCCGTGAAGAGAACGCAAATCTCAGGATGCAGGTCGAGCATTTCCAGCGCCCCGTGCGCATCACAGGCTTCGTAAGTGGTGCATCCCGCGTAACGGAGAGCCTCCGTCGCATCCAGCCGTAGAAGGGCTTCATCATCGACGACAAGAACTGCATGACAGTTGCGGACATGCGTCATGGTTCAACAACAGGACCGCAGGCTCCCTGTTCCCTGCACAGGACGGATTGGCACCATCGTCACCTGCAAGGACCACATCATGACCTGGAACCTGGACGGTTCGCTCTCTCTTGGCGGCGTCCTGGGGAGATGTTCAGGTCGGCTTTATGGCTGGATGGGAACGAGAGTGAGTTGACCTGAGTCAAGGACGTGGTGCCGGGACCGCCTAGGGTCGGCGCGAACGCTCCTCATCACCTTCACGGACCTTTTTCTTGGCATTCAGCTGGCCCGGCCTCGACGACCCGGAAGCCGCGCGACGGCTCGTGGAATTCGGCCCTCACACCCTCAATCCCTTTCTGGGTCGCAGCCTTTGGCGGATGGCTCCTGCGCTGCAAGTGTGAATTTGGGTTGATGTTGTGATCTGTTGGGGTGTGGTCATCTGTCTGGCTTGTTTGCGCGGTGCCGATGTCCGCTAGCCCTGATGGTGTCTTGTAGCGGCCGCGTACTGATAGCCTGCGGACCGCCATCATGACCGCGGGACCAGATGGGGGCTAGGTCAACCTGTCAAAAACGCTTGGGGGTCGGCGGCCATCTCGATGCAGATCTGAGACGCTTAAGCCGTGGAGGATGCTCCCGGCACTCCGCATAGGTTTTCCTCCGGTCGCCGACGTGATCGCCACCCCGGAATAGATGCGTGGCAACTAACCTGAGAGCACCAACTGGTCAGTCTCCAAGCGACGGGTCCGCGTCCGCGCCGTCTTGTGAAAATCGACCGATAGCGGCCAGAGCCAACGCGGGGATGAACACCCATTGTAGTAGCGGCGACAGTCCTGTGCCAACCGGGGGTAAAGTCGGCATCAGGTCGGAGTAGCCCCAGGCTCCCCGTACTCTCGTGTTCAACCACTCACTGAAGATCGTATAGACCAGACCGCCGATCACAGTCAGTGCGGCTATCCTCAAGCGGCCCCGGCCCGGCCATTCCCGATCGCCTATCACGGCCAAGCTGCCCATGAGGGTGGCAAGGGCGATCAGGAGATCGCCGGCTGTGCAATGCAGGACCGCGAACGCCAGTTCACGGGGGCTGCCGGTTGACCAGACGGTGTAGAGCGGAAGCTGAAGTGTTTCCCAGGTCAGATGGCTGACCAGGGAGATCACGAGGTAGGTTCTCAGACCATCAAGCCACCCTGAAGACCGGAGGAATCGAAGCTGGGCCTGCAGATACCTAGGCGGCCTCATGCCACCGGCCTGCGATGGCCATGGCTTGAACCTGGCCGGGTAGCGGCTCGTTCAATCCGGGGTGGCCAATCTGACAACGCCGATCCAACGGTGCCGCCTGTCGCACGCTGGGTCGGTCGAAGATGTAAAAGCCTCGCTCGACGAGAGCGTTCACTAGGTCGTCCGGGCACCGCGCGTCGCGAGTGACATGTCGCTCAGGCATCGCAGTAGTGATGACTTCGGTCATAGAGTTTTCGCTCCGATGCACCCGTCGACGAAGCCGTGTTTTTGCGCGTGATGACATTGATCTCGATCAATGCCGTGCACCCCGTCAAAAGTCAGGATGTCGATGCCAGACTTGGAGGACGTTTTGCGCCTGATCGTGATTGTCTGCTTGTCGATGCTGTTCGGATGTACGGCCGGTCCGGCCTATCGTGCGGCTCCAGGCACCGCCGAGGCCGCCCGATACCATCCGGTCGAAGCCGTGGACGTCACCGCAGTGGCGCGTGGCAAGGCTCTTGTGGAACGTCGTTGCGCAACGTGTCACGCCGTCGGGCCGACGGGCGACAGTCCTCGGCCAACGGCCCCTCCACTGCGCCACCTGGGGACTCGCTATCCAGTGACGGACCTTCAGGAAGCCTTCGCTGAGGGCATATCCAATGGACACCAGGAGATGCCGCAGATCACCCTCGAGGCTGACGAGATCGCCGCTCTGATCGCCTACCTCCAGGATATCCAAAATCATTCTGAGCCTAAGCGGGATTATTGGCCTAAAGGCTCAGCGCGCCATCCGCTGATCCGGTTTGGCCCCAACGGCTTGAGCACGGCCAGGATGCCGACGTTCACATCCTGGTCGTCGGAGTTAAACGTCAGTGCCGGTCAGGGTAGGTCCGTCCATATCCGAAAGGCGGGCGCAACGCCCCGAATCGGCGTCCGGAGACCGTCTCCCGACATGAATCTCGCGGGCTAGCGGTCGATCGGTTTGCACCAGCTTGACCATCCGGCACCGATCGGCGGGATACGTCTGGCCCGGGACGCGGCGCACAGGCTTAGGGTGCTACTGCTCTGTTCTCTGTCGATCTTCATTGCGGCCAAGCCCTCGGTGCAGAGCGACGATACGACCGGTGCGGTTGGTGCTTACGACCCCGGCGCCTATCAAAGACAGGATCGCCTGAAAATCCGCCCCGAAAGGAAACTCCGTCACGAGCTCGGTCTGCTTTCACCCGCGACGATCATGGCTCTTCATCTGTTTTCACCTGCGCGGAGCCCGTGGAGCGAAATCCTCGCCATGTCCAGTCGAGGATGACGGCCTTGGATTTCAGGCAAGAGGCGCGCCTTGTTTGCGCGACAACGACGGTATGAGCGCCGCGAGCGGATCAACACCGGCGACGGCGCAGTTTTGTCCGGCCCCTCGGCGGCTGATGAGTGCTGCCGAGTAACGGGCGATGTCCGCGATACCTGGCGGATCCTGGGCAAAGGGCCGTCGCGCCGACAGGTCCGCATAGACGTCTAGATAACGGCGGGCCACG
>QBLX01000035.1:6630-21236 GCA_003241825.1 Alphaproteobacteria bacterium
CGTGCCCGGATAGCCTCGCGGTCCAGCAGATGCGCACGGTCGGCGGCGGCGACGGCCTGTTCCATCGTGTCGACAAGGAAGCCGGTGTAGCCGTCCTCGATGACTTCCGGGGTCGAACCGCAGCGGAAGGCCACCACTGGTGTACCGCAGGCCATGGCCTCGATCATCACCAGGCCGAAGGGTTCAGGCCAGTCGATGGGAAATAGCAGGGCATCGGCCCCGCCGAGGAAGGCGGATTTCTGGTGGTCGCCGATCTCGCCGACGAATTCGATGAGCGGATTGCCGTCGACCAGCGGCTTGATGACCGTCTCCCAATAGACCTTGTCGGCCGCGTCGACCTTGGCCGCAATCTTCAGCGGCTTGTTCAGCTTGGTGGCTATCTCGATCGCCCGATCCGGTCGCTTCTCGGGCGAGATACGGCCGAGAAAGGCGAGATAGCCCTCCGATTTCGGAGCGAAACGGTAAAGATCGCTTGGCATGCCGTGGTGCACCGTCGCCGTCCAGCTGGCGTGGGGCAGGGGACGACGCTGGTTGTCGGAGATCGAAACTAGACCGAACTGTGGCCAACGTTCGTAGACGCCGCCAATGTCCTTCATGTCCAGTCGGCCGTGCAAGGTGGTCAGCGTGCGGTCGGCATACCGCTCGAACATCGGAAACTGGATCATGTCAGTGTGGAAATGGATCACGTCGAAATCGTCGGCGCGCTTCAGCACCTCGGCCAACATGACCATATGGGCCGCCAGGTCCGACTTAAACGGTGCCGGATCCAGTCGGATGGCCTGATCGCGCACCTGGATCAACCGCGCGCGCGTCGTCGCATCGGCGCTGGCGAACAGGGTGACATCATGGCCCAGCTCAACCAGGGCGTCGGTCAGGTGGGCGACCACCCGTTCTGTGCCACCATACAGCTTCGGGGGCACGGCCTCATACAGCGGCGTGACTTGCGCGATCTTCATGAGCGTTCCTGGTGTTTGACGTGTCGTTCCGGATCCGATCCCCTGAGGTCGGCGACAAGCGGCTGGGCGAGGCTGAGCCTGTGCGCTCGTCCGTCCACGGTGAGGGTCATTGGATCACCCGCCTGTAGGGTGGCTTCGAGCCGATGGTCGGGCTGGCTGATGCTGATTGTCAGGCGCCGGCCTCGCCACTCCATGCTGAAACCGAGGCTGGACCAACTCGCCGGCAGGTGCGGCGCTAGGGCGACCCCGTCGCTCCGCAGCGACAGCCCCGCAAAACCGAAAACCGTCATCATCCACAGCCCGCCCTGCGCTGCGATATGGATGCCGCCGCCGATCGCCACTCTAGTGTCAGCGAGATCTATCGCCGCAGTTCTGCGAAAATAGTCGAGGGCCATTTCGGCATCGCCAAGGCGAGCGGCGACCAGGCCGTGCATGGCAGTGCTGAGCGAACTGCCATGACCGCAGCGGGGCTCGTAGTACCGGAAATTCGCCACCCCGGCGTCGCCTGCGAATTCCTCGGGCAGAAGCGCCAGAAGGGCCACGACATCGGCCTGTTTGATGACCTGCGACTGCTGGGTTCGTTCCCGACCGAGGACCACATCCATCGGGACGGAGCGACCCGCATAGGCCGCCAGGTCTACGTTCTCGAGATCGAAATAGCCGGTGAATTGCTCGAACAGACCCGTGCCCGGATCCAGACCAGTCCACATCGTTTCCGCGACGTCAGACCACTGTTGCAACTCGGCGTCGTTCAGGTCGAGGCGACTTGAAAGGGCGGCCCATTGTTCGGACCACCGCGCACGCAACAAGGCCGCCACCTCGAGCGCACGCCGAATGTTCCAGCGCGCCATGACGTTGGTGAACGCATTGTCGTCGATACCCTCATGATACTCGTCCGGGCCGATGACGTCGCGGATATGGTGGAACCCGTCCGTTTCGCGCTGGGCCCGGCTCGACCAGAAGCGTCCGGTTTCAAGTAGGATTTCGGCTCCGGCCTCGATCAGGAATTCGTCGTCGCCTGTCGCCTGCCAATACTGCCAGACGGCATAGGCGACATCAGCGCTGATGTGTTGCTCCTGAGAGCCGGTGAGGATGTCGATGATCTGCCGGTCCGGACCGACGGCCTGCTCCGGCGTGGTCTCGAAGCCGGTGTCCGTGGACTCCCAGGCGTAGAACGCGCCGCGCCATCCCCTGTCGGCGGCCTTGGCCCTGGCACCTTCCAGAGTATGGAACCGGTACATCAGGAGGGATCGGGCCGCTTCGGGCCAGGTCAGGATATAGAAGGGTAGCAGGAAGATTTCGGTGTCCCAGAACACATGCCCGCGATAGTCAGCGCCCGTGAGAGCCCGGGCTCCGATGGAGACACGCGGGTCGGCTGGATTGGCGGCGCTGTTCAGGTGGTAGACCGCGAACCGCAGCGCCTTTTGCGCCGCAGCGTCGCCTTGGACCTCGACACCGCTGGACGACCAACGGCTTGACCAGGCTGCCTCATGATCTGCGAGCAGGCTCCGCCAGCCCGACGCCCGGGCAACCTTGAGATGAGCCAGAGCGACTGCCCCGGGGTCCTGGTCTGGTGCGTCGCTTCGCGCCACCGCCACGATGCGCTCAAGGCAGACGATCTGTCCCGGGCGGCTTCTCCACGTCCACGACCATTTGAACGGGGCGAGCGCGGCCGGTAACAGGGCCTGGCTGTCGATCTGCAGGGCCACCGATGTGGCCATGCCGAGGCCCTTGCCGGAATGACGGGTGCGCCACACGCCGAATTCGCTCTCAAGGCGCTCGGCCCTGAGGTCGCGATCGACGCCTTCGAAGGAGGCTTCGAGCGTCATCTCGGTCTCGCCCTGATCGACCTCCAGGAGCAGCAACTGCAGGCCGAGCGACCTGTGGTCCTGCGAGACGAGGCCTAACAGGCGCAGGCGGGCGCTCACAGCGGATCCGTCCACCAGGCGACATTCCGAAAGCAGCAGGCCTCGCTGCATATCGAGCGTCAGCGGATGCGACGGCCCGGGGCCGAAGTGCTGGACCAGTTGTCCTCCCGGCAGACCGATGCGGACCCGCAACCCGTTCGGAATGGGAACCAACTCTGGCACCGCACGGTCGGTATCGGGCGTGTCGAACAGTCCGGCGACATAGGCGCTCGGGGAAACGAGGGGTTCCGGCGATAGATTGATCGCCTGGGAGGCCCGGACGCCGAGGAAGCCGTTGCTGATCGCGAAACGGGTTGCCCGATCGCTCTCGCGGAGCGGATCACAGCCATCGTCGTTGAGAACCCACGCGGCGTCCGCGGTCGGCTCCAGCGCCTGTTTCATGGTTCTGGGTTCTGTCACGATGTCCGACCAACAAGCCGGCCAAGCGCAAGGTCTGCGATCACGACGTCGTCCAGGCTCGTGATCACCAGGTCCGCGCGGGCCGCAAGCAGTTGTTTGGCGTCGCCAAGGCGGGCCACGCCAAGCGCTGACATGCCGCCGGCGCGTGCCGCTTCGATGCCAGCCGGGGCGTCTTCCGCCACGAGGCATTGCTTGGGCGACACGCCCAACTCGGCGGCAGCGATCAGAAAAAGCTCTGGATCCGGCTTGCCGCGCTTCAGGTCGCGACCGGAGACATTGACCCGGAAGATGTCGAGCAGGCTCTGGCCAGTGGGGAGCGTGATGGATCGCATCATGTCGGTGGCATTCCTGGAGGATGAAGCGGCCGCCAAGGGCCAGCCGATCGCAGCGACGGCCTGGACGAAGCGCAGTGCGTCCGGGAAGGCCGCGACCGAGCCCGCCCGGATCAGCTCTTCAAGCCGCGCCTGCTTGCGTCCGGCATAGATGGCCGCGAGGCGTCCGGCGTTTCTCACGCCCAAAGCCTCAAGCGCCGATCGGGCTCCGTCGAGCCGTAGCTTGCCCGCGACGTGGGCTTGATACATCGCCGTCGTGAAGCGGTCTGGCTCTGCAATGCCAACGAGCGCTTCTCGCCACGCGCGCTCATGAGGCGACGCCAGCAAGACGCCATCGACGTCGAAGATCGCAGCGGTCAGCACTATGGCCGCTCGACCGAGTGTCTGGTCTCATGGGGCATCTGCGCCTTGGCTCCGCTGCCGTCCAACATCGACGCAGGGTGACATGCGCGAGCACGGCGAACTTTGATCCGGATCAATGTGAGGTCCATGCGCTCCTGCTTGTTGATCCGGCAGGAGACATAATATGGCCAAGCCTATACGGGTCGCCGTCAACGGGTATGGCGTCATCGGCAAACGCGTCGCCGACGCGGTCAGGACTCAAAAGGACATGACGCTGATCGGCGTCGCCGACGTCGCTACGGACTGGCGCATCCGGGTGCTTCAGACCAAGGACGTGCCGCTCTTCGCGGCCACGCCGCAAGCCCTTGAGGCGCTCGACGCTGCAGGGGTTCCAACCGCCGGTCAGCTGGACGACCTGTTGGGCGAGGTCGATGTCATCGTCGATTGTACGCCCAAGCGCGTGGCGGCGGACAATGTCCCGATCTACCGCCAGCGCGCCTTGAAGTTCATCCTTCAAGGCGGAGAGAAGCACGCCGTGACCGGGCATTCGTTCGTCGCCGAGGCCAATTTCGAAACGGCCGTGGGACGTGATGCGACGCGGGTGGTTTCGTGCAACACGACCGCGACCGTGCGGACTCTGGGCGCTCTCAAGCGCGCCGGCCTGCTGCGCCGCGCTCGGGGAACCCTGCTTCACCGCGCGACCGATCCGTGGGAGAGCCACCAGGGCGGCATCATGAACACCCTGGTTCCCGAGCCCGAGATTCCCAGTCACCAGGGTCCCGACGCCCAAACCGTCGATTCCGACCTCGATGTGGTGACGATGGCGGTCAAGGTTCCGGAGACGATCGCTCATCTGCACTACTGGTCGATCCAGATGACCCGGCCGGCGCATAAGGAGGAGGTTCTCGACGCCTTCCGGTCCTCGTCACGCATCCTGCTGATGAAGGATGAGCACGGCCTGGACGCTCTCAACGCCGTCAAGGAACTGATGGCGGATCAGGGCCGCTCCCGCAGCGACCTCTACGAGGTGGCGCTCTGGGCAGACATGCTCAAGGTGCAGGGCGATGAACTCTTCTACGCCTACATGGTCGACAATCAGGCGATCGTCGTGCCGGAAACGATCGACGCCATCAGGGCGCTTGACGGGCGCGAGACCTCGGGCCGCCGCTCGATCGCCGCGACAGATCTGGCCATGGGCATCGAAAGCCATCTGTTCGCCCACCCCAGAAGCCGGACGCCATAAAAGCCTGCTCCAAGGTGGACGTGACGGCTCCAGACCCGTTGCCATCAGGGGGCGCAGACCAATCGAACGGGGCGTCTGTCGGACTCTCCGTCACCTGTCAGAAAGCAGCCATGACCACCCGCACACTCGACGTCGGCAACCTGTTTTCCGTCCTTGGGGCCAGCGGGATAGAGCGACAACTCCGTCGCATTGACGGCGTCGGCAGCGTTTCAGTGAATCCGGTTTCGGGCTCCACGACGGTCGCCTATGATGCGGCCAGGACCAGTCTGTCTGACATCCGGGCGGCGATCGAGGCCTGCGGCTTTCATTGCGCCGGCGAAGCCCTCCCAAAACATGTCTGCCAGGACAACCCCGCGTCGGCCAAAGGCGCTCCGGAGCCGGTCGGACCCGCGGCGGCCGAGGCGCATCGAGGGCATGCCGGGCGCCCAGACGCCGAGCTGAAGCCGGGCGCGAGTAGGCGGAAAGACCCGGCCCAAGCCAAGGCGCAGAAAGACGCCATGGCCCACGAAATGGGCCACGGGTCCGGAAAGGACATGCAGTCGATGGTGCGCGACATGCGCAATCGGTTCTGGATCGCGCTGGGGTTCAGCCTGCTCGTCTTCGGCTTCTCGCCGATGGGCATGGACTTGATCCGGATTCCGCCGCCGTTCGGGCTCAGGCTGGACCTTGTCCTGTTTATCCTGGCCAGCGGCGCCATCCTCTATCCGGTCTGGCCCTTCGTCGTCGCGGCTTGGCGCTCGCTTCGGAGCGGCGCCGCCAACATGGCGGTGCTCGTCGTCCTGAGCGTGGGTACGGGCTATTTCTTCAGCGTCGGTTCTACCTTCATCTACGGCGGCCAGCAGTTCTACGAGGCGTCAGCCATCCTGCTGGTCTTCATCCTGCTCGGTCACTGGCTCGAGATGCGCGCCAGGGCAGGGGCGTCCGAAGCCATCCGCGCCCTGATGGACCTGACACCGCCGATGGCGACCGTCCTGCGCGACGGTAAGGAACAGGAAGTGCCGACCGCCGAGGTCGTCTCCGGCGATACGGTGGTGATCCGCCCGGGAAACAAGATTCCGGTCGATGGAACATTGCTTGAAGGCGCATCGCTGGTCGATGAATCGATGCTGACCGGTGAATCCATGCCGGTGGAAAAGACGGTCGGCGACACTGTCATCGGCGCGACGATCAACAAGAGCGGTACGTTCCAGTATAGCGCCACCAAGGTTGGCGCGGACACTGCTCTGGCCCAGATCGTCAAGCTGGTTCAGGAGGCCCAAAACTCCAAGGCACCGTCGCAGTTGCTGGCCGATCGGGCGGCGCAATGGCTCGTCTGGGCCGCGATCCTGTTCGGACTGCTGACCTTCGTGGTCTGGTTCTGGGTCATCGGCCAGCCCCTACTGTTCGCCGTCAGCCTTACCATTACCGTCTTCGTCATAGCCTGTCCCGACGCGCTGGGCCTGGCGACGCCCATGGCGATCATGGTCGGCACCGGCCTCGGCGCCCGGAACGGCATTCTGTTCAAGAATGCGTCGGCGCTGGAGGAGGCCACCAAGCTGGACGTCATCATCTTCGACAAGACCGGCACGTTGACGATGGGCCAGCCCGAGGTGGTCGATCTGGTGACGGCGGACAGCGCCACCGAGCATCAGTTGCTGGCCGCGGCCGCGGCCGTGGAGGCCGGATCGGATCATCCCCTGGCCCAGGCGATCCTGCGGCGGGCCGCCAAAGTGAAGGCGCCCAAGGCGACCGGCTTCACCAATCTCGAGGGCAAGGGCGCTCAGGCCGATATCGGCGGCAAGCCGGTGCTGCTGGGCAACAAGCGGTTGATGACGGAGAACAAGATCGACCTGGGCGAGCTCGGCGAGAAGTCCGAAGCGCTGCAGGGGGCCGGTCGGACGGTGGTCCACCTGGCCGTAGCCGGCAAACTGGTCGGTCTGATCGCCATCGCCGACGCGGTGCGGCCCACGGCGGTCGAGGCGGTCAAGGCCCTGCGCGCTCGGGGCGTCGAGGTCATCATGCTGACCGGGGACAACCAGGGTACGGCCGAACGGATCGCCAAGGGTCTGGGCATCGACCGCGTGTTCGCCGACGTCCTGCCCGGCGACAAGGCGAGCAAGGTCAAGGAACTCCAGGCCCAAGGCAAGAAGGTCGGCATGGTCGGCGACGGCGTCAACGACGCGCCCGCCCTGACCCAGGCCGATGTCGGTTTCGCGATCGGCGCCGGTACAGACGTGGCCATGGAGAGCGCCGACATCGTGCTGATGAGGAGTGATCCGTTCGACGTCGTGGGTGCCATCGAACTGTCGCGGGCCACGCTCAGGAAGATGTACCAGAACCTGTGGTGGGCGGTCGGTTACAATGTCATCGCCTTCCCGCTGGCCGCCGGCGTGCTCTATCCGTTCCTGCTCGGGCCGACCATCGCCGCCATCGCCATGTCCGGCAGCTCGGCCCTGGTGGCGATCAACGCTCTGATGCTGAAGCGAATCAAGCTGACCGGCATCCGCCGCCCAGGGGAGGCGTCCGCCGCAGCGGGGTCTCCGGCGGCGGCGAAGGCGGCGTGACGCGCCGTGCGCAATCAAACCTCTCTCTCGGGACGATGGCCGTGTTGATGGCGTCGGTCTTCACGGTGTCGATGGGTTTCGGGGTGGTCCTGCCCTTGCTGCCCTTCCTCATTGAACGGCTTCTGGGTGCAGGAGCAGAGGCGGGGGAAGTCTCCCGGTCAACCGGCTTGCTGACCGGCCTCTACATGCTGTCCCTGTTTCTCTTTGCGCCCGTGTGGGGCCGCCTGTCCGACAGGCATGGACGCCGCGCCGTCCTGCTGATCGGCCTAGTCGGTTTCGGCGCCACCATGCTAGTCTTCGCCTTCGTCGAGAGCCTCGTCGCAGTCTATGCGGAGCGTTTTCTGAGCGGCCTGTTCGCTGCGGCGGTCACGCCGGTGGCGCTGGCCGCCGTCGGAGATCTGGCGGCGACCGAAGAGGCGCGGGCGCGCCGCCTGACCTTCGTCAGCCTGGCGGGGATTTCGGGATTTCTGCTGGGACCCATGCTGGGCGTCTTCATTGCGCGCGCTGCTGCGGACGTGTGGTCGATCACCGATCCGATGGCATCGTTGGCGTTTCCCCTGGTCGCGACGGCACTTCTCGCATTCGCCGTAGCCGGCGCAGCCGTCTTCGCGATACCTCGAACCAGGCACAGGGAGCGGGCTGGCGTGCCTGATCCGACCGCCTCATCGACAAGTCGCTGGCTGATCCCCAATCTGCTGGTCCTGGGGTTCATCGTCGCGGCCGGGGTCGGCGTGTTCGAGGTCGGTCTGGCGCTGCGCGGGAAACAGGAACTGGGCCTGACCCCGGTTCAGATCGCCCTGATGTTCACGGAGTGCAGCCTGGTCATGCTCGTGGTGCAGGCCATTGTGTTCTCGCCTTGGGTCAAGCCCTCGACGACCCGCTGGTTGATCGGGCCAGCTCTCGCCGTCCTGGCGGGTGGATTGTTCCTGCTTCCTCGCGCCACCGATTTCACCCTGATGCTCGCGGTGATCGGCGCTGTGGCGGCGAGCGCGGGCATTCTCGCGCCGATCCTGACCTACTGGACGTCCAGCATGGCCGGCGAAGCGCAAGGCGCGCAACTCGGCAGGCAAACGGCTGCCGCAAGCTTGGGGGCCGCCATCGGTTCGGCGGGGGGAGGCCTGTTGTACGATGTCGCATGGTTGCCCGACGCGTCGTTCCTCATCATGACCGTAATGACTGGGGTCGGGGTCGCGCTCAGCCTGGCGTTGCCGCGCATGCTGGACCCCTGCCGTCCCGGCTGAAGGTCCCCCGCGCTTCGCCTGGTAAACTGAACCAACGTCGCCGGTGTTCGTTAAAAGAAGGCAGTCGCCGCGGTCCGGACGTCTCGTCAGGTTGGCAGGTGGCTCGATCCAAAGGATCAACCTCCATGTTCAACTTCACCGAACGGCCCGTCAGGCGGACGGCCATTGCATTGACGACTCTGTCCCTTCTCGCCGCCGCCGGGTGTGCCGCAACCGCGTCAGACGCCGATATGGCGATGCAGGATCGGCCGATGGCCGGCATGAACATGCCGCAGTCAGGCTCAAGCAACGGCATGATGGGCCGGGGCCATGGGATGCCGCAGGGCATGAGTATGCCGCAGGCCGCCGCCGGTGGTGGCATGATGGGCCAGGATCATGCGATGCCGTCGGGAATGAACATGCCTCGGACAGCCTTCTCGGAGGCCGAGATGAGCATGCACCGCGCCATGATGATGGCGACCGACGTGAACACTCAGCGCACTTGGGCCAGGAAGATGATCGCCCACCATCGCGGAGCTATCGCGATGTCGCAGGCTCTGCTGGAAAGTGATGCGCCTGACCCTGAAGCCCGCCGCATGGCTCAGGCCGTGGTTGATACGGTGACGCCAGAAATCGCAGAGCTCGAATCCTGGCTTGAGCGCCATCCAGCTTGACCGTTCTAGGGGCGGCGTGGCGGAGTCCAGACGCTCTGCCGTCGCTGTCCAACGCCCCTAGGCCTTCCTTCTCAGCGTGATAGAGCCCTGGCCATGCCGCCGAGATCAGCCAAAAGTCGCTGCCGATGAAGGCGAGCTGGGAGGTGAAAGGGTCCGAAATGGGGGTTCGCGTTTTTTGATGTCCGACCTATCGACCTCGAACGGTTCCGTACGCGCAAGCCAGCTGAACGGCGGCTGCTTTTGCGTGGAGGTGGATCAGACGACTTTCGCGGCCGCGCTGGATCGAGAGACTGAGATCCCCGGGTTTGCGGCGGAACTGGCGCAAACCCACCCGTGGCTGTTCGCGCGCTCTTCTGTCTTCCTGTCTGCGGAGACGCTTGACCAGATGATCGCCGTGGTCGCGGCGGCGGAAACGGCTGTAATGCTGCCCGCGTACCGCGGAGCGGCGGCTGCGTGGAACCCCCCGCTTGCGCGTCGGGATCCCGGTCCTCGTGGGGTCTTCATGGGGTACGACTTCCACGTCACGCCTTCCGGCCCCAAGCTCATCGAGATCAACACCAACGCCGGAGGTGCCTTCCTGAATTCGGTTCTTGCCCGCTCACAGCAGACCTGCTGCGTCGGCGTCGTCGCCGGTGTCGAAGCGCCGGGACCCTCTGCGTTCCAGCGGCAGGTCGGCGAGATGTTCCGTGAAGAGTGGCGACTGCAAAACGAAAAAGGGATGCCTGCAACGGTGGTCATTCTCGATGACGACCCGCAGGCGCAAGCGCTTTACCCGGAGTTCAGGCTCGCCCAGGCCCAGCTTCGGGCGGTTGGTCTTGAAACCTCGATTGCAGACCCTCGCGATCTGACGCTTGACGGCGACGCGCTCACGCTCGGCGGCGTCCGCGTCGACATCGTCTACAATCGCCTCGTCGATTTCCTGCTGGAACAGCCGGCCCACGCGGTCCTCAGGCAGGCCTATGAGCAAGGCCTTGTGGTGGTCACGCCCAACCCGCACATCTATAGCCGCCTCGCGGACAAGCGGAACCTCACCCTGCTGTCCGATCCCGACAAACTCCGCAGTTGGGGATTGGCGGCGGAGCAGGCCGCGGTTCTTGCGGCGGCTGTTCCCCGGACCGTTATCGTACGACCGGAAAACGCCGCCGAGCTTTGGGCGGACCGGCGCAACTGGTTCTTCAAGCCGGCACGGGGCCATGCCAGCAAGGCGGCCTACCGTGGCGCCAAACTCACCCGGCGCGTTTGGGAAGAGATCACGACCTCCACCTACGTCGCCCAGGCCTATGCCGCTCCGGGGGAACGACGCATCCCGCCCGCTGCCGATCCGGTCAGTCTGAAGGTCGATGTGCGCCTCTACACCTACGGGGGGAGGATGCTGCTAGCGGCCGCCCGGCTCTACCAGGGGCAGACCACCAACATGCGCACGCCGGGCGGTGGTTTCGCACCGATCCTCATTCTGCCGGCAGTCGCGGTGAGCACCGATCCATGCGCCGTTGACGGGATGTCGTCGCCCGGCAAGGCATGTGATGATCACTTGTAGGCGAGGACGCGCCTGACTGGATCGTTGCGCCGACCAGTGGTTGCTCCAGAGAATGGGAGCGGATCAATTCCAGGGGCGGACTCTATCTATTCCCGGAGGAGTTTCAGGGGGCCACGTCACCACCCTTCGCCGCTTTCGCGCCGATGCTGCGACAGCTTGGGCGGCCGCCGGTGCCTGATTGTGCCGGGGGTTAGGGGCTTCTGAGCCGGGAAAAGCTAAAATGACAATGCCGAAGCGCCTACTCAGCGATTTGCATACCAGCCCCAGAAGGTTGGTAGGGCCGAATGGGTCATTTGGCACCCGGGGGCTCCGGCTTGACGTCGCGCCCTTCGAACCATTTGCGGATCGCGGTTCGCCCGGGTCTTTCAACAATCAAGTGAAGCATCACTGAAGCCAAGATCGTCACACCGAAAAGCCCTAACATCTCCGCCGGGGTCATGATGAAGCCGCTCTCGATCCCGCGCATCTCGGCCGCCACGCCCTTGTAGGCCACCAAGATTGGCATATGCGCGAGGTATAGGGCGAATGAGACTTCACCCGCGAAGACGAGCGGCGGCGCTGCCAGAATGCCCTCGACCCGGCTCTTGGCCAGCATGGACCAGCTGAAGACGACCGGCGCGGTCAAGGCGACGACAAGCCGGTCGTCGAGGGACAGCTGCATGCCGACAAGCAGTAAGCCGGTTGCAACCAGACACGCTGTGATCGCTGCGGCTGGCCGCCACGTAGTGCCACGGCCGATACCGTATAAGGCCATGCCGATCATAAACGCCGGCGCAATGCGCAGAATGCCCATGTCGTCTTCCGCTCGAGGCAGCACCTTGCCGAAGATCGCCACGTAGGCCGCGTCGATCACGACATAGGTTACGATCCCTAGGAGCAGGAGCAGCCATGGTTGTCGGCGCAACCTGGACGCCAGCAGGGCGTAGGCTGGGAACACGAGATAGGCGAACCATTCCGCCGACAGGGACCAGGAGGGTCCACTCCAGTTGAAACCCGTCTCGGTGGGAAACCAAGCTTGAACCAGGAACAATGTCTTTACGAAGCCCTCGGCGGTATAGGTCGTCGGGTCGTATCGGACACCGAAGGCGGTGGCGGCAAGCGACATGATCACCACGCCGCCCAGCACGGCGAGGTGAAGCGGATACAGGCGCGCCAGTCGGGCCACGACAAAGCGTTTGTAGCTGAAGCTGCCCTTTTCTAAGGCGGGCCCGTACACATGCGCGAGGATGAAGCCTGACAGCATGAAGAAGGCATCGACCGCCAGCCGACTTCGCTCGATGATAGGGCTGTAGCCGAGGCCGGGATCCCATTGCAGCTGATAGTGGAACAGCACCACGCCGAGAGCGAGGAAGGCCCGCAGGCTCGTCAAAGCCCGCAGATCTGCGGGATAGCCTTCGCTCACAGGCGAGATCGACGTCATGCAGCGCCCCTATCAGGGTGCCTTAAGACGCCCTGCCCAGTAGAGGATACGCGGCTGTCACGCTCGACCCTCGCAGGTCGGCTCCGCTAGCCGGGGTTGGCGACCAGCCAGGCGTCGATGACCGCGATCTCCCGTTCCTGAGCCGTGACGATTTCCTGCGCCAATGCCTTGGCTTCGGCGTTCTGGCCCTGAGCAATCTCGACCCGTGCCATGGCGATCGCGGCCTGATGGTGACCCCGCATCTGCTTCATGAAATCGATGTCGGCGTTACCCTCATAAGCAGGCATGTCTTGCATCATGCCCATCATCGCGGCCTTGTAGCCACGCGTCGCTTCGCTGTCGCCTGCGGTGGGAGCCATCATATCCATGTTGCCCATCTTGTTGCCCGCCATCATGTCGTGGCCTTCGGACATGGTGCTCGCGGCTTCTTTGGGGGCGGGCTCGGCTTGGGGTGAGCAGGCGGCAGCAATGGCGCAGGCCGCAAGAATGAAGCTGAGGCGTTTCATGACGGTGTCCTTGAGATTTGCATTCCATCAGCGGCAATCTCTGCCGTTGGTTCCGTTTCTCTCCCCCTGACTCAAAGTCCACGTGCTCGCGCATCCCCCCAAGGCAGAGTTTATCTTCGGTGACGGCTGGGCCGCCTATGAAGGGTCGCCTGCGGACCACAGTCCGCATGCGCATGTCGCAGTTCAGCTCGCAGTGGCGCGTTCCGGGCTAATCGATGTCGATTTAGACGAAGGTCGCGTCTTGCGAGGAAGGGCGCTCATCATCGGGCCTCGCGTTCGCCATCGTATGGCCCAGGGCCAGGCATCGGTCCTGCTGATCTATCTCGAAACCCATACCCCGTTGGTGTCCAAACTTTTGGCTCTGATCGCCCCGGCTGAAGCGGCGGTCGCACCCCAACCGGTGTCTGATCTCTTGAGCCGGGACGCATCTGCCGGGCGGGTCGTAGCCGATTTGCAGGCCTGGGTCGGCGTTACAAAAACCCCGGTAGACCCAAGGCTGGAACAGGCTCTGATCACGGCGTCCGAGGATCCAGCACCGGGCGCCATCACCCGAGCGGCCACCGCGGTCGGTCTGTCGGCGGCGCGGCTCCGCGCCCTCGCGCAGGCTCAGCTGTCGGCCCCTCTGTCGCAGTGGCTGCTCTGGCGCAAGTTGGAGCGATCCGGCCGCGCTCTGGCTGGCGGCGCAACGGCGGCCGACTCCGCTCTGGCTGGAGGCTTTGCCGATCAGGCGCATCTGAGCCGGACGATGAAGCGGATGTTCGGGGTGACACCTGTCGAGGCCGCCCGATCACTCGGGCCTGTCGACGATCGTTTCATTCAATAACTCGCCGCAGGTGCTGTCAGTTTAATGCGAACTTGTCTCCACTGAGTGCGGCCTAAGCCGCTGATGGGGATGATATTTCGTGAAGCCGATTTCGTTCAAACGCCATCGGTTTCCCGCCGACGTGATCCGGCAGGCGGTCTGGCTCTACTTCCGATTCAGCCTCAGTTTTCGCGACGTCGAAGAACTGATGGCGGCTCGTGGGATCGACGTCAGCTACGAGACGATCCGCTGCTGGACCATCAAGTTTGGACCGCTGATTGCCCGGCGGTTGAAGCGTCGTCGTCCACCAGCGTCGCCCAGATGGCATCTCGATGAAGTCGTCTGTTGGATCGGCGGAAAGCGCATGTTTCTTTGGCGCGCGGTCGACGATGAAGGCGAAGTCCTGGACGTCCTCGTCCAGCGCCGGCGGGACACAGAAGCCGCACTGAAGCTGCTCAGGCGGCTTCTGCACAACCAGCCGGTCGAGCCCCAGACGATTACAACGGACGGCCTAGCTTCATACGGTGCGGCTCTTGATCAGCTCGATTTGAGGCATCTGCACCGACCCGGCCGGCTCCGGGAAAACAATCGGGTTGAGAATTCCCACCTCCCGATCCGACGGCGAGAACGACAGCAGCAGCGGTTCAAGTCCCAGGCCTCAGCCCAGCGTTTCCTCACCACCCATGCAGCGATCTACAACACCT
>QBLX01000036.1 GCA_003241825.1 Alphaproteobacteria bacterium
GACCATACTTGTGACATCCGGGACCCTGACATCCGCCGAGTTGCTGGCACGTCGGTTGCCGCCCGAGGTGATCCATCAGTTCGCGCCCGTCGACGGACCAAACGCAGTCGCACGCTTCCTCGATCACTGGCGACCCGGCCTCGGCATTTTCGTTGAGAGCGAACTCTGGCCGAACCTGATCACGGCAGCGCAGTCTCGAGGCATCAAGCTCGCTCTGGTCAGCGCCAGGATTACGGATAAGACCGCGAACGGCTGGGGTCGCGCACCCGGAATGGCCCGGCGGATCCTTTCCGCCTTTGACTGCATCCTGCCCCAGGACGAAGCCTCTGCTGCACGGCTCGGGGCGCTGGGTGCCCGCATCGACGGGCTGGTAAACCTCAAACTGTCCGGTGGCTCCCTGCCCCACGACACAGCGGCCTTCAGCCATCTCTCGGCGGCCATAGGGGACAGGCCTGTCGTGGTTGCCGCCAGCACCCATCCTGGCGAGGAACTGGCCATCATCCATGCGCTCGAGGACCTTGCGGATCGGATATGCCTGATCCTCGTGCCACGCCATCCCGAGCGGGGAGCCGAAATTGCTACGGCCCTGACGCGCGAAGGCTATCGTTTCGTGCTCCGATCTCGCGGTGGCACCCTTGGTTCGGATACCGACCTGTATGTTGCCGACACCCTGGGCGAACTGGGCCTGTTCCTGCGACTGGCCGACGTCGTCATCATGGGCGGCAGCTTTGGCTCCAGTCTCGGCCTCACGCCGGTGGGGGGGCACAATCCGCTTGAGCCCGCACGCCTCGGCAAGCCGTCGATCGCCGGACCTGATGCAGCGAACTGGGCCGCCGTGACTGCCGATCTGCGGACGGCAGGCGGCCTCGCGGTTGTCGATAGCCCCGCCAATCTGTCGGCTATTGTTACAACCCTGCTGGCCGATCCGGCTGCAGCCCGCGCTATGGGGGAGCGGGCCAGACGGGCCGCAGCCGATGCCGGCGCTGGAATCGACCGCCTGTGGGACATGCTGCAGCCCTTGCTGCCGCCATCAGATCGTGGACCATCCCGTCGATGAAGCTGTCCACACCCCGCTGGTGGTACGAACGCGAGCCGAAACATGCGCGCGTCACACGGCTGTTCCTCAAGCCCCTATCCTGGCTCTGGGCCGCTGCTACTGCCCGGCGCATTGCCCGGGCCCAGCCCATCGACCCCGGCGTGCCCGTCATTTCGGTCGGTAATCTTACTGTCGGCGGCTCCGGCAAGACTCCGGTTGCCCGTGAAATCCTTCGCCTGCTTCAAGTCGAAGGCATCCAGGCTCATGCCCTGTCGCGCGGGTACGGCGGCCGCCTGCAAGGGCCCTTGCGGGTCGACCCCGGCCTGCACTCAGCGGCGGATGTCGGTGATGAGCCTCTGATGCTGGCGGGGGATGCACCGGTCTGGATCGCGCGGGATCGTATTGCAGGCGCGCGCCGTGCCGTCGAGGCAGGGGCTGGAGCGCTGGTCCTCGATGACGCCCACCAGAACATGTCGCTGCAGAAAACCCTCAGCCTCATCGTCGTGGACGGCGAAACCCGCGCAGACGAGTGGCCCTTCGGCGATGGTTCGGTCTTCCCTTCCGGGCCCATGCGCGAGCCCCTGCGAGCGGGTCTGGAGCGTGCAGATGCAGTCGTCGTAATCCTGCCAGCCGATCATCCAGCCCCGGAGCACGACCTGATCTCGGTGTTTGGAGATCTACCCGTGTTCATCGCCCGTCTCATGCCCGTCGCCGCGCCGCCGCCGGGCCCGCAGGTCGGTTTTGCAGGCATAGCCAAGCCCTGGAAAGTTGAACGCGCGCTGATTGCCGCCGGGTGTGACCTGAAGGACTTTGCACCCTTTCCCGACCACGCAGCCTTCCGCGAAGAAGACCTGGCCTTCCTCAGCGATCGTGCAGCCCTGTTTGCAGCGGGGCTCGTGACGACCGAGAAAGACTGGGTGCGCCTGCCCCCCGCATGGCGCACCCGTGTCACATCATGGCCGGTTGTGGCCCGGTTCGACGACGAAGCAGGCTTTGCGGCCGGCATCGTCCACGCAGTCACAAATCCGGCTGTTCCTCAGGTCAGCAGGGCCAGCAGGGCCTTGGCCGCCTCTTCTGAAGACTGAGGGTTCTGCCCGGTCACAAGCTTGCCGTCGGTCACGACATGGGAAGACCAGTCTGCACCCTTGGAGTAGTCGCCACCGTTCGCCTTCAGCATGTCCTCCACCAGGAACGGAACGACGTCGGTCAGGCCGACACCCTCTTCCTCGGAGTTGGTGAAGCCGGCGACCTTGCGGCCCTTGACCAGAAACGCGCCATCGACGCCCTTCACGTGCCGAAACACACCCGGGGCATGACAGACGGCACCGATCGGCTTGTCACTGGCAGCAAACGCCTCGATCAGTCTGATTGAGGTCTTGTCTTCAGCAAGGTCCCACAGAGGGCCATGGCCTCCAGGATAAAAGACAGCATCGAAGTCTTCGGCTGTCACACTCTCAAGCGTGACCGTCTCAGCCAGCGCTTTCCGGGTAGCCTCATCGCCCTTGAACCGGCGGGTCGCATCAGTCTGGGCGTCCGCCTCATCGCTCTTGGGGTCGAGCGGAGGCTGACCGCCCTTCGGGGAGGCCAGAACGACGTCAGCTCCGGCATCCTTCAGCACATAGTAGGGAGCAGCGAACTCCTCGAGCCAGAACCCGGTTGGCTTGCCGGTATCGCCAAGCGTGTCATGTGAGGTCAGAACCATCAGAATTTTCATGGAGCAGTCTTTCGTTGGGGGGGATGCCCCAGATGGGGTCCTCTCCTCACAACCGCCACCCGCTCATACGAAAACGGGCCCGGTGGTTTCCCACCGGACCCGTTTCCAGAGCCGCCATCACCTGAGCGGCAATGGCGAAAACAAGATCGGTCTTACTTGATTTCGATCTTGGCGCCGGCTTCTTCCAGCTTCTTCTTGATCTCGTCTGCGGTCTGCTTGGAGACGTTCTCGACGACGTTGGTCGGAGCGGCTTCAACCAGGTCCTTGGCTTCTTTCAGACCCAGGTCCGAACGCACGCCACGGACTTCCTTGATCACGTTGATCTTCTTGTCGCCGCCGTCGACGAGCACGACGGTGAACTCGGTCTGCTCTTCAGCAGCTTCGGCAGGAGCGGCAGCGCCGCCGGCAGGCATTGCCATGGCGACAGGAGCAGCAGCGGAAACGCCCCACTTTTCTTCAAGCAGCTTGGACAGTTCGGCAGCTTCGAGGACGGTCAGCTTGGACAGGTCTTCGACGATCTTGGACAGGTCGGTCATTTCGGATTTTCCTTCGGAGGATGAGGTTTAGAGATTTGCGAAGATGGAAGGTTCGCTTACGCGGCGTCCTTGGCGGCATAGGCGCTGAACACCCGGGCCAGTTGGGAAGCCGGAGCCTGAACCACACCAGCGATCTTGGTCGCGGGTGCGTTGAGCAGGCCGAGCAGCGAAGCGCGGATCTGGTCCAGCGAAGGCAGTTTCGACAGCGTCGAAATGCCAGCAGCGTCCAGAACCTTGTCACCCATGAAGCCGCCCTGGACGACGAACTTGTCGTTGCCCTTGGCGAATTCGGCGGTGACCTTGGCGGCGGTCACGGCGTCTGGTGCATAGGCAATGCCCACCGGACCCTTGAACAGGGCGTGATGCGCCGAGCCTTCGGATACGTCGAGCGCCTTGAGCGCCAGGCGGTTCTTGACCACCTTGAATGCGCCGCCTTCCTTGCGGAGGCGTCCACGCAGGTCTTCCATGTCCGCAACGGTCAGGCCCAGATTATGGGCCACGACCACGGCACCGGCGTCTGCGAACACGCCCTTGAGCGTCTCGATCGACTCGGCTTTTTGTGCGCGGTCCATTGCGGTCTCCAGTCTAGAGTTCGCCGCCGGGCTTATTCCCGAAGACGATATGGCCGGATCCACACGCGTTGCCGCACGAAGACCAGGCCGGTAGCGATGTCCGAAGGATGCGTCCGACGTGGTCCGTCCCGGATAGCGGGACCGACAACTGTCTCTGCGTCCCCATCTCCCCACGGCACCAGAGGGCTCTCTGGCATTTACGGCTCGGGTGACCCCCGTGCCCCACAGTTCTCGGACAGGACCGTCGGGACCAGGGTCTCGACGGGAAGTGGCGCTCTATACACTCTGCTGCCTCGAACTCAAGGGCGATCTTGGTGCCAACGGCAAGCATGCCGTACATCTGACCCCTGCGTTTCCAATCCGCCACATCCGCCGTGAATCGTTGGACTCCTGTTCGGTGACCAGCGCTCCCCGTTGACCTGTCAGGATCAGCGGCGGAAGAGATAATGACAGTTTTTTGCGGCGGGGGACGCACGCCATGGACCCTGCAAGCGATCAGGCCGACTATCTCCGCCGGGCAGGTGAGGCGCTTGCCCGCAAGGACACCTCGTCGGCTCTGACCTTGCTGGATCAAGCCGATGCTATCGCACCCAGCCATGGCGGCGCTCTCAATCGAGCGCTTGCGCTCCGGTTGAACGGGGACTTCCAGGGAGCTCTTGCCCAGATCGATCGGGCGCTGGCCATCCAGCCATACGATTTCGTGGCCCT
The DNA here is from genome assembly GCA_003241825.1 of Alphaproteobacteria bacterium. Classification (GTDB taxonomy): domain Bacteria; phylum Pseudomonadota; class Alphaproteobacteria; order Caulobacterales; family Caulobacteraceae; genus Brevundimonas. The sequence goes on from QBLX01000036.1 coordinate 4,567, forward strand.
GCTATCGAAGGCCGCCCTGCTGGAGAAGGTCGGGCGGAAACGATCGTCGGTGCCTGTCTATCGGAATGCGCTGAAGATCGCGCCTCCCCGGGAACGCTGCCCTCCAGGCCTGATCGCACAGATCGACTATGCGGCCGATCTCGTTCGCCAGGACGGCGAGGCCCTGCGGGATCACATGAGACGTGCCGTGGAGAGCCTTCGAGACACGGTCGATAGCGCGACGCTGGACCGGTTCGATGAAGGTCTTGATATCTATGCCGGCCTGAAGGTTGCGCCGAAGCAGGAACCGATCCTGCTGAACTACCCTCGCCTGCCGGCTATTCCATTCTATGACCGGGCAATGTTCCCCTGGCTGGGCGAGCTAGAAGCTGCCACCCCGATGATCCAGTCCGAACTGGCGAGCCTTCTCGAGACATCCTTCGACGAATTCGCCCCCTATATCGCCTACCCACCGGAGGCCCCGGTCAATCAGTGGGGCGAGCTGAACCACTCACGCAAATGGACATCACTGTTCCTGTGGCGCGACGGGGCGCAGCAGGCCGACGTCTGTGCCCGCTGCCCGGGCACCACAGCCTTGCTGGACAGCCTGCCCATGGCCCGACAGGGGTCCTTTGCACCGACAGCGGTATTCTCGGCTCTGGAGCCCCACACCCATATCCCTCCGCACACCGGGTCGGCCAATATCCGTCTGCTCTGCCACCTCCCCCTCATCCTGCCCGGCCCTGCCCGCTTCAGGGTCGGCAATACGACGCGGGACTGGGAGATCGGCCAGGCCTGGGTGTTCGACGACACCATCGAGCATGAAGCGTGGAATGATGCCGATGCCCTCCGGGTCATCCTGATCTTCGACGTGTGGAACCCCTTCCTCGCCGAGGGCGAGAAGACCTTGATCACGGCGATGATGCAGGCGCAGCGGCAATACATGATGCAGCCCTGACGACATGAAAAAGGGCGGTGGCCCTGCGGACACCGCCCTGATCATTTACAGCCAGAATACCGTCAGGCCGTCAGCGACGCCGGATCGACCTTAACGCCCGGGCCCATCGTGGACGACAGGGTGATGCGCTTCACATAGGTACCCTTGGCACCGGCCGGCTTGGCCCGCTGCAGAGCATCGACATAGGCCTTTACGTTGGCTTCAAGGGCTTCCTGGGTGAAGGAAGCCTTGCCGATGCCGCCATGAGCGATACCAGCCTTCTCGACGCGGAACTCGACAGCACCGCCCTTTGCATCCTTGACAGCCTGGCCGACGTTCGGGGTCACGGTCCCGACCTTGGGGTTAGGCATCAGGCCGCGGGGACCCAGGACCTTACCCAGACGACCCACCAGGGCCATCATGTCCGGCGAAGCGATCACGCGGTCGAAGTCCATGAAGCCGCCGTTGATCTTCTCGTAAAGATCCTCGGCACCCACAATGTCTGCACCAGCCGCCAGAGCTTCGGCTGCCTTGGCGTCCTTGGCGAAAACGGCGACGCGGACGTCACGGCCCGTGCCGGAGGGCAGATTGACCACGCCGCGAACCTGTTGGTCAGCATGACGGGGATCGACACCGAGGTTGACGGCGATCTCGATCGACTCGTCAAACTTGGCCGAAGCGTTTTCCTTCACCATTTTCACAGCGTCGGAGAAGGCCAGCAGGGCGACGTTATCGTGCGTACGCGCCTGGATGCGTTTTGTTGACTTGGCCATGGCTTACTTCTCCACCACGTTCAGGCCCATCGCGCGGGCCGAGCCTTCGATGATCTTGGCAGCGGCCTCGATGTCGTTAGCGTTCAGATCCTTCATCTTCTTCTCGGCGATCTCGCGCAGCTGCGTGCGGGTGACCTTGCCGACCGTCTCGCGGCCGGTGAGCTTGGCGCCTGACGTGATGCCAACAGCCTGCTTCAGATAGTGGGTCGCGGGCGGGGTCTTGGTGACGAAGGTGAAGCTCTTGTCCTGATAGACCGTGATCACGGTCGGCAAGGGCGTGCCTTTGACTTCCTTCTCGGTGCGCGCGTTGAACTCCTTGACGAAGCCCATGATGTTGACGCCGCGCTGTCCCAGTGCCGGCCCGATCGGGGGCGAAGGCGTTGCGGAACCAGCTGGCACCTGCAGCTTGATATAGCCGAGGATCTTCTTGGCCATTGGTCTCTCCTGATGAAGGTCCGGGGTTCAGGCCGGACCGGTGAGCCGTGGTGCGGCATGGCTGCCTTCCACGGATTTGTCCCGCAGCCTTGGCCACAGGAGGCGCGCGTTTAGCAGAGCGGACGATGCGAAGCAACGTATCCCGCCCAGCCGTCAGACTGTTGGCTGGACGCCGGCTCTAGCCCGCGTTCTTTTCGACTTGATTGTATTCCAGATCGACCGGCGTGGGACGACCGAAGATCGAAACCGCGACGCGCAGACGCGCAGCGCCTTCGTCCACGCTCTCCACCTGGCCTTCGAAGCTGGCAAAGGGTCCGTCGATGACCTTGACGGTTTCCCCGATGTCGAAGCGGATCGTGGGCTTCGGACGCTCGACGCCTTCCTGGACGGCACCGATGATGTTCTGGACCTCGCGTTCGGACACTGGCAGCGGCTTGGTGCCACCCGCAGCGCCGAGGAAGCCCGTGACCTTGGGCGTGTTCTTGACCAGGTGGTAGGCGTCGTCGGTCAGTTCCATCTTCACCAGGACATAGCCCGGGAAGAATTTACGCTCGGAGTTCACCTTCCGACCGCGACGGATCTCGACGACGTCTTCGGTCGGGACCAGAATTTCCGAGAAACAATGGGACAGGCCTTGCTGCCGTGCCTGATCCGTCAGGTGCTGGGCAACCTTCTTTTCGAAATTCGAATAGGCGTGGACGATGTACCACTTGTGGCGTGGATTGGCGGCGGGCTTGGTGTCGAGCGTGGCGTCGGTCATGGGGGAGCCCTCCTCAGGAGCCGATCGAGATAATCTGGCGGAACGCGAAGCTTAGGCCCGTGTCCACAATCCAGAAAAAGATGGCCGCCAGGACCACCATGATGAAAACCATAACCGACGTGATCCAGGTTTCCTTGCGCGACGGCCAGACAATCTTGCGGCCCTCGGCTTGAACCTGGCTCATGAACTGGCCGGGTGACGTACGCTTCTTCGGCGAAGGCGCGTCGACGGTCACCGTCTGACCGGCTGCTGCGCTCTGGACCTTGGCCCCCGCTGAGGGGCGACGTCCGCCGGGTGTCTTGGCCTTGGCCATCAGGGTCTCTTCATCGTCGTTATCCTGTCGCCCCAGATGGGGACTACCACACGGTTGCGACAGGGGATGGCAGGAGTTGGGGGATTCGAACCCACGACCCCCGGTTTTGGAGACCGGTGCTCTACCAGCTGAGCTAAACTCCTAGGGTCCCGAACGGACAACACATATCTTGGGTTTCCCCTCGACACACGTCATTCGCCAGAGGGGGGCGTATGCCTGACTGGCTTGGGGTTTTCAAGCGCAAACCGGACGAAGCGTCAGTCGTCGAAATGCTCGGCAACGGCGCGAGCCTCGTCCTCGCGCCTCACGATCTGTCGGAAGATGAGCTTGTCGATGCGGCGATCATCCATATCGATGATCTCTACCTCGAACCGGCCGAGCTGAAGGATTTCGCCCTCCTCGGGAACCCGCGAAAGCTGATGCAGCACCAGTCCGGCAATCGTATGGAAGCCCTCGGCCTCGCCGAAGTCCTCACCCAGTATGTCGGCGAGCTCGTCGAGATCGGTCTGACCATCCACTGCCCACGACCCGTCCTCGCGCTGACGCACCATCTGCTCAGCCGCGTCATGACCCTCATCAAAGTCACCAGCGATCATTTCCAGCAGGTCGGTGGCAGTCACCACACCCTCGAAGGCCCCGAATTCGTCGACCAGAAAGGCCATGTGGACCTTGGACGACTTCAGGATTTCCAGAGCCTTGAGCACTGATGTGGATTGCGGAATGAAGGCCGGAAGCTGGATATGCTTCTCGATGTTGAATTCGCCATTGTCGAGCAGGCTGTCCAGCAGGTCCTTCTTGTGGACCACGCCGAGGGGGTTATCCACGTCACTCTCGCGCGCGACCACGATCCGCGAGTACGGGCAGGTGCGGACCTCTTCGCGAAGCACCGCATCGGTGTCGTCCAGAGCGACCCAGAAGACCTGGTGGCGCGGCGTCATGGCAACCCGAATCGGCCGGTCACCCAGCCGCAGGATTTCCTCGATCATCGTCTGCTCTTCAGGCTCGATCAGACCCGCCGAAGTGCCCTCGGCGATCATCGTCTCGACCTCCTCCTGCGTGACGTCGGAACCGTCCCGGTCCTTCACGCCCATGAGCTTGAGAATCGCGGAAGTGGACGATGTGAGAAGAAGAACAAAGGGATAAAGCACGATCGCAACCGTGGAGATCGGGGCCGCCATCTTGGAGGCGATACTCTCGGGAAAGATCAGTGCCAGCCGCTTCGGTACCAGCTCACCAACAATCAGCGAGACATAGGTGATGCAGATAACGACGAGCGCGGTCGAGAAGATCTCCGTATAGGCCGCCAGCATCGGGAATGACGCTTCGAGAATCAGGTTGAGTTCGCCTGCGATCGTGGCCTGCCCATAGGCACCCGCGAGAATGCCGATCGATGTGATCCCGACCTGAACGGCAGACAGGAAATGGGTGGGGTTCTCTGCCAGCTTAAGCGCTGCTCGAGCTCCCTTGTCGCCTCGCTCGGCCCGGCTCTGCAGCTTGGACTTTCGGGACGAAACGACCGCCAACTCGGTCATGGCGAACACGCCGTTCAGCACTACGAGGAGCACAACGACGACAGTGGCGATCAGTAACATCGAGGGGGTTTTAAAACCGGCGCGGCGCGACACTCGGCATCCGCAGCACCCCTCTTAGTCGAGGTCAGCTTTTTTCGCCATGATTTCCTTGTGGTCAGGCGAGACGCGCCGCTTCGGCGATGGCGTGAGCCGCGACAGGAACCGTCTCGCTGCTCGCACAGGCGGACATACCAATCAGGGTACCGATGAAAATGCCGATGTGGAGGGCGCGGCGCATGGTTAGCAGGTCCTTAACTTTCGTTAACAGACCAAGACCCCAGCAAAGTTTCTATGGCAACACCCCTCGCCTGTCAGGTGTACCGGTATCCCTCCCCGCGAGTCAGTGCGGCAACGACCAACTCATTTTATTTATAGTCAAGCTGAGGCCCAGGCGGTTTGGCTCCGTAGCTCGTGTTCCAACGGAGGAACCAAGCCATGTCCAAAACCGATCTGATCCTGAATGCTCTCGATGCACGCGTGAAGCGTCGTGACGACCGTCGCAACTTCTTTAAACTCAGTGGTGGATTCGCCGTCGGGGCCGCCGGGGGCGCAGTTCTCAGCGCCTGCGGGAGCTCGGCCGGCAACGCCGTCGCCCAGAGCCCGCCGCCCAGCAACGATGCTGCAGATTTTGCGGTTTTGAATTTCGCACTGAACCTCGAATACCTCGAGGCCCAGTTCTATTCGTTTGCGGCATTCGGGACAGGCCTTGCTAATGCTGACCTGACGGGTGTGGGCACGCAGGGTGGCGTGACAGGCGGACGTCAGGTCGCTTTCGTGGACCCGGTCGTCCGGCAATATGCCAACGAAATTGCCCAGGACGAGATCGTCCATGTCAAATTCCTGCGTCAGGTGCTCGGAAGCAATGCCGTCGCCCAGCCCACCATCGATGTCGGCGTCGGGCCTAACTCGGCCTTCTCGAATGCTGCCCGTGCATCCGGCCTCATCGGTGCCGGTGCCACATTCGACCCTTATGCCTCTGACGAGAACTTCCTGCTCGGTGCCTACATTTTCGAGGACGTCGGGGTCACGGCCTACAAGGGCGCGTCGCCGCTTCTGAACAACAAGACCTATCTGGAAGCCGCAGCCGGTATCCTCGCAGCCGAGGCCTATCACGCGGGGCTCGTACGCACGGTCCTTTACGCCAAGGGTGTCTCAACCCCGGCGCTGCGGACGAGTGCAGACGCCATTTCCAACGCTCGCGACAGTCTTGATGGCTCGACGGATCTGGACCAGGGCATCAGCCCTACGGGTGCCGGCAATACTGCAGCGTCCAACATCGTGCCGCTGGACGCCAACGGCGTCGCCTACAGCCGGACCACGCAGCAGGTGCTGAACATCGTTTATCTGACGGCTGCAGCAGGCGCGACCAGCGGCGGATTCTTCCCTGCCGGCCTGAACGGATCGCTTCGCAGTACCTGATCCCAGGGGCCTGCGATGGATCAGGCCCGCTCTTCATGCGAAGAGCGGGCCTTTTCATTCAGCGATCGTCGCGGTGGATGATCCCTGCCCGCATGACGAACCGCATCCGCTCCAGTTCGCTCACATCGGCCAGAGGATCACCGCGAACGGCAACCATGTCCGCCGGCATGCCTGGGGCAATCCTTCCTGCTTCATTCGACAATTGAAGATGGTCCGCAGCATCGACTGTGGCCGCCTGAATGGCTTCAAGCGGCGTCAGCCCCGCGCGAACGAGCAGGCTGAACTCCTGTGCATTGTCGCCATGGGCGGAGACGCCCGTATCCGTTCCAAAAGCGATTCGCACGCCGCCCTCATGCGCGCGGCGGGCCATGTCCAGCATTCTCGGCCCGGCTTCCAGGGCCTTTGCCGTCTGGGCAGGCGTGAAGAAATTGGCAGGACCTGAAGCAACTCGCGCGACGAAGTCGCCCGCCAGCAGTGTCGGGACCAGATAGACACCCTCACGGCGGAACAGCCGGATCGATTCCTCATCGAGGTAGGTGCCATGCTCGATCGAGTCGCCACCCGCCTTCAGGAACGCGTTGATGCCATCGGCACCATGGGCGTGGGCTGTCACCCGCCGGCCCATGCGATGCCCGACCTCGACGATCGAGGCCAGTTCGTCCTCGGTGAACTGCTGGCTCAAGCCCGCAGCAGTGTTGGACAGAACGCCGCCCGTCGCCGTGATCTTGATAATGTCAGCTCCGGCGCGGACCTGGAGCCGGACGGCCCGGCGGCAATCCTCGGCACCCGAACAGACGCTTTCGGGCGACAACAGGTGCATCACGTCCTCCCGGTAACCGTTCGTGTCACCATGGCCACCGTGGACCGACACGGCGGAGCCGGATGCGATAATCCGGGGTCCGGGCACATCGCCGCGCCGGACCGCGTCACGCAGCGCAAAGATCGCCTCATTGCTCGCCCCCAGGTCGGCTACGGTGGTGAACCCGGCCATCAGCGTCTTTCGGGCATAACCAGCCCCGACCATCGCCTGTTCGGCGTTGGACTGGGTGACCTCTTCCAGCCGTCCATTCGGATTCTGCTGACCTGTCAGATGCACGTGGCTGTCGATCAGACCAGGCAGGACGAAGGCGTCCCGCAGATCGATCACGCGCCCCTCGCCGACGAACCCGTCACGGATCTCGACCACCCGCGACCCTTCGATCACGATAGTTTTATCGCGCAGGACGTTGCCGGATTCCGGATCGGCCAGAAGTCGCCCGACTTGGACGAACGTGGGTTGTGGCGGAACGGCTCCAGCCGCAGCGGTCTGCCCAGATTGAGCCAGCGCCGGCGTGGCGCAGGCCACAATCGCGGCCACAATTGTGGAAATTCTTGTCATCTTCAGTCCCCTGTCCTCGCGGTCACCATAGCGCGCCCACACGGATCGCCAAGGCTCCGGTTGCTCAGGCCGTTCGCTTGGTGAACAACCTGCCCCTGAGGGACTTGAAACAAGGACGCTGCATGCAGCTTTCTCGGCGCAGTTTGATCCTTGGCGGCACAGCAATGCTGGGCGGGTGCGCGTCGGTCAGGCCCTCTCCGGTGGCCCTGACGGCGACATTACCGACTGCAACTGCAACGCTCGCTGCACCCCCTGCCCTCGCCGTAACCCAGGTGCCGCCTCTCCCCCTTGATCCGTCCGGTTTCATTCACAAGGACCTGATGCAGCGCGCCATGGCCGCGCTGGACATACATCACCGTCGCATCCCGCTGCGCGATCGCATGTATCTTGTCGACTTCCGGAGATACTCGGGCGAGCCCCGTCTGTACGAGGTCGATCTTTTGCAGGGTGAGGTGAACGCCTTTCGAACGACCCACGGTCGGGGTTCGGACCCAACCCACTCCGGCTTTGCCCATGACTTCTCCAATACACCTGACAGCTTCATGTCATCCCTTGGTGCCTATGCGACAGCGGGTGCGAGCTGGGGCAGCCAGCAGGGCGCGAATGTGCTGCTGGACGGACTCGAATACTCCAACGACAGGGCCCGAGAGCGGGCCATCATCGTCCACGGAGCCGACTATGCCGATCCGGATTTTCTGGCCCGGGAAGGAAAGCTGGGCCGGTCCTATGGCTGTTTCTCTCTTTCCCATGCCGATCTGCCGACCCTGCGCGAGCGTATGGGGGAAGGTCGACTGCTGTTCGCAGCGTCATAAGCGCGTTGCGACTGGTCAGGCGCCCGATCACGCGTGAGAATAGGCTATGTCCAGCCGTCCCTCCGTTCTGATCATGCAGCGTCACCTTGGCCCTGTGACCGGCTTCCTCGAAAGCTTCTGCACCGTCTATCGCCTGTGGGAAGGCCCGCCGATAGAGGCTCAGGCCGACGTCCGCGCGATCGTGGTGGCGGGAGAGTTCGCGCTGGACAAGGACCTGATCGAACGCCTGCCGAACCTGACCCATGTCGCCTGCTTTACAGCTGGATATGACGGCATTGATGTCGACTGGTGTCACGCGAGGGGTCTGACGGTCACCCACGCGCCGGGCGTGAACCACGAGGACGTGGCCGACCACGCAGTCGGTCTGATCCTTGCTGCGCGGCGGCGCATCGTCGATGGCGACCGGGCCGTGAAGGAAGGCACGTGGATACTGGACAACCGGCTGATGACCCCGTCACTGAAGAACCAGAAACTGGGCATCGTCGGGCTGGGCGATATCGGACAAGCTGTCGCTCACCGCGCGGCGGCGATACGGATGACGATCTCCTGGTGGGGCCCTCGCGAGAAGGCCAGCCCCTGGCCACGGGCGGACAGTCTGCTGGCACTCGCAAAGACCAGCGACGTCCTGCTCATCGCCTGCAGGGCAGATGACACCAATTGCGGAATGATTTCGGGTGAAATCATCGACGCGATTGGCCCGAACGGGCTTCTGATCAATGTCGCGCGCGGGCAGCTGGTAGACGAGGACGCACTGATCTCAGCCCTCCAGGACGGACGGCTGGGTCAGGCGGCGCTGGACGTTTTTCTGGATGAGCCGACCAATCCGGCGCGATGGGCCAACGTGCCCAATACCGTCCTGACCCCTCACACGGGCGGCGCGACCACAGAGGCGGTTCAGGGCATGCTGATGCTGCTGATCCAGAACCTTCAGGCCGTCCTTAAGGGATCACCTGCTGTGACGCCGGTAAGGGCCTAGTCGCCGGATGGATCACCAATGGGCGGCATCTGATCCCCGGACGAAGGGGAACCAAAGCCTCCACCGGGAGGGCGCGAAAAGGCTGGCCGTTCGTCCGCAGAGACAAGTCCGTCTCCATTCCTGTCCTGTTCGCGGAACCGGGCTGTCGCAGAGGTACGCATTTCATCGCGGGTAATCCGGGTGTCACCATCCATGTCCGCGGTTGCGAACATCCGGGCCATCATGCCGGCACCGCGACCGCCTCCCTGCAGGGCTGCGCCGCCGCCCGGGCCGCCTTGCCCTCGCGCCCGCTGGCCCATGGCCGCGATTTCGGCCTCAGTAAGTGCGCCGTCGGCATCGGCATCCATACGATCGAACATGCGGTCAGACCGCTGCAGCGAGACTTCCAGTGTTTCCGGGGGGATCATGCTGCCCCTGACCTGAGCGGCGGCCGGACCGATCCCGCAAGCCGTCACGACGATCACGATCAGGGTACAAGGAATGATCTTGTTTCTCATGGCGACCTCTGCTGCCGATGCTGCTGTAACGGTGCTGCAGGGTTGATCCGTCGGCGCATCAGCCGCTCGCGGCAGAACAACACCGCTTTACCCTTGCCAAATCATATAAGGATATCGTTATATGATTTCATGACACTGACCGCCGACCAGACTGTGGACGCCTTGCGTGCCGCCGGAGAGCCGACGCGGCTGCGGGTGCTGGCTCTTCTGGCGGCCGAGGAATTGTCGGTGATGGAGCTGTCACGTGTGCTGGACCAGAGCCAGCCTCGGGTCTCCCGTCATCTGAAGCTCATGACAGATGCCGGACTGATCGAGCGTTTTCCAGACGGTGCGCGCGTCTTCTACCGCATCAGCGCCGATCCGCGGACACAACGACTGGTCAACACGATTCTGGATCTCCTTGACGACGAGGCCGGCCTTGCCGACCACGAGCGACTGGAGGAGGTGCGGACCGAGCGCGCAGCCGCGGCTGCTGCCTATTTCGAAAAGGTCGCGCCACAGTGGGACCGCATCCGATCCCTGTATGTGCCCGAGACGGCTGTTGAGGCAGCAATCGAGGCTGCCGCAGGGCCTGGCCCGTTCCAGAGGATTGTCGATCTCGGGACCGGTTCGGGCCGAATGCTGACGCTGCTCGGCAAGCGGTCCTTGATGTCCATCGGGCTAGACCTCAGTCACAACATGCTGAACATCGCGCGCACCAACGTCACCCGCGCCGGGTTGGACCGGGTCGAGTTGCGGCACGGCGATATCTTCGCAACACGCCTCCCCGCTCAAAGTGCCGACCTGGTGCTGGTGCATCAGGTTCTGCACTACCTGGTCGATCCCCATGCCGCGGTCGTGGAGGCCGCTCGCCTAGTAGGCCCCGGCGGGCGTCTGCTGATCATCGATTTTGCCCCCCACAAGCTGGAAAGCCTTCGCGACGAGCATCAGCATCGGCGTCTTGGATTTTCCGATGACGAGATCGCGCGCTGGTTAAATGACGCCGGGCTTGCTCCCGGTGCGCCAGTTGCCCTGCCACCCGACACGGATGGCCTGACCGTGACCATCTGGCCAGCGACCCGCCCCGTCCTGATAGAAAGACAAGCCGCATGACGGCCAACATCGCATCCCCACCAGCTCCGACCCTGGCAGACGCCCGAGCGCTGCTGTTGTCGCCCCTCGGGCCCGTGGCACGTGCGGGAGAGAACGCCAACCCTGTGCGAGTGTCGTTCGAGTTCTTCCCGCCAAAGACCGACGAGGCCGAAGCCAATCTCTGGAAAGCCGTTCGCCGGCTCGAGCCGCTCAATCCGGACTTCGTGTCGGTGACCTATGGTGCGGGCGGGTCAACGCGGGAACGGACCCACCGCACGGTTCAGCGGATACTGGCAGAAACCACCCTGAAGCCCGCGGCTCACCTGACTTGCGTCGAGGCCAGTCGCGACGAGGTCGATCAGGTCATTGCGGATTACAAGAGCATCGGGGTTGACCACATCGTAGCCTTGCGCGGTGACCCTCCCGGGGGTGCCGGGATCGGAGGGGCTTATGAGCCTCGCGCCGATGGATACGCCAATGCGACGGAACTGGCCCAGGCCATCCAGCGCATCGGTGGATTTCAGACCACGGTCGGAGCCTATCCCGAGAAACATCCGGAAAGTCCTTCGATCGAGCACGACATCGACGTCCTGAAGGCCAAGGTCGATGCAGGGGCTACGCGGGCCCTCAGCCAGTTCTTTTTCGACATTGACGCCTTCCTCCGGTTTCGGGACAGGATCCGCGCCGCTGGCGTCACCATTCCGCTGATCCCGGGGATCATGCCGGTTTCGAATTTCGGCGGGCTGCAGCGGATGAGCGTATCCTGTGGAGCCTCGGTTCCCGCCTGGCTGGCGGCGCATTTCGACGGGCTGGACGACGACCCGGAGACGCGCAAGCTGCTGGCCGCTTCGGTCGCGGCCGAGACCTGTGCGCGGCTTCAGGAAGAAGGGTTTTCCGACTTCCACTTCTACACCCTGAACCGGGCCGACCTCGTCTATGCAATCTGCCGGGTGCTGGGCGTCCGCGAACAGAAAGCTTCTGCATGACCCGCGTCGAACGCATCGCCGCCCTGCATCAGGCCGCCAAAGAGCGTATTCTGGTGCTGGATGGATCGTGGGGCGTCATGATCCAGCGCCGAGAACTGTCCGAAGACGACTTTCGCGGCGACCGGTTCGCTGGCCACGTCGGCCAGATGAAAGGCAACAACGACATCCTGTGCCTGACGCGGCCGGACGTGATCGCTGACCTGCACGACCAGTATTTTGCTGCCGGTGCCGATATCTCGGAGACCAACACCTTCTCCGCCACGACCATAGCCCAGGACGACTACCATCTGGACACGCAGTCTGTATGGGACATCAATCTTGAGGGGGCAAAACTGGCCCGCGCATCGGCCGATCGCTGGACGGAAATGGAGCCTCACAAGCCGCGCTTCGCCGCTGGCTCGATCGGACCGCTGAACAAGATGCTGTCGATGTCGTCCGATGTGAATGACCCGGGCGCGCGCCTGGTAACCTTCGATCAGGTCTATGAGGCCTATCGCCATCAGGTACGGGCGCTGCACGAGGGCGGGGTCGATCTGTATCTGATCGAGACCATCACCGACACGCTGAACTGCAAGGCCTGTATCAAGGCCATCAAGGACCTCGAGGACGAGGGCCTGGAGCCGCTGCCGATCTGGATTTCCGGTACCATCACCGACCGGTCGGGCCGGACCCTGTCAGGTCAGACGGCCGAGGCCTTCTGGAACAGCGTCCGGCACGCCAAGCCCTTTGCCATCGGGTTCAACTGCGCCCTCGGGGCTGATCTCATGCGGCCGTTCATCGCCGAACTGAGCAGGGTCGCTGACACCCTTGTGGCCGCCTATCCTAACGCCGGCCTGCCCAACGCCATGGGCCAGTACGACGAGGAGCCCCATCAGACCGCCCACTTCATAGAGGAATGGGCCGCATCCGGATTGGTCAATATCGTGGGTGGCTGCTGCGGCACGACGCCCGAGCATATCAAACACACGGCGGACGCCGTTTCGAAACTGCCGACCCGCGAAATCCCGGAGCGACCGGTCGCCATGCGGTTGAGCGGGCTCGAACCCTTCGAAATGGTGGCGTGATGACGACCAGTATTCGCTTATCCGGTTTCGAGCCGAGAGGTCGTTCCTGGGGCGACAACGAGAGCCTGCACTCCTGCACCATCCACCCCACGCACCGTGCCTCACCAAGGGACCGGGTCCCGGCGTTTGCTGGATGAGCGGAGTAAGCTTGTGAGACCTACCTTCATCAATGTTGGTGAGCGAACCAACGTCACCGGCTCAGCCAAGTTCAAGAAGCTGATCGTCGAAGGCGACTATTCTGCGGCCTTGACCGTTGCCCGGCAACAGGTCGAGGCCGGGGCCCAGATCATCGACATCAACATGGACGAAGGTCTGCTCGACTCGAAGTCGGCCATGGTCACATTCCTGAACCTCATCGCGGCCGAACCTGACATCGCCCGCGTGCCAGTGATGATCGACAGCTCCAAGTGGGAGGTAATCGAGGCCGGGCTGAAATGCGTTCAGGGCAAGCCGATCGTGAACTCGATCTCGATGAAGGAGGGCGAGGACGCCTTCCGCGAACAGGCTGTCAAATGCCTGCGATACGGTGCTGCCGTCGTGGTCATGGCTTTCGACGAGGTCGGGCAGGCCGACACCGCCGCGCGCAAGATCGAGATCTGCACCCGGGCCTATCGTATCCTTGTGGAAGAGGTCGGCTTCCCGCCCGAGGACATCATCTTTGATCCCAACATCTTCGCCGTGGCGACGGGGATCGAGGAGCACGACAACTATGCCGTCGACTTCATCGAGGCCACGGCCGAGATCAAGCGCGCCCTGCCCTACGCCCGGATTTCGGGCGGTGTGTCGAATGTCTCGTTCAGCTTCCGCGGCAATGAACCCGTTCGCCGGGCGATCCACAGCGTCTTCCTGTACCACGCCATCAAGGCGGGCATGGACATGGGGATCGTCAACGCCGGCGACCTGCCGGTCTACGACGACATCGATGCGACCCTGCGCGAGGCGGTCGAGGACGTGATCCTCAATCGGCCGCAGCGAACCAATGTCTCGAACACCGAGCGGCTGGTGGACATCGCGCCCAACTACAAGGGTGACAAGGGCGTGGCGCGGGTCGTCGATCTGAAATGGCGGGACCAGCCAGTCGGCAAGCGGATCGAGCACGCGCTGGTCAACGGCATCACGGAGTTCATTGACGCTGACACCGAAGAGGCCCGCCTTGAGGCCGAGCGTCCCTTGCATGTCATCGAGGGCCCCTTGATGGACGGCATGAACGTCGTTGGCGACCTGTTCGGTGCCGGGAAGATGTTCCTTCCGCAAGTCGTCAAGTCGGCACGGGTGATGAAACAGGCCGTGGCCTGGCTGGAGCCCTATATGGAGGCCGAAAAGGCCGGCAAGCCCCGTGAGCAGGCAGGTCGCATCCTGATGGCGACCGTCAAGGGTGACGTCCACGATATCGGCAAGAACATCGTCGGCGTGGTCCTGCAGTGCAACAACTACGAGGTCATCGACCTCGGCGTGATGGTCCCCGCTGACCGCATCCTCGATGCTGCGATCGAGCATAACGTCGACATCATCGGGCTGTCGGGCCTTATCACGCCGAGCCTCGATGAAATGGTCTTTGTGGCCCGTGAAATGGAGCGTCGGGGCTTTGACATTCCCCTGCTGATCGGCGGGGCAACGACCAGCCGGACCCATACGGCGGTGAAGATCGAGCCCGGCTATCGCAAAGGCTCCACCACCTATGTCGTGGATGCCAGCCGCGCCGTGGGAGTCGTCTCCGGCCTGCTGTCCAAGACCGAGCGGTCCCGAAACGAGGCCGTGACGCGCGATGAGTACATCCGCATTCGCGAGCAGTATGCGCGTGGCCAGGAGGTCAAGGCACGCGCGACGCTGAGCGAAGCCCGCAAGAACGCCTTCAGGCTCGATCCCGCTGTCCACATGCCGTGCGCACCATCCTTCATCGGCGTGAAGGCCTTCGACAGCTGGGACCTCGCTGATCTGGCGGACCACATCGACTGGACGCCGTTCTTCGCCAGCTGGGAGCTTATCGGACGCTACCCCCAGATACTTGACGACGAGATTGTCGGTGAAGCCGCCAAAGACCTTTTCGCCGACGCGAAGGTCATGCTGAAGCGGATTATCGACGAGAAGTGGTTCACCGCGAGCGGCGTGGTCGGCTTCTGGCCCGCACAAGCCGAAGGTGACGACATCATCGTCTTCGAGGACGAGACCCGCAGTCAGGAACTCGCACGCTTCCATACCCTCCGTCAGCAGATCAAGAAGGCAAACGGCAAGCCCAACCTTGCCCTTTCAGACTTCATCGCGCCTCGTGAAGGGCCATCGACCGCCGACTATATCGGAGCCTTCGCGGTGACGACGGGCCATGGAGAGCTTGAAGCGTCCAAACGGTTCAAGGACGCGGGTGACGACTATTCCGCCATCATGGCATCGGCTCTGGCCGACCGCCTCGCCGAAGCCTTTGCCGAAGCCCTGCACAAGAAAGTCCGCGCCGAACTCTGGGGTTACGCCGCAGACGAAGAAACGACGACCGACGAGCTGATTGCTGAACAGTATCAAGGAATACGGCCTGCGCCGGGCTATCCGGCACAGCCCGACCACACGGAAAAGGCTACCTTGTTCCGTATACTGAATGCCGAGGCCAATGCAGGCATGGCCTTGACCGAGTCATTTGCCATGACCCCACCCGCCTCAGTGTCGGGTCTGTATTTCGGCCACCCCGGAAGTCATTATTTCGGCGTCGGAAAGATCGATCGGGATCAGGTCGAGGACTATGCTGCGCGCAAGGGCTGGGATGTCGAGACCTGCGAGCGCTGGTTGTCACCCATCCTGAACTACGATCCCGGCGTCGCCGCGGTGCGCGACGCTGCCGCCTGACGTGGCCTAGGGACGATCAACGCCTTCTGATCTCAGTCCGACTTCGGTCAGACTGGCCGGAGGGGTGGTGATGTTCTCGCGGATACGACGTGCGGCATGTTCACAGCGGCCGGGCAGGCCGAAGAACAGTCCGAATGCACGACTACGAGTCGCTTCGTCGGCCTGACCCAGCAGTGGCGTCCAACGGGCCGTTACGTCTGCGGCGGCAGCCCTTGCTGCAGCCCGGCTGGCTGCCGACTGGCGAGGCGTTGCTGCCGAAACCGCGGACCGGAAATCTGACGCCTCGAGGCGTCCGAGACGCATGATCTCGAGGTCCTCTGGCGCACGGTTGGTCAAGGTCTCCCCGAGGGCAACATGGCCGCTGACCAGTGCATCGCACCAGGCCACCAGAGGATAGTCGTCGGTGGGAGCCCCGCGCGGGAGGGGGTTCGAATAGGCCAGAGCTTCCCGAAGCCGGACTTCGGATGCCGTCTCCTGGCCCGCCCCGGGCGCAGCCGTGACCACAGGTCCGTCCTGCGGAACCGACTGGAGCGAAAGCAGGGCGGCAAAGGCGAGCGTTGTGAGCATAACGGATCCGGGATCGTTTGACTGAAAGTGGCGGCAGGCCGCCCTTCGCCAACGCTTGACGATGGCCGATGGTTTTTCTGCGGCGCAAAAAGAAAGGGCGGCGAACCGATTGGTCCGCCGCCCCCTGCTCGACCC
>QBLX01000037.1:0-10100 GCA_003241825.1 Alphaproteobacteria bacterium
GGTCCCCGCCGCAGGGGTCAAGCACGGGCGCGTCGTGGCCCTGTCCGATGACATCGCCCGCTCGATGTCGGCCCGCGCCTGCCGCATCAGCGTGGTCCAGGGGCGCAACGCCATCGGCATCGAACTGCCCAACGCCAAGCGCGAGACCGTCTATCTGCGCGACCTGCTGGCGTCCGGCGAATATGACAAGGCGTCGAACCTGCTGCCGCTGGCGCTGGGCGAGACCATCGGCGGCGAGCCCTATGTCGCCGACCTGGCGCGAATGCCCCACCTGCTGATCGCGGGTACCACCGGCTCGGGCAAGTCGGTCGGGGTCAATGCGATGATCCTGTCGATCCTCTACCGGCACTCACCGGCCGAGTGCCGGTTCATCATGATCGACCCCAAGATGCTGGAACTGTCGGTCTATGACGGCATCCCGCACCTGCTCGCCCCGGTCGTGACCGATCCCAAGAAGGCCGTCGTGGCCCTGAAATGGACGGTGCGCGAGATGGAGGACCGCTATCGCCGCATGTCCAAACTGGGGGTGCGCAACGTCGCCAGCTACAACGAGCGGGCGCGAGAGGCCCAGGCCAAGGGCGAACATTTCGAGCGGACAGTCCAGACCGGCTTCGACGACCAGGGGCGCCCTGTCTATGAATCCGAGAAGATCCGGCCCGAGCCCCTGCCTTATCTGGTCGTGGTGATGGACGAGATGGCCGACCTGATGCTGGTCGCGGGCAAGGACGTCGAGGGGGCTGTGCAGCGTCTGGCCCAGATGGCACGAGCCGCAGGCATCCACCTGATCATGGCGACCCAGCGGCCTTCGGTCGACGTGATCACGGGCACCATCAAGGCCAATTTCCCGACCCGGATCTCGTTCCAGGTCACCTCCAAGATCGACAGCCGCACCATCCTGGGCGAACAGGGCGGCGAGCAACTGCTGGGCCAGGGCGACATGCTCTACATGGCTGGCGGCGGACGGATCACCCGCCTCCACGGGCCATTCGTGACGGATGCGGAGGTCGAGGACGTCTGCAAACACCTGCGTGCCCAGGCCGAGCCCGACTATCTGGACCTGATCACCGATGATCCGGACGGTGATAGCGACGGGCTCACGGACGAAGGTTCGGGCAGCGGCGGGTCGGGCGACGACCTGTACGACCGGGCCGTGGCCGTGGTCACGCGCGACCGCAAGGCCTCGACGTCCTATGTCCAGCGGCGGCTGCAGATCGGATACAATCGCGCCGCCTCGCTGATCGAGCGGATGGAGCAGGAAGGCGTGGTCAGCCAGGCCAACCATGCCGGCAAGCGCGACATCCTGGCGGCACCGCCACCGATGTAAGGATGGTCCCGGGGAACCGGAAAGCTGAACGTGGCTTCATCCCGTCGCCGGAATATGGTCAGGCTCGCGTCATCAGACCGACAAGCCGCCGGGCCAGAACGTCACCGTTGACCAACCATCCCGATCTCCGGCCCGCCGGGGATGACGGAGGAGAAAGACCGACCATGAACGCCTCACGCCGCACCTTCGGTTTCGGCCTCGCCGCCATCGCGACCGTTTCCGCCCTGCCTGCCGCTGCCCAGTCTGCCCTGACCGCCGCCGACCGCGAGATCCTCGCCCAGGCCCAGAGCTATCTGCAGAACCTGGCCACGGCCCAGGGCAATTTCGTCGAGACCGGCCCCGGCGGCCAGCGTCGCACGGGGCGGTTCTGGCTCCAGCGTCCCGGCAAGATGCGGTTCGAATACACCGAGCCTGCCGGTCTGCTGGTCGTTTCGGATGGCAACAACGTCAAACGCTACGACCCGCGCCTGAACAATTTCCAGCAGGTTCCGCTCAGCGCCACCCCGCTGTCGACCTTCCTCGCCCGCAATGTGCGGCTGGATCAGGGCGTCCGCATCGATCGCGTCACCCGCATGCAGTCCGGCGCATTCGCGATCACGGCACGCGATCAGGGCCGACCCAACGAGGGTTCGGTCATCCTGGCCTTCGCCGGCAATCCGGTGCGGCTGCAGGAATGGACCATCACCGATGCCCAGGGTGGCCGTACACGCACCCAGCTGACCAGTCTGACCCCGGCCTCCGGCCTGAATGCCAGCCTTTTCCGGCTGACCGATCCAACCCGCCGACCGGGCCGGAACTAGCAACGGCCCGTCCCGTCCGTCGGTGCAGCCCCTTCGCACGCCCTGACGGACGGTCTAAGGGATGGCGATGAGCGCAAACCCGAATCCCCCCCTGCGTGTCGGCGTCGCCGGCGTTGGCGTCATGGGGCGCAACCATGCCCGCGTCCTGTCGGACCTGCGCGACTACGACCTGACCCATGTCTTCGACATGGACGCTGTCACCGCCCAGGGCGTGGCCGATGTCTATGGCGCGACGGCGGTGACGACGGCCGAGGCCTTTGTTGATGCCGGTCTGGATGCTGCTGTCGTCTCCACCCCCAATCGCACCCATGCCGACCTCGGCGTGGCCCTGCTGGAGCGGGGCGTCCATGTGCTGGTCGAAAAGCCGATCGCGGCCACGGTCGCCGACGCCCGGCGCATGATCGATGCCGCCAAGGCCAATGACCGGGTCCTGATGGTTGGGCAGGTCGAGCGGTTCAATCCGGCGGTCGAGGCCGTGAAACGCGCCATCGCCGACGAGCAGGTCATCTCCATCCAGATCACCCGCGTCGGCCCGTTTCCGCCGCGCATGGGAGAGGTCGGGGTGGTCATCGACCTCGCGGTGCATGACATCGACATCATCCGCCACCTGACGGGCTCCGAAGTGGCCGAGGTCCAGCCACAACTGGCCCGCACCCGCGCCGAGCGCGAGGACACGGCACTGCTTCAGTTCCGCATGGAAAATGGCGTCATTGCCCACATCACGACCAATTGGGTGACCCCCTACAAGGTGCGGACCCTGCAGGTGGCGACCCAGGGCAAATTCGTCGTCGCCGACCTGATCACCCGCCAGGTCACCGAGTATTTCGGCCAGTCCCCGGACGGCAGCTACCAGACCCGCGCTGTCAACAGCTGGCCCAGCGAGCCGCTGAAGCGCGAACTCGAGGCCTTCGCCCACGCGATCCGTACCGGCGAGACCCCCGCCGTGACCGGCGAGGACGGGCTGCGCAATCTGGAAGTCGCCCTGCGCTGCCTCGGACAGGCCTGACGCTCACCGTTCGGGTCTGGACCGCCAGCGCGAGCGGACGCATTAGAGGCGCATGAACGAGACCTTCCCCGTCCCTGCCCCTGCCGCCTGGCGTGATCTGGCCCGGAAGGCGCTGAAGGACCGACCGATCGAGAGCCTGGTGCATCTGGATGCCGATGGCTCGGCGGTGCTGCCGCTGTACGCCGAGGCCAATGGCGCCGGTGCCCTGTCGACCCCGCGCGGATCGGATGCAGACGGACGGGCCTGGGACCTGCGGACCCTGGTCGAGGGCGAGGACCCCGAGGCGGTCAATGCGGCGGTGCTCGCCGACCTCGAGGGCGGGGCGGCTTCGGTGATCCTGTCCGGGGCTGTGCTGGACGATTCCGAGCCGCTCGGGCGAGCCCTCACGGGTGTGGCGCTCGAGCTGGCCCCGGTGGCGCTGGATGCCGGAATGCGCGGGCCCGATGCCGCCAATGCGCTGGCGGTCGTGGCCAAGGGCTCGCCACGCGCGCGGCTGATGTTCCATCTCGACCCGATCTCGGCCTTTGCCGAGGCCGGCGGATCGCCCCGGTCGATCGACGAACACATTTCCCTCTCGGCCAATACGGCCGCTCGCCATGCCGGGGCCTATCCCGAGGCAAGCTTCTTTCTGGCCAGTGGCCGGGTCGTGCACGAGGCCGGAGGATCGGCGGGTCAGGAGCTGGGCTTCGCAGCGGCCTGTGCCGTCGCCTACGCCCGGGCCGGGGTCGATGCGGGGATGACCGCCGGGGCCGCGCTTCGAGGCACGGTCCTTGGCGTGTCGGTCGATGCCGAGTATTTTGACAGCCTGGCAAAGGTCCGGGCGCTTCGGCTGATCTGGGCCTCGATCACCCGGGCTTTCGACCTCGAGATGGTGGCCCGGGTCGAGGCACGGTCGTCGCGCCGGATGCTGAGCGGCCGCGATCCCTGGCCCAATCTGCTCCGCCTTACGGCGGCGGGCTTTGCCGGTGCGGTTGGCGGAGCCGATGCGGTGGTGCTGGACGGCTTCACCCGGGCCCGGGGTCGTCCCGATGCCTTTGCCCGCAGACAGGCCCGCAACACCCAGCTGGTGCTGATGGAAGAGGCGCATATCGGTCGGGTCGATGACCCTGCGGCGGGGTCCTGGTTCCTCGACGCCCGGACCCGGCAGCTGGCCGAGGCGGGCTGGGCCGCCTTCCAGGCCATCGAGGCCGAGGGCGGCGTCATTGCGGCGCTGAAGGCCGGCACGATCCAGTCCCGTGTGGCCCGGGCGCGCGAAGCGACCGTCACGGCCTATCAGAACGGGGCTGCCCATCTCGTCGGGGTGACGAAATTCGTCGACCCCGATGTCCGGGAGGCCTCCGTCGAGGCCGGGGCCCGGGTCAACGCCGGGACCGGCGGAGATCATTGCGAACCGCTCAACCCCGTCCGGTTCGCAGAAGCCTTCGAGACGCCCGGGACGGAGATGGCCCGATGACCGGTTTCCCCGACTTCTCGAAGATCGCGCTCGACACCAGGCCTGCGGGCCCGGCCTTGCCGCACGATCCCTGGCTGACGCCCGAGGGCATCACCGTCGCGGCTGCCTACGGTCCGGAAGGCCGTGAAGGGCTGGATTTCGTCGACGGCCTCCCCGGCATCGCCCCCTATGTGCGCGGACCCTATCCGACCATGTATGCGGGCAACCCCTGGACCATCCGGCAGTACGCCGGGTTCTCGACTGCCGAGGCCTCCAACGCCTTCTACCGACGCAATCTGGCAGCGGGGCAGAAGGGGCTGTCGATCGCCTTCGATCTGGCGACGCATCGGGGCTATGACTCGGACCACCCCCGGGTGGCGGGCGACGTCGGCATGGCCGGCGTGGCGATCGATTCCATCCTGGACATGCGGACCCTGTTCGACGGCATCCCGCTGGACCAGATGAGCGTTTCCATGACCATGAACGGTGCCGTGCTGCCGATCCTGGCCCTCTATGTCGTGGCGGCCGAGGAACAGGGCGTGCCGCATGCCGCCCTGACCGGGACCATCCAGAACGACATCCTCAAGGAGTTCATGGTCCGCAACACCTATATCTACCCGCCTGCACCCAGCATGCGGATCATCGCCGACATCTTCGCCTGGACGGCGCAGGAGACGCCGAAATTCAACTCGATCTCGATCAGCGGCTACCACATGCAGGAGGCGGGAGCCTCGGCGGATATCGAGCTGGCCTACACCCTCGCCGACGGGCTGGAATACATCCGGGCGGGCGTCGCGGCGGGCATGGACGTGGACCGGTTCGCGCCGCGCCTGAGCTTCTTCTGGGCGATCGGCATGAACTATTTCATGGAGGTGGCCAAGCTGCGCGCCGGGCGTCTGCTCTGGGCCGAGGCGGTGCAGAAGGAGTTTGCACCAAAGGACGCGCGGTCCCTGTCGCTGCGGGCGCACTGCCAGACGTCCGGCTGGTCGCTGGCGGCGCAGGACGTGTTCAACAATGTGCCGAGGACCATGGTCGAGGCCATGGCTGCCGCCGGAGGCCAGACCCAGAGTCTGCACACCAATGCCCTGGACGAGGCCCTGGCCCTGCCGACGGATTTCTCGGCCCGGATCGCGCGCAATACCCAGCTGCTGCTTCAGATGGAGACGGGCCTGACCCGCACGATCGATCCCTGGGGCGGGAGCTTCTATGTCGAGCGGCTGACGCATGAACTGGCAGAGCGCGCGCGGGTCCTGATGGCCGAGGTCGAGGGTCTCGGCGGCATGGCTGCAGCGATCGAGGCGGGCGTGCCCAAGCTGAGGATCGAGGAGGCCTCGGCAAAGACCCAGGCCCGCATCGATACGGGCCAGCAAACGGTGGTGGGGGTGAACCGCTATCTGTCCGACACCTCCGACGACATCCCGATGCTGAAGGTCGACAATGCCGAGGTCCGGGCCCGTCAGATCGAGAAGCTGCAGCGGCTGCGGGCCGAGCGGGACGAGACGAAGACCCAGGCGGCCCTGTCGGCCCTGACCGAGGGTGCGCGCGGTTCGGCCAATCTGCTGGAACTGGCGGTCCAGGCCGCCCGGGCCCACGCCACGGTGGGCGAGATGTCGGATGCGCTGGAGGCCGCGTTCGGACGCCATGTCGCCACCGTCCAGACCGTGACCGGTGTCTACGCCCGCGAGGCCGGGTCCAATCCGAAGATCAGCCGCGCCCGCGACATGGTCGCCGCCTTCGTCGAGAACGACGGTGGCCCTCCGCGCATCCTGATCGCCAAACTGGGCCAGGACGGCCACGACCGGGGCCAGAAGGTGATCGCCACCGCCTATGGCGACCTCGGGCTCGATGCCGTCGCTGGGCCCCTGTTCCAGACCCCGGCCGAGGCCGCGCGCGATGCCGTGGCGAACAATGTCCATGTGGTTGGCGCGTCCTCGCTGGCGGCCGGGCATCTGACGCTGGTGCCGGAGCTGAAGGCCGAACTGGCCAAACTCGGTCGTCCGGACATCATGATCACCGTGGGCGGGGTGATCCCGCCCGGCGACGTCCAGACCCTGATCGACATGGGGGCGGCGGCCGTCTATCCGCCCGGCTCCGTCATCGCCGACACGGCCATCGACCTGATCGAGAAGCTGAACCAGCGTCTGGGTTATGCCCAGCCGAAGCCTCAGGCCTAGGTCGGGCCTTCAGGTCTGGCGGGCTGCGAACCGCGCCGGACTCAGCCGGTCGGCATAGTCCATCGGGAGGGGCGAGGGTGTACCGGCGATCATCGCGGCCAGATGCTCGGC
The DNA here is from genome assembly GCA_003241825.1 of Alphaproteobacteria bacterium. Lineage (GTDB taxonomy): Bacteria > Pseudomonadota > Alphaproteobacteria > Caulobacterales > Caulobacteraceae > Brevundimonas. The sequence continues at coordinate 6,848 of QBLX01000037.1, forward strand.
CAAAAGCGGGGCCAGGCAGAAGCCGCGCGACCCGAGCCCGGTCAGCACCCATAGCCCCGGACGACCGTCCACGGGCCCGCAGATCGGCAGACGATCGGGCGTGGTTGCGCGGATCGCTGCCCGGGCCTGACTCTCGCTCTCGACGACGCATCTCGCCAGTTCGGGCAGGCGGGCGGACAGGGTCGAGCGGTTCCGCAGCGTGTCGGTCGCCCGGATATCGGTCTCGACATCGCCGCGATCGTGGGTCGCCCCGTACAGGAATCCGCTGGGAGACGGCGCGATATAGCCGCCCCAGGCCGTGGCCATGGGGATGGTGCCGGTGACCCAGTCGGCCTGACCCCGAACAGGGGCCAGCGGCAGGTCGGGCAGGAGGGCGGCCGCTCCCCAGCCGGAGGCTACGACAACAGCGTCGACCATCAGCACGGTCTTGCCCGCGGCATCCATCAGGCTCCAGCCGCACGATACAGGCTCGATCCGGGCGACGTCGCTCCGGAGCTGTTCCACCCCGTCCAGCCAGGCGTCGAGGATCGGTCGCGGCTGGATGGCAAAGGCTCCCCGCATCAGCAGGCCGGAGGTTTCCACCGGCTCTGCCAGCCGCTCCGAGGCCTGATGCGCGTCGACAGGGACCATGGCATCGGCCTGCCAGAGGCTCTGGGCTCCGATCCTGGCGAAACGCGCCGGGTCGCGCGGGGCCTGGGCCAGTTGCAGGACGGTCTCTGCCGTCACGGCGGTGGGGATCCGGCGATACAGGTCACCCGCTCGCTCGAGGGCCTGGGCATGCAGGCCTGCGATGACCGGATCGCCCGCATCGAGACGGGGCGTGACGAGCGCCGCGGGAAAGCCGGATCCGCCAGCGCCTGGCAGCTCGCGCTCCACAAGCACAGGGCTCTGGCCCGCCGCCACCAGGGCACGGCACAGGGCAGCCCCTGCGATACCGCCGCCGATCACGGCGATCCGTTGCGGTGGCGCGGGGTCGGGCGCTGCGCCCGCAAGGCTGGCCTCCAGCCGTTCGCGCTTGCGCCCATGGCCAAGGCATTTCGCGACGGCAAAGCCGCGTTCGGACAGTCCCCTGCGCACGGCACCGGCCACGGTGAAGGTCGCGATGCGGGCTGCTGGTGCAGACCGCGCGGCAATGGCGTCCAGCACGGTTTCCGACCACATGGCGGGATTGGTCGCCGGAGAAAATCCGTCGAGGAACCAGGCATCCGCCTGTCCTGACCAGCGGCCCAGCATATCGGCGGCGTCACCGACCAGCAGGTCCAGCGTGGCTTTCAGCTCGGGCAGATCGACCCGGTGAAATCCCGGCTGGCTGGCGGGCCAGGGGTCGAGAAGCTGGCTGGACATGAATGCGACATCCGGCCAGCTGGCCAGGGCGCGGGCGGCCTCCGCCTGCGAGATCGGGAAGCCCTCGACCGAGACGATGTGCAGATGACCGTCGGCGGGGCCGTTCCTTGCCCACAGGTCGAGCAGGGCGACAATGTTCAGGCCAGTACCGAAGCCCAGCTCGGCAACCGTGAACCGGGTGCGACCAGCCCAGGCCTCTGGCAGGCCGCAACCGGCCAGGAAGACGGCCCGGCTCTCGGCGAGGCCATCGTCAGAGGAGAAATACACATCGTCGAACCGCCCGGACCGTGGTGACCCGTCCTCGCCCCAGACGAGCAGGGGCGAGCGGTCGGCAGGAGGGGGGGCAGGTGTGGACATCGCCGATGCGCTTACACCGTGGCCCGACGTTCAGGCACGAAAAAAGGGGCCGCCGAAGCGACCCCTTTCCGTGATGACCCTGAGGTCATCTTACCGTTCAGTTGGCCTTGCGACCGACTGGAATGGCTTACTGGGCAGCCGGAGCGGCCGGAGCAGCGGCGTCAGCGGCCGGTGCAGCAGCGTCAGCGGCAGGAGCCATGGCAGCAGCGTCGGCAGCTTCGCCAGCGGCGGCAGCAGCGTCGGTTGCAGCGGCGTCTGCAGTGGCAGCAGCGTCGGTTGCGGTTTCAGCCGAGGCAGCGGCTTCAGCCGATGCGTCTTCTGCTTTTTCTTCAGCGGCGGGGGTGCAAGCAACCAGGGCCAGGGCGGCGGCCGAAGCGGCCATCAGAGCGACGATGCGCATGAGTGTTATCCTTCAGAAGGGGGTCAAACGAGGGCATGAATCCTCGCGACCGCAGATAACGACTTCGTGAGCGAATCCGCAAGCATTATCTCACGAAACCGTGATCGTGCGTGATTCAGGGCTGACATCCCTGTGTAGAGAGCCGTTCAGGTCACGTCTCGACCGGTGTGGCAGACAGGTGCTCTTCCATTTCGGCGAAGGACGGCTGGGCTATGGAGGGTATGTCACCGCGACCGATCTCGACCGAGATCTGTGCCGCATTGCCGTGCAGGTGGGCGATCAGGACCGACTGGATGATCTTGTAGAAGGCGGAATCGCCATTGATGATTTCCGTGAGCCGGGCGGCAATCGGGCCGACCAGGCCATAGGCCAGGAACACCCCGAGGAAGGTACCGACCAGGGCACCGCCGATCATTCCGCCGAGCACTTCCGGCGGTTCGGTAATGGCGGCCATGGTCTTGATCACTCCGAGCACTGCGGCAACGATCCCGAGTGCAGGCAGGGCGTCGGCCGTCTGCTGCAGGGCGTGGGCCGGTGTGAGGGCCTCGTGGTGGTGTTTCTCGAGCTGCTTTTCCATCGCGTCCTCGACCTGGTGAGGGTCTTCGAGGTTCATCGTCATCATCCGCAGCGTGTCGCAGATGAAGTCGATGGCGAAATGGTCCTTCATGATCTTGGGGTATTTCTGGAAGATCGCGGATTCGGACGGCTTTTCGATGTGGCTCTCGAGGGCGATGACGCCCTTGGATTTCATCGTCTTTGTCAGGGCGAACAGAAGGCTGAGCAGGTCCTTGTAGTCCTGCTTCTTCCATTTCGGGCCCGCGAACACCGTACCGAAGCCTCCGGCCACACCTTTCAGGGTCGACGGGGCATTGGAGATCAGCAGGGCCGCAACGGCCGCGCCGCCGATCATCATCATCTCGTAGGGCAGGGAGTGAAGGATCACCCCCATCTTGCCGCCAGCGATCGTATAGCCGCCGAACACCATGCCGAAGAGCACGACGATGCCGATGATCTGAAACATGAGACTGCCCGGACAGCGCAGACGTGCGCACTGCGACCATGGCCGTTAATGCTTAAGGCGAGGTTGAAGCCCCGCACGCACCGTCTGCGGACAGGGTGGCCGTCCCCTGACGTCTAGAGGCGGGGTTTACC
>QBLX01000037.1:10110-13043 GCA_003241825.1 Alphaproteobacteria bacterium
GCGGACAGCTTTTGGTAGCCGCTCTTTCCGCCGCGCATATAGACGGTTCCCGTGCCCTTCTCCGGATCGAAGCCGTCGGCGACCAGGTCCACCTTGCGATATTTGAACGTCCCGGTGGTTTCCAGCGTCCTCGCCAGCCTGACAAAGACGGGGCGGGCATAGACGGGCAGGGTCTGGTCCACGTGATCTGCGAAGGCGCGGGCCCCGAATTTGCCGTGGGCCAGGACGGTGACCATGCCAGCCTTGCCGTCGGTGCCCGGGACGGGAACGCCATAGGCGATCACCTCGGAAATGCCGGGTGCCTCGCTGATCTGCTGCTCCACTTCGGATGTCGAGACGTTCTCGCCCTTCCAGCGGAAGGTGTCGCCGATCCGGTCCACGAAGTAGAAGTAACCTTCCCCGTCCTGGCGCATCAGGTCGCCCGTGCGGAACCAGCGATCGCCTTTCACGAACACGTCGGTGAGGACCTTCTTCTCGGAGGCGGCCTTGTCGGCATAGCCCGAGAAGTCATGGCGGATGTCATTGCTGATCTGGCCGATGGCCTCGCCGATCTCGCCGACGGGTGCGTCCAGGCACAGGCCGTTTGTGGCCCGAACAGGCATCTCGGTGTCGATGTCGAACTTCACGAGCCGGATGTTGATCTGCTTTTTCAGGAACCAGGGCACGCGACCGATCGCACCCTGTTTGCCGTCGAAATTGAACACCGAGACATTCCCCTCGGTCGAGCCATAGAACTCGAGCACATCAGGAATACCAAAACGGCTCTGGAAATCAGGCCAGACGTCGGGGCGCAGGCCGTTGCCGAAGGCCAGGCGGATCTTGTGTGATCGCTCGTCCTCGTGCTGCGGGCAGTTGACGAGGTAGCGGCACAGTTCGCCGATATAGACAAATATCGTCGCCCCGCTGTCGCGGGCATCGCTCCAGAAGCTGGACGCCGAGAATTTCTTGCGGATGATCATCCGCCCGCCGTTCAGCAGGGCCGGGCCAACCCCGACCAGTCCGCCCGTGGAGTGATACAGGGGCAGGACATTGAAGATGCGGTCCTGTGCCGTTGACGCCGTGGCCCCGGCAAACGCCCGCATATAGGTGCGTGCCCGGCCATGATGGATGCGCGCGGCCTTGGGCAGGCCCGTCGTGCCCGAGGTGTAGATGTACAGGGCCGTGTCGCGGTTGGTCAGACCGTCCCGGATCTGGCGCGATGGTCGGACCGACGACGCGCTGCGCACGGCACTCTCGAGATTGCGTCGTGTGCTGGCCTCGTCGGCATCCTTCAGTCCCAGGACCCACAGCATCAATGGCTTGTCGCAGAAGGGCCGGGCCTCCTCGACGCTTTGCCAGCAATCCTCGTCCGCCACGACCTGGGCCACGCCGGCAATGTTCAGGCAGTGGGCCAGGGACCGGCCCGTCAGATTGGTGTTGATCAGGGCCGTCGCGATACCGGCCTTCGAAAACCCCATCCAGGCGGCGATATAGTCCGCACGATTGGTCATCACGAGGCCGATGACGTCCGAGCGGCGAAGGTTCCGGGCCCGCGCCCAGTTGGCATAGCGGTTGGCCAGGTTGTCCAGCTCGCGATAGGTCAGCGAGCCGCGATCGTCGACAATCGCGACATTGTCGCTGAACCTGTCGACAGCCTCCTCGAAATCGTCGCAGACCAGATCCTTGCCATCCAGCTGGATCGGCTTGATGCGGGACAGCAGACGGCGCAGGCCACCGGCGAATTTCAGATCGCGTCGGATGTTTGCCGCCAGGCCCATGGTCGCGTGTTCTCTATCGAGGTGTGCAGGTCTAACACTGTGATGGACAAGCCGCCCGACCCGGTCAACGGTTGGCGAGGCCGAGAACCGCGCTTGTTACGCTTTGATGGCCTGCGTGGCGCCATTGCCCCGTATCAGCGGCCGGTCGAGCCGAAGCCTCCGGTGCCTCGCGCGGTTTCGTCCAGGTTGTCGACCTCGGCAATCACCGCCTGAGCGTGGGCAGCAATGACCATCTGGGCGATTCGCTCGCCGCGCCTGATCACGAACGGGTCGGGCCCGTGATTGATCAGGATCACACCGACTTCGCCGCGATAGTCGCTGTCGATGGTGCCGGGGGAGTTCAGGCAGGTGATGCCATGTTTCAGCGCCAGCCCCGAGCGCGGGCGCACCTGCGCCTCCCAACCGGGCTCCAGCGCGATCTTCAGGCCTGTGGGCACCAGCACCCGTGCGCCGGGCTGCAGGGTCAGCGGGGCATCGTCGGGCACCGCTGCCCGCAGGTCCATGCCCGCCGATCCGGACGTCTCATAGGCCGGAAGTGCCAGGCCCTCGGCGTGTGGCAGTCGCTGGATGCAAAGGGTCGTCATGTCAGGCCTCGCTGGGACGGGTTGCCAGATGGTCGGCGATGCGCGCGGCCAGCGCGCGGGCGATGTCAACCTTGGACTGGCGCGGCCAGCTTTCGGTGCCGGCCCGGCTGACCAGCAGGACCGCATTGCCGTCCGAGCCGAAGACATCGTCCGAGACGTCATTGCCAACGATCCAGTCGCAGCCCTTGCGCGACAGCTTGGCTCGGGCATTGGCTTCCAGGTCCGTCGTCTCGGCCGCAAACCCGATCACGAGGCGAGGGCGGTCAGATCCGGGCGCGGCAATCCCGGCCAGGATGTCCGGGTTCTCGATCAGGGCCAGGGTCGGCGGCCCGCCGGGTCCCTTCTTGATCTTGCCGCCCGCGACCGTGTCGACCCGCCAGTCAGCAACGGCGGCGCTGAGCACGGCGACATCGGCGGGCAGGGCGGCGACGGTGGCCGCCTGCATCTGGATGGCGCTTTCGACATCCACCCGGTTGACTCCAGCCGGCGTCGGCAGGCCGGTCGGACCGGAGATCAGGGTCACGGTCGCCCCCAGATCGGCCAGTGCGGCCGCGATGGCATAGCCCTGCTTGCCGCTGGACCGGTTGGTCAG
>QBLX01000037.1:13053-17895 GCA_003241825.1 Alphaproteobacteria bacterium
GTTGGTCAGGCCTCGCACAGGACCGATGGCCTCGAAGGTCGGGCCTGCGGTGACCAGGGCGCGCCGCCCGGCCAGCGGACGCGCGGCCGGTGCCAGCAGGGCCGTTATGGCGTCAAGGATTGCGGCCGGCTCCGCCATACGACCGGGACCGAACTCGCCGCAGGCCATCTCGCCGTCATCCGGCCCGACCAGCGTCATCGCATGATCGCCGGGGAAGGATGTCAATGTCCGCACATTGGCCTCGACGGCCGGATGCTGCCACATCCGCACATTCATCGCCGGAGCGAGCAGCACCCGCTTGTCGGTCGCCAGCAGGGTCGTGGAGGCCAGGTCGTCGGCCATTCCGTTGGCGGCCTTGGCGATCAGCCCGGCGGTGGCCGGAGCCACGACAACCAGATCGGCCCAGCGCGACAGCTCGATATGGCCCATCGTTGTCTCGTCCTCTGGGGAGAACAGGGCCTGATGCACGGGGTGTCCGGTCAGGGCAGCCAGCGACAGGGGCGTCACGAACTCGGCCCCCGATGCGGTCAGCACCGCCCTGACCTCGCCGCCTGCCTTGCGGATCAGCCTTACGAGTTCCAGCGCCTTGTAGGCCGCGATACCGCCGCCGACGATCAGCAGGATCTTGCGATGGGTCAGGGCACCGTTCGACATGAAGGCCCGTCTAGCGATGGCGGCCGCGTGCGTCGAGCCTGACGTTAAAGTTGAAAAGAACATTGCAGCAACGAAATTCGCGTGCATAACTGTGTTCTGCAATTTTAACGAGAGGGCGCGGGCCATGCGTATGCGGGACTTTTCCATTGGAGCCTTTGCGGCGCTGCTTGCTGCCCTTTCCGGGTGTGACAACGGGCCGTCGGCGGTCGAGACACGCGATCGTCCGATCGAGGCTGCCGACGTCGCCGTGATCTCGAACACGGCCCCGGCGAATGCGATCCTGCCCGAGGCCGCGCCCGAACCGACGGCCCTGACGGCCAACCGTCGCGAGACGGTCGATGCCAAGATCCTGCGGCTTTACGAGCGCAACGGGGCAGCCTTTGGTGCCCGCTCGCCCGAGGATTTCGTGGCCAGGGTCGAGGCCTTCACGAAGAACCCGCCCGCCGGGGTCGAGAAGGTCAGTCGCCCGAACGGGGACACGCTCCTTTATCAGGCATCCAGCAATACGTTCGCCGTCGTCGCACGCGACGGCACCCCCCGCACCATGTTCAAGCCGGACGACGGCCCGGCCTACTGGGCCGAACAGAAGGGAAATGCCCCGACCTTCGGTGAGCGGCAGGCCGCGCCGGTCCCCTGATGTGCGTCTGCGGGTTCGGGGGCTGCGGCTGCCCCGGGCTGATCGGTTGAGGTGGACACGGATCGCGATTCCGTCGATGCCGTGAACGAGGGTCCTGCCTGTTCGTCGACCGGGATCGCCGCCCGTTCGAACGGGTCGGGGGTCCGGTCCGGCGAGTCAGTGACCGGCCTCGCCGCATGAGATTTCCTTCGCCTTGATCACCAGCCTGACCCTGACAGATTTCCGCTCCTATGCGGCTGCGACCCTGGCGATCGGCCCGGGGCCTGTCGTGCTGCACGGGCCGAACGGGGCGGGAAAGACCAATCTGCTGGAGGCGTTGAGCCTGTTTACCCCGGGACGGGGACTGCGCGGTGCTACGGCCCAGGAGATGGGCCGCCGCGAGCCGGGCGAGCCAAACGGCCGGGCCTGGGCCGTTGCCCTGACGCTGGACGCGCCCGATGCAGAGGCTGGCGACGACCCGGTCCGGCTGGGGACCGGCGTCCAGACCGCCGGAGCGGGGAGGCGCATCGTGCGCATCGAGGGCGAGACCACCGCCCCCGGCCGCCTTCTGGACTATCTGCGCCCGGTCTGGGCGACGCCGGAACAGGATCGACTGTTCTCCGACGCCCGGGCGGAGCGGCTCAAATTCTTCGACCGGCTGGTCTTCGCGGCCGAGCCTGCCCATGCGGCGGTGGTGTCCGCCTATGACAAGGCCCTGCGCGAGCGGTTACGGCTTTTGGTCGACGGGGCCGAGGGTCGCGAGGCCGATCCGCTGTGGCTGGATGCCCTCGAGGTCAGGCTGGCCGAGACCGGGGCTCGCGCCGCGATCGCGCGGTCCGGGGCCCTCAAGGCTTTGCAGACCGGCATCGACGCCCGCGCTGACCGGCCCTTTCCCCAGGCCGACCTGTCACTGGCCGGCGAGGCCGAGACGCTGGCGGGCCAGGGCGGAACCGCCGAGGCGATCTCCGGGACCCTCCGCGAGGGACTGAAAAAGTCCCGCGGGAGGGATGCTGCGGCAGGCCGTTCGCTTTATGGACCCCACCGGTCGGACCTGACGGCGCTTCATCGCGAGAAGAACCGCCCGGCGGCCGAGGGCTCGTCCGGCGAGCAGAAGGCGCTGGTACTGAACCTGATCCTCGCCCAGATCTCGCGGCTGGGGCTTGCCGGCTCGCCCCGGCCGGTCCTGCTGCTGGACGAGGCCCCGGCCCATCTGGACGCCCGCCGCCGTGCAGGCCTGTTCGACGAGATCGTCGCGCTTGATCTGCAGGCCCTCATGACCGGCACCGAGGCGTCCCTGTTCGGCGATCTGGGGACCCGGGCTACCTTCGTCAGGGTCGAGGCCGGAGGCTTCAGCGCCGGGTAACGCTGCCCGGCGCACTGGCCTGCACCCGCCAGATCACATTGCCGACGTCGTCAGCCACCAGCAGGGCTCCGGTCTGATCGGTCTCGACCCCGACAGGGCGCCCGAGCGCCTCGCCTTCACGGTTCAGAAATCCCGTCAGTATGTCCTGCGGCGGTCCCGATGGCTTGCCTGCGGTGAAGTGCACGAACACGACCTTGTATCCGGAGGGTGGGCTGCGGTTCCACGAGCCATGCTGGCCGATGAAGGCCCCTTTCCGATAGGCCGCCGGGAAGCTGCTGCCCTCATAGAAGGTCAGGCCCAGCGAGGCCGTGTGAGCCCCGAGCGCATAGTCCGGCCTGAGCGCAGTGGCGACAAGATCGGGCCGGGCGGGCTTCACCCGCGTATCGACCGTCTGGCCAAAGTAGCTGTAGGGCCAGCCGTAGAAGGCCCCCGGCGTCACCGACGTCATATAGTCCGGGACCAGATCGTTGCCGAGTTCGTCGCGTTCATTGACGGCGGTCCACAGCATGCCGCTGTCCGGCTGCCAGTCCATGCCGACGGGATTGCGCAGGCCCGAGGCATAGAGTCGACGGGTGCCGGTGGCGACGTCGATCTCGAGGATGGCCGCACGGTCGACTTCCTCGTCCATGCCGTTCTCGCCGATGTTGGAGTTGGATCCCACCCCGACATAGAGCCTGGATCCGTCAGCGCTGGCGACCAGGCTCTTGGTCCAGTGGTGGTTGCGCCCGGCCGGCAGGGGGCTGATCGTGACGGGCGCTGTCTCGATCCGGGTCTGGCCGGTGACATAGGGGACGGCGACGACGGCATCGGCATTGGCGATGAAGAGGCGATCCCCCACCAGGGCCATGCCGAAGGGCGAGGTCAGGTTCTGCATGAAGACCGACCGGGACTCGGCCGTGCCATCGCGATCTGCGTCGCGCAACAGGATGATCCGGTCAGGGCTGGGAACGGCAGCGCCGGCGCGACCCATGACCTGGCGCATGACCCACCCCCGGATACCGCCCTTCTTGTCCTCGGGCTTGGGCGGGGCGTTGGACTCCGCCACCAGCACATCACCATTGGGCAGGGGGTAGATCCAGCGCGGGTGATCCAGTCCGCTGGCAAAGGCGTTGACCGTAAAGCCCGCGGCTGGCGTGGGCATCTGGCCGTCCGGCCAGCCGACAGCGGGGGCGATCTTCACGGTCGGAAACAGCGTCCGTCGCGGCTCTGGCAGCTGAGGTGCGGCTCCGAACCCGGCCAGCGGATCAAGCGCCGGGCCGCTGCCACAGGCGGCCAGCGTCAAGGCGGCCAGCGATACGGTGATGACACGGTTCGGAGCGCGCATGGAGGACCTCACTCGGGAGCGGTTTCAGGGAATTCCAGTCGGGTCGTATCGTAGCCGAGGGCCCGTGCCCGATCGACGAGACTGGCCAGAAGCGTGGGGCTCGGGGCCTCGCGGGTGTAGATCCAGAGCTTGTCGAAGGTCGGGTCGGCCGAGATGAACCAGCTGTAGTCGTCGGCCCGGTCCAGCACCCAGTAATCCCAGGTGATCAGACCCGCGAGATAGCGGACCCGGAGCTTGGCGTTGGTGCCGGGGTCCATGATGGTGCCGGAGCCGGTTATCGCCCGCTCCTTGCCCTGGGGCGATCCGGCCTGGCAGGTATCGCGCACCGCGACCCGTTCCGTTGTGGCCTCGGTATAGATGGTGGCTGCCGCAACACAGCCGTCGGTCAGCCGCATGGGCAGGCGTCCGATCTCCAGCCAGCGCCCCTCGTAGAAGCGCGAAATCTCGATCGGCTTCAGCGGCTGGGGCGCGCGGACCTCGGAGGGCGAAGGAGCCGTGACGCAGGCCCCCAGGCTGAAGAGGCCGAGGGTGGCGATGGCGAGGGCGCGAAGGGTCATGGTCGGTTCCGATCTGTGGCCTTGATAGATCGCAGATACGTCATCTGTTCCATAGACGGACGCGGTGGATCGTCGCGTTTGCCCTGTCATCCGCCGGGCGGGGTCATGTCGGGTGAGCGAATGCGCCGGAACCGCGCCTCCACGAAGGCGAAGGCACCGAAGGCCATGAGACCGATGGCCGTCATCCCCAGCATCCATGAACCGCCAGGCTGGGCTTCCAGGGCGTTCAGCGAGGCTCCGAAACTGGTGACGTCATCGGCCCTTGCCCGCAGTCCTGCCAGAACGACAAACAGGGCCAGCGGCAGATAGGCGAGACCCCGGGCCACAT
>QBLX01000037.1:17905-21070 GCA_003241825.1 Alphaproteobacteria bacterium
GGATATTGCCCACCCCGACACCCGCAATGACCAGGCCGACCCCGATCAGGAGGGCGTCGCCAAACGGCAGGTCCAGCAGCATCGCTGCCTTCTGCTGGTTCTCGGCGACATCGTCGGCACTGGGATCGCGCCCGATCTCGTCCAGTAGTTCGAAGACCGTGGCCGCGAGCAGGCCATAGAAAACCCCGCTGACGGCCTGGCCAGCGCGCAGCATCAGGGCCTTGGGGCTGGCACCCTCGCGGTCGGCATCGAACCCCGCCTGCAACACACGCCACAGGACAAAGGCCCAGAGGCCCGTCCCCAGCAGGATCAGCCAGATACGGCCGAACGGCTGCCGCGCGAGGGCGCCGACAGCCCCCCCTGTGCCCACTGACGATCCGACCATGTCCAGTGCGGCCATCAGGGTCAGCAGACCGATCGACAGATAGACGAAACCGCGCGCGCCATAGCCGAACCGGGCCACGAACTGAACGGCCCGGTCGAAGGCCGAACGGCGTCGGGAGAGGGGATTGAGAGCGGAGAAAAGGGTCGTGGAGGCCATGGATCATCCAGATCGAGACGGCTGAACTCATGATGTGGCGAAAGGCTCCCCAACCGGCCGTCCCGCCCCCTCGTGACCGCTGATCCGCCTTTCGCCGGGATAGCGGGGCGGGGCGTGCGAAAAAAACAGTCTTGATCGTCTTGATCGTCTCGATCCTCCCTCCGGGCCTTCGGGACAGTGAGAGGATCTCATGGTTTCCGGGCGTGCGGGGCCCGGGCGGTTCAGTTTCCTGCAAGGCGCTGATTTCGTTCGGCTGGATCGCGGGAAATGTGCGGGACAGATGCCCGTTTCATTCCGCTTGTCCCGGCGAAAGGCGGGACCCGGTTCTGCTGGCAGGCGGGTCGAGCGAGAGACCGGGGGACCCCGATCCAGGCATCTGCGCCTGAAAGGCACGGGATCCCGGCTTTCGCCGGGATGGGCGGAGGGCTCGAACGAACGGTGAGCTGAAGCGCAGGGGGACGACCGGTCGCAAGCAAATGAGGACCGGCCTTGAGACCTGCCCGGTCGGTGCCATATTCAGCGCGCGGCCCGAGCCGTCCACGCAGGTACCGCATGACGACTTCCGCAACTGCCCCCGCCATCGTGATCGAGGGGCTGACCAAGACCTATGCGTCGGGCCTCCAGGCCCTGAAACCCGTTGATCTGACCATTGCCAAGGGCGAGATCTTTGCCCTTCTGGGACCGAACGGGGCAGGCAAGACGACGCTGATCTCCATCGTCTGCGGCATCGTCAATCCGTCGACGGGATCGGTGGTCGCCGATGGCTACAATATCCAGACCCATTTCCGCGAGGCCCGGACCCGGATCGGCCTGGTGCCGCAGGAACTGACGACCGACGCGTTCGAGACGGTGCTGGCCACCGTCACCTTCAGCCGGGGCCTGTTCGGCCGCGCGCCCAATCCCGCCTTCATCGAGAAGATCCTTCGTGACCTGAGCCTGTGGGACAAGAAGGACAACAAGATCATGACCCTGTCGGGGGGCATGAAGCGGCGGGTGATGATCGCCAAGGCGCTGAGCCACGAGCCCGAAATCCTGTTCCTCGACGAGCCGACAGCGGGCGTCGATGTCGAGTTGCGGCGCGATATGTGGACGCTCGTGCGGGCCCTGCGCGACAAGGGCGTCACCATCATCCTGACGACCCACTATATCGAGGAGGCCGAGGAGATGGCCGACCGGGTCGGGGTGATCCTGAAGGGCGAGCTGATCCTGGTCGAGGACAAGACGACCCTGATGAAGAAGCTGGGCCGCAAGACGCTGACGCTGAACCTGATCGAGACCCTCGACACCGTGCCGCCGGAACTGGCCGAATGGAACCCGAGCCTGATGGCCGAGGGCCACGAGCTGCAATACGAATTCGACGCCAATGCCGAGGACACCGGCGTGCCGTCGCTGCTGCGACGGATGGAGGCGCTCGGGATCGGGTTCAAGGACCTGAATACCCGCCAGAGCTCGCTGGAGGACATCTTCGTCAGCCTGGTCCACCAGTCGTCGTCACGGGAGAAGGCGGCATGACCGGGTTCAATGCCTACGGTGTCTGGGCCATCTATCGCTTCGAGATGGCGCGGGCCCTGCGCACGGTCTGGCAGTCGATCGTGACGCCGGTGATCACCACGGCGCTCTATTTCGTGGTGTTCGGATCCGCCATCGGCTCGCGCATGACCGAGATCGACGGCGTGCCCTACGGGGCCTTCATCGTGCCCGGCCTGATCATGCTGAGCCTGTTCACCCAGTCGATCTTCAATGCCTCGTTCGGCATCTATTTCCCCAAATTCACCGGGACCATCTACGAGATCCTGTCGGCCCCCGTCGGGCCGTTCGAGATCGTGCTGGCCTATGTCGGGGCGGCGGCGACCAAGTCGGCGATCCTGGGGTTGATCATCCTGGCGACGGCAGCGCTGTTCGTGCCGTTGCAGATCCTGCATCCCTTCTGGATGCTGACCTTCCTGATCCTGACGGCGACGACCTTCAGCCTGTTCGGCTTCATCATCGGCATCTGGGCCAACGGATTCGAGCAGTTGCAGATGATCCCGATGCTGGTCATCACGCCCCTGACCTTTCTCGGCGGGTCCTTCTATTCGATCGACATGCTGCCGCCGGTGTGGCGGACGATCACCCTGTTCAATCCGGTCGTCTATCTGATCTCCGGCTTCCGCTGGAGCTTCTATGGCTCGGGTGATGTCGGCATCGTCTGGAGCGTGGCTGCGACATTCGGCTTCCTCCTGACATGCCTCGCCGTCGTATGGTGGATTTTCAAGACCGGCTACCGGCTGAAATCCTGAAGGAAGACCGACCCATGACCACAGCCACCTGGAACGGCAAGATCATCGCGCAATCGGACGACACCGTGGTCGTCGAGGGCAACCACTATTTCCCCCGCGCCGCCGTGGATGCCAGCGTGCTGATCGACAGCGCAACCACGTCCGGCTGCCCCTGGAAGGGCAAGGCCAGCTATCACTCGCTGGTCGTGGACGGAAAGACCAATACCGACGCGGCCTGGTATTATCCGGAGCCGAAGTCTGCAGCAGCCGAGATCACCGACCGGATCGCCTTCTGGAAGGGCGTCGAGGTCCGCTGACCGGCGTCACGAAACGGACCTACTGACCGGGCAGGTCAGTGGCCTGCCC
>QBLX01000038.1:0-7549 GCA_003241825.1 Alphaproteobacteria bacterium
GTGGTCTTCGGCCTCAACCTGACAACCCAGCTGACCGCGGACCAGCAGGTCGATGCCGTGCTCTACCAGGCCACGCTGGATGGCGTGGACGACACCGAGGTGCTGGGTTGAACGCGCGGGTTCTTGCCATTGCGCTGGCCGTATCGGTCGCCCTGAACCTGTTCGCGGTTGCTGCGGGGGTGACCGTGATGGTCGGCCAGGCCAGGGCCGAACGCCAGGTTGAGGAATCCCGGAAGACCGGGCGCGACCGCTCGATGCGCGAGGTTCTGGCAACAATCGACCCAGAGGTCAGAGACCGTGTGCGTGAAGCGATGCGAGCCTCGGCGCAGGCCGCCCGCCCCGATTTCGAGGATGCGCGTCAGGCCCGGCGGGAAGCTGTTGCCCTGGGCCAGGCCGACACGCTTGACCCCGCTGCCGTCAGCACCCTGCTGGAACGGTCGCGGACAGCGGAGATGCGGGGCCGCGCCCGACTGGAAACAGACATGGTGGCCGTCCTGCAGACGCTCGAGCCCGAAGATCGCAGAACCCTATCGGTCCTGATGAACCGCTACCGGCGCAGTCGGGACCGCAAGCCGGACGATGCCCCGGTACCGCCCCCGACCCAGCCTCAGCCCGCCATCGTGGGCGAGAAGGGCTGACGCGACACCGGACGGCATGGCTTCGATGACCCCGCTGCGGTATCGAGCGCGCATGCTGATCGACACCCCTCCCCGCGCCGGACTCTCGGCTTGACCCGCCAGACCATCGACGTTCTCGTCGTCGGAGCCGGTGCTGCGGGCATGATGTGTGCGATCGAGGCCGGCCAGCGCGGTCGCAGCGTCATGGTCGTGGATCATGCACAGGCCCCTGGCGAGAAAATCCGGATCTCGGGCGGAGGCCGCTGCAACTTCACCAACACGGGTACGACGCCGGGCAATTTCCTGGGCGAGAACCCGCATTTCGCGGCTTCTGCCCTCAAGCGATATACCCCTGCCGACTTCATCGCCATGGTCGACCGGCACGGCATCGCCTGGCATGAAAAGACCCTGGGCCAGTTGTTCTGTGACGACAGTGCAAAACAGATCGTTCGCATGCTCACCGACGGCATGCGGGCACGGGGGGTGACGCTCAGGCTGGGGACCGGGGTCGCTGAACTGGAACAGGCAGGAGACCGCTTTCACATCACGCTGAGCGACGGAACGCGAATGGCGGCGTCATCGGTCGTGGTGGCCAGTGGCGGCAAGTCGATCCCCAAGATGGGGGCGTCCGGCTGGGGCTATGATCTCGCCAGACGCTTCGGTCTCCGTGTGACGGAGACCCGGCCGGCACTGGTGCCGCTGACCTTCGAGACCGGCCTGCTGGAGACCTTGAAGGCCCTCGCCGGAGTGGCCGTCGAGGTTGAGGTGAAGTCCGATCCTGCACCCGCCCCCAGGGAGGGTGTGCCGGCCACTGCCCACCGGCGTGACATGGCGACATTTCGCGAAGGCATGCTGTTCACCCATCGCGGCCTCTCCGGCCCGGCCATCCTGCAGATCAGTTCCTACTGGCGCGAAGGTGAGCCGATCACGATCGCCATGGCACCGGGCGAGGACGTCTATGGTCGGCTGAAGAGCGTCAAGGAGGCGGGCGGCAAACAGGCTGTTCACACCGCCCTGGGCGAGATCGTGCCGCGCCGCCTGGCCGAAACGATCGTCGCGCGCGAGCAGATCGCGGGCAAGCTGGCAGAGGTCGGTGACAAGGCCCTCAGACGACTGGATCAGGCCGTGAACAGCTGGACCGTGAAACCTGTGGGATCGGAAGGCTATCGCACGGCCGAAGTGACACTCGGCGGGGTCGACACCGTCGCCCTCGACCAGCGAACGATGCAGGCAAAGGCAGTGCCGGGCCTGTTCTTCATCGGGGAAGTCGTCGATGTCACCGGTTGGCTGGGCGGCTATAATTTCCAGTGGGCCTGGTCGTCCGGCTGGGCAGCGGGTCAGGTCTGCTGAGGCCGGGCCTTGCGCCTACATCATCGCATTCCTAAATCTGGACAGCGGGACGGGCCCCTCTGGCGTTCGTTTCCTGGCTTGTTTCCGAGCGGTTTTCCCCCAGCCGTGGCGAGACGCCGGAAGCGACGCGATGTCGGACCGCAACGGGTGCGCCCGGAGCATGGCCTGTTGCTCGCTTGTGATGGATTGTGTTCCGGGCGCATTTGTTGCCCGTCTGTGTGTTGATCAGGCCGCCAGTCCGGCCGCCTGCATCAAGCCCTTGATGGCCATCACCGTCTGTGGCTCCGCATGAAGCGCGGCCCGCGCCTCGGGTGCCCGGAACAGTTTCAGCGCCTCGGCCTTAGCCCGATCCGCGACCGGGCCCGTCGGTCCGGTTTCGCCGGCTGCGAGGCGCAGCAGCATGGCCAGACGCCTCGGAATCGGAACCGTTGCCCGGGAAATCTGGTTGATAAGCCTGGCCTCGGTCTCGATTGCACTTCCCACGGTTCCGATTGCCTTGCAGATGCCCGCCTCGTCGCTTTCGCCCAGGTCGCAGGCCTTGACCGAGCGCTGCAGGTTGGCAAGCAGCGTCAGCTTGTCGACCGGAGGCTGGCGCGAGGCCCGCATTTCGGTTTCAAATCGGAGCGATGTCACACAGGCGGTCATCCAGCGGCCCGCGGCCCGCTTGTTGGCTCCACCCGTCACGTTCTCGCAAAGCCGGGTCAGTTGCTCCGCCTCGCAGAGAGCGGACTCGCAGTCCGCCACATAGGCCGAAACGAAGTCAGCCGTGACGATGTTGCGCGAGCGCTCGACAAAGGCGTTCTGCACCTCTTCAAACGTCAGAAGTCGACCCACGGTCGCCGTCAGCGACATTGCCAGGACTCGCAGGATGTCGATCTCGGCGGGCGCTTCGCTCGGGCGCAGACGGCGCGGTCCCATCAGTTCGCGAAGCACCATCCGGGCCAGGGAAGATGCAAGGATGGGATAGTCACCGGCACCCAGATGGACCCCAAGCCGCCCGGCAGGGCCGTCGACAACAGGCATGGCAAGCGCGACACGGGGATCGTGCCTGACCAGAGCCTCGATCTCGCGCGGTGCCACCATCCGGACAACGGCGGCAAGACTCCCCCCCTGGTCAAGCCCCGGTCCCAGAATGTCCGCAAGACTGGTCCTGGACGCCAGCAGTTCGCAGAGCAGTTGTTCGATCTGCACCATGACAAGTGCTCTCGGCGAGCCCTCGACCGGAGCCGATCCTGCGAGATCCATCAGGCGATCGAGACGAGCGCGCGAGCCCTTGATGCCGGTCAGGGCCCCGCAGACCACACCGCCCATGATGAAGGCCCGGTCAGGCAAGGCTGCAATCTTGCGGGCGGTTTCGGCCAGGGGGGCGTTGGCAAGTTCATTGAACACATTGGCACGGCCGGCCTTGATGACCCGCTCCATCGCCTGCTCTGCCAGACGCCGGTAGTGACGGATCAGGTCGTGGCTCGCCTGTCCGGTGGCCTGGCTCTCCGGAATGGCGATCTTCTGGAGCGCGTGCTGAACCTCGACACCGGAGGCTTCCAGCTTCTCCACGAGGTCCGGCCGGTGCAGCAGTTCGAACGCGGTGGCGCCGTTCCGCTCCAGCCAGTCGTCCAGCACCCGTCCGAGAGTCTCGCGCGCCAGCGGTGTGTAGAGATCGGCAGGACCTGTACACCGGGGGCCGACGGTTTGCAGTTCAACCGGGCGCTTTTTCGACATTTCCGGTGCACCGCGGGTCAGCAAGGTGGTGCTCCGGAATGCCATCGTCTCCGGATCAAGCGTTTCCTTCGTCACGCGAACAGCGACGGCACGCTTTTCGGTCAGCAACTCTTCCGCCGCTTCAATCGCCTGCTTGCGATCCTCCGTCGCCATGAGCAGCGTCCAGGGCGAGGGCGACATCTTGCGCTGGAAAACTTCGTAATGGATCGGTCCGGCCATCCCTCCCTGTGCCACAGGAGGGTTTAAGGGCGAGTTTCCGCATCAACACTGGCGGTTCAGCCTATGTGGCCGTAATGTCACCGTGATTTCGATCGAACGGTTACGCTTGTGGCGCGTTCAGACAATTCGACTTTCGATATCCGACTGAAACGAAGGAGGCCCGAGCTTGGCCAATATCACTCTGGTGGACGACGACGAGAACATCGTCGCCTCGGTATCACTGGCGCTGGAGAGCCACGGCCACAAGGTCACGGCCTATCACGACGGGGCCACCGGCCTTGAGGCGCTGGAAACCTCGCCCCCGGACCTGGCGATCCTCGACGTCAAGATGCCCCGTATGGACGGAATGGAAGTGCTGCGCAGGTTGCGCCAGACCTCCCAGATCCCGGTCATCATGCTGACCTCCAAGGATGAGGAGATCGACGAGATCCTCGGCTTCAACCTGGGTGCCGACGACTACATCCACAAACCTTTCAGCCAGCGCCTGCTGATCGAGCGGGTGAAGGCCCTGCTCCGTCGGACGGGTGCGGACGGCGGCGAGCCGGAACCCTCGGCCGAGATCAGCGGCAAGGCGATCCGTCGCGGCAAGCTGGTGATGGACCCCGCTCGCCACGAGAGCACCTGGGACGGCAAGGCCGTCAAGCTGACGGTCACCGAGTTCCTGTTGCTGCAGGCTCTGGCCCAGCGCCCGGGCTTCGTGAAGAGCCGCGACAACCTGATGGACGCCGCCTACGACGATCAGGTCTATGTCGACGACCGGACGATCGACAGCCACGTCAAACGGATGCGCAAGAAATTCCGCGTCGTGGACAACGAATTTGACGCCATCGAGACCCTTTATGGCGTCGGCTATCGATACCGCGAAAGCTGAACGACCGGGCGCACCGGTCGAGGATGCCCGCCCCCGCCGACGGCTGATCCGCTTCGGCGGATCACGGCTGGGCGGGTTCATTCTCGTTCTGAACCTGCTCAGCCTGCTGATCCTGTTCGGGGGTGCGCTGGCCCTTAACGAGTGGCGGACGGGGCTGATCGAGGCGCGCCAGGAGTCCCTGCTGTCGCAGGCCGAACTCCTGGCCGAGGTGCTCTCGGACCAGAAATACACCGTCGGCGAACCGTATCCCACGTTCAACGAGGAGCAGGCCTCGCAGGTCCTGCTGGATAAATATGTCCCCCGTGGCCAGAGGGCGCGTATCCACGACGTCGATGGCTTCCCGGTCGCGGACAGCTATGTCGTGTCGGAGAATATCGGCGGCCAGCCCCTGCCCCCTGCCCGGCCAGCCGGCTCGCCGGTGAGCAGCGACCGCCTCACCCCGCGCCAGTTGCAGCAGATCGAGGCCGCCCGTGGCGAACTGGGCGACGAGATCGCCCTCGCCCTCGAAGGCACGCCACAGGCCGGAGTGCGCGTGTCGGAATCGGGCGAGCGCGTGGTGTCGGTCTCCTTCCCCATTCGTCATGTCCAGCAGGTGCTCGGGGTCCTGACCATCGAAGCCGCCGATGTGGACGAGATTCTCGACGACCAACGGCGCGCGCTCATGCCGTTTGCGCTCGTCGCCCTTGCCGTGAACCTGATCGCCTCCCTGCTGCTGCACCTGTTCGTCGCCCGTCCGGTCATGCGTCTGTCGGCAGCGGCGGATCAGGTCACGGCGCAGCGAGCCCGCGCCATCTCCCTGCCCGATCTCGAGGACCGCAAGGACGAGATCGGCGATCTGGCCCGGTCACTGGAGTCGATGACCGACACCCTGTCCACACGCATGGACGCCATCGAACGGTTCGCTGCTGATGTCAGCCACGAGATCAAGAACCCCCTGACCTCGATCCGTTCGGCGCTGGAGACTCTGGATCTGGTTAAGGAGCAGAGCCAGCGCGACCGGCTCACGGCGCTGTTGCAGGCCGACGTCAAGCGGCTGGACCGGCTGATCACTGACATTTCCAATGCGTCGCGACTGGACGCCGAACTGTCGCGCGACCGACCACGATCGATCGACCTGGCGACCCTGCTGGCGGATATCGTCGGTGTCTATGAGACGACGTCACGCCAGGATCAGGCCCGCGTGGTTCTGGCACCGCCGTCCGACGGCCTCTTGCGCGTGATGGGACAGGACGGACCGCTGGGTCAGGTGTTCCGAAACCTGATCGACAACGCCCGGTCCTTCAGTCCGCCGGAGGGTGAAGTGCGGGTCTCGATCCGTCGCGACGACCGCAACCTCCTTGTCCGGGTTGAGGATGACGGCCCGGGCATCCCGCCTGAAAACCTCGAGACGGTCTTCGAACGTTTCTACACCTCACGACCCAAGGGCACGGCCTTCGGGGCGAACTCTGGTCTGGGTCTGTCGATCGTGCGCCAGATCGTCGAGGCGCATGGCGGGTCCGTGGTGGCGACGAACCGGTCCGGTCCGGACGGAAAGATCGCCGGTGCAGCCTTCGAGGTCACCCTCCCGGCTGTGGGCGGACGCCGGTCCTGACCCCCTCGATCCATGCCACGGCCGTCGCATTTCGGGGGGCCGACGGCTGGCGAGCGGCCCTGCTGCGGGGCCCGTCCGGGGCGGGCAAGAGCGACCTCGCCCTGCGCCTCCTGGGTCGGGGCTGGCGTCTGGTCAGCGATGACCAGGTGCATGTCTGGCGATCCGGCAATGGACTCTATGCGACGGCACCACGACGGATCATCGGCCGGATCGAGGCCCGGGGCCTCGGGATCGTCCCTGCGCCGGAGCTCTATGTCGCGCGCGTCGTACAGGTCGTGGATTGTGTGCAAAAGGCCACGGAACGCATGCCGGATGACGACCGGGCAGAGCTTTGCGGCCTGCAGCTTCCCCGGCTCACGCTGGACATCCGGCCACAGTCGGCGGTCGAAACCCTCATCCGGGCGATCGTGGGGCTTGAACCCTGACGACTTTGCCCTATTCAGTCGGGCCCTGCATCCAGGGTGTTCGGAGCGACATCGGTGAAGCCTTCATGATCGGGCTGGTGATCGTCACCCACGGTGGCCTGGCCTCTGAATTCCTGTCTGCGATGGAGCATGTCGTGGGCCCCCAGCGCGGGGTCGCGGCCATCTGCATCGGACCCGACGACGACATGGAGCGACGCCGTCGCGACATCGTCGATGCGGCGGCTGCCGTCGACGATGGTTCAGGCGTCATCCTGCTGACCGACATGTTTGGCGGCACACCCTCCAATCTCGCGATCTCGGTAATGGGCCAGACCGGGGCCGAGGTCATTGCCGGGCTGAACCTGCCCATGCTGATCAAACTGGCCAGCGTTCGGACCCGCGAGAGCCTCGAGGCCTGTGTGGCGCATGCCCAGGACGCCGGGCGGAAATACATTTCCGTCGCGTCGTGGGTGCTGGCAGGCGAAAAGTGAGCGACGCTTCCGACGTGTCAGAGGCAGTGGTCGGCATCTGCAACACGCGCGGACTTCATGCGCGGGCCTCGGCCAAATTCGTGAAACTGGCGTCCAGCTTCGAGTCCGAGGTCAAGGTCACCCGTGACGGCCAGACCGTCGATGCCCGTTCCATCATGGGGCTGCTGATGTTGGGGGCCGGCATGGGCTGCGACGTCCACATCAGGGCCGAAGGGACCGATGCCGCTGCCGCGGTTGAAGCCCTGGCCGATCTCGTCGCCCGAAAGTTCGACGAGGACGCCTGACCC
>QBLX01000038.1:7559-17223 GCA_003241825.1 Alphaproteobacteria bacterium
GCGGAACGCGACCGGCGTTAAGGGGTCTCGGTGATCACCAGCGTGGCCGAGGCCGTGCCGCCGCCGAAGGTGCCGATCCAGACGTCATAGGTACCGCTCGACGGCTTGTTGAAACGGACCTCGGCATCGCCGTCGCCGTAGCTGTCGTCGTCACAGGACCAGTCGCCGTTCGGCCCGTTGATGATCAGCGTCGTGTCCGTGCTTGAAAGGGTGCGGAACACCAGGGGCAGGCTTCCCGCGGAATAGGTCACCTCGAAATCCGGTGCTTCGCTGATGCTGCCGGTGCAGGACCCGGGCAGGCGAGCCCCGTCGATGCTGCCGCCTGCGGTGACCGAGACGCGATAAGGATCGGGGGTGAAGCCCGCACTCAGGTTGATCTCGCCGAAATTGGCCTTCAGGCCCGCATTCTGCGCTGACGCCGATCCGGCGGCCACCAGCACGGCAGCCGACAAGGCTGCGCCGAAGATGATGTGTTTCATGACGATTTTCCCCTCACCTGTCCCGACATGGAACGGTCCCGTACCGAAGTTCATGGAACCAACATTGATTTCCGTCAAGCGCAGGGACGAGGGCCGGGGCGGATTCAGCCCTTCAGGCGGGCGTCGAACAGGGCCAGCATCTTCGCCCAGCCATCGCTGGCATCGGCAGCACTGTAGCTCTGGCGATAGTCGGCGTGGAAGCCATGCTGCGCGCCCGGATAGACGGTGATCCCGCTCTGACGGGCACCGGCTCGCTGCAGGGCCGCATTCATCGCATCAACGGTCGACAGGGGGATGCCGCCATCGTTTTCGCCGTACAGGCCGATGACAGGGCCCTTCAGGTCATCCGCCACATCGACAGGCCAGGGCGCACCAGCGGCGATCTGTTCGGGCGTCGCCGTTGCTGACGGGGCGAGACGACCATACCAGGCCACGCCGGCATCGATGGCAGCAAAGCGGGCGGCGGCCTGCCACACCACCTTGCCACCCCAGCAGAAGCCGGTGATCCCGACCTTGTCGGCATTGGACCAGGGCTGCTGGCTGACCCATTCCAGGCTGGCGGCAATGTCGCCCATGACCTGCTCATAGCCGGCAGCCGCCACGATGGTCTGGATCTGGCGCATGTCCGACAGGGGGGCCGGGTCGGCTGCGCGCACGAAGAAGGCCGGAGCGATGGCGGCATAACCGGCCTTGGCCAGCCGTCTGCAGATGTCCTGGATGTAGGCGTGAATGCCGAAGATCTCGGACACCACGATCACCACCGGAAACGGTCCGCTTCCTTCGGGCCGCGCGACATAGGCCGGCAGGGCAAAGCCGTCGGGGGCCGGATAGGTGACATCGGCGACGGTCAGGCCCGTTGCATCGGTCACGATCGGCTGGGCTGCCTGCGCCAGGGCTGCGGGGGCATAGGCCGCAAAGAACAGCCCGCCCAGCGTGCCCTTGGCCAGGCCTCGCCGCGAAAAATCGAACTGTTCGGCGGTCTGGCCTTCGGGACGGTTCAGGACGGGCATGGACAGGCTCCGGAAATGTGACGCGCGACTGTGACCCTGCGGTCGCGGACCGTCGAGTCACGATCTGCGTGAGGTCATGCGGCCTTTCGCAGCGTGAGATTGATCCGCCCGCCCCCGGGGACCAGCCGCGACGATCCCTCGAGGACCCGGTCGATCCCGTGCCTCGCCAGGCGCGCGGGGCCGCTCAGGGCACAGACATCACCCGAGGCCAGCCTGACCGTCGCCGTTCGCCCGCCGTCGGCCGGCCCGATCCGGAATACCGCCGTGTCGCCCAGCGAGACCGATACGACCGGAGCCCCCATGTCGGCCTCGTCCCTGTCCTGATGCAGGCCCATCCTGGCCGGCCCCTGGTACAGATTGACCAGACAGGCATCGGGCCGGTCGGCGCGTCCCGTCGCCTCGGCCCACAGCGCCAGCAGCATCGGCGGGATCGCCGGCCAGGGACGACCGGTCTCCGGATGGGTCGGCTGATAGCGATAGCCCGCGCGATCCGACACCCAGCCCAGCGGGCCCAGATTGGTCATCCGGACCGAGAACGGCCGCCCGCCCGGGGTGACCGGCTGATACAGGGGCGCTTGGGCGATAGCGGCTGTGACGGTCTCGAGCAGGGCCGTCTGCGCCTCGGACGACAGCCAGCCGGGCCACAGGCCGAACCCCGGCAATATGCCCGAACCGATATCGCGGACCCCGGCCTCAGCCACCGGTCAGCCCTCCCACTGGAAGACCTCTCCGATCTCGACCCCGAAGACGGCAGCGATGCGGAAGGCGGCTTCGAGGCTCGGCGAATATTTCCCCGCCTCGATGGCTGCGATCGTCTGGCGCGTCATGCCGATCTTCTCGGCCAGCTGGGCCTGGGTCATCTCGTCGGCATGGAATCGCAGGGTGCGGATCGTGTTCCGGATAGGCGGGGGTGATTTTGTCACCGGCGGCGGCCCAGAAGAAAGAGTTCAGCGCCGATGCGAAAAAGCGTGACGCCAACAAAGGCTGCAAGAACCCATATTCCGTGGAACATCATCATGTTGGCCATCCAGGGACCAGGCACGACCTGATTGGGTACCGGGTTGTCCGAAGTCCGGAAAATCAGGCCAACGAAATCTCCCCACATGACGGCTTCGAATGCGAGGTAAACGACCAGCAGACAAAGAAGGACGTAGGCAAGCCGGGTCGAGCGATACAGGGCAAGCTGCTCCCGTTCGTCACTTACGGCGCGCTCAGTCTTTGGGGTGAAAAATGTAGTCATCACGAAAACGGCACCCGAAACGATGGCGGAGGCTGCGATCGTGAGCATCAGAAGGCCCGGGAGAGGCTCTTCAAAGCGAGCGGTGTAGATGATGGCTTCACGTGCCGTTGGCCTCGCCCACACGAAGAATGGCACCCAGATCAGGAGCGTTGCTACCATCTGGCCCCAAAGCAGCTTTTCCCGAAACGACATCAGCGCAACCCCCTCAGCAGGACCAGGGTCACTCCGGCGCGGATGGCCTCGGCCAGCACCAGACAGGCGACCAGCGCATTGGCCAGCAGGACCATGGCGTTGACATCGGTCGTATAGGCACTGCGCCCCTCGACCAGATTGCCGCCCACCAGCCCCCCCAGATAGACCAGCAGGGCCAGGGTGATGATCAGTGTGATCAGGGACATCAGGGCCACGTGGCTGCCCTTCAGGGCCGCGCTGATCTCGCGCTCGTCACGACTGGTCTTGTCGACCTTGCTCGTGGTTGCGATGGCGATGAAGGTCAGCACGATCTCCAGTACGACCACCCCGACCAGACAGATGAAGAACAGCCCCCCGACGTCGCCGGCAAAGCCATCCGCCGTGAGCTCGCCCCGGGCCACCCGCGTCCCGACCGACCAGAAATAGAAGCCCCAGACGCCGACCGCGCCGATGATGCTGATCCAGAGATGTTTTTCACGAAACGACATGGCAAGCCCCGAGTTGATGGAGGCCGTGTCGCATCAGTTAGACATCATGTCCAGTATTTTTTACATCATGTCGGGTTTTATCGTCTCGCCCCGGCTGTCCCGGCAGGTCGTGCCGCATCACACAGGGCAGCGCCCTGGGTTCCGTAAACGGTGCCTTCCCTGACCCAGCCGCGGATCTTGTTGGCCCTGACCCGGCACCAGCCCTCCTCGCACTCGTCCAGCGACACCAGCGAACGTGATGACAGGCGGGCGCGGACGGCGGAGGTGTCGGAGCGCCCGGCGTGGATCATCACCTCGGCGGCCGTGGTGTTGAAGACGCTGCGACGGCCCGAGGCGACACTGCGGTGGATCCAGGCGACCGAGCCTTCGGGATCGCAGATCTTGCGCCATTCGCGGGTCTCGGCGATCACCTGGACCGGCAGGCCGGACGCGCGATATTCCCACAGGATGCGATAATCCAGCCCCGGCCCCTGGCGGGCGCGGACTTCCGACGACTTCAGCGAGACCCAGCGCGGGACCTCCAGCCCCGTCGGCGTCGGGCGGCCGTCGGGCATGGTCTGGCCTGCCCCGCTCATGATCCCTAGGCCGAGAACGGCCATTACGGGCATTACGCGACGCGACAATCTTTGGAAGGTGGCGAGAGCTTTGCTAGACACCCGTATCGACCTGTCGAAGGGGCCATGGCCGGCCCGCTGATTTCAAGGCTTCCTATGTCGTCCCGCAAACTTAAGGTCGTGTTAACCAGACGCCTGCCGGACGCGGTCGAGACGCGGATGCGCGAGCTCTTCGATGCCGAGCTGAATCTGAAGGACATCCCCTTCGACCGGGCAGCGCTTGAGGCCGCTATGCAGCGGGCTGACGTCCTGGTTCCCACCATCACCGACGAGATCGATGCCTCGCTGATCGAGGGGGCAGGCGACCAGCTGAAGATGATCGCCAATTTCGGTGCCGGGGTGGATCATATCGATATCGATGCCGCCGTCGCGCGCCAGATCATCGTCACCAATACGCCGGGCGTCCTGACCGAGGACACGGCCGACCTCGGCATGGCGCTGATCCTGGCGGTCAGCCGCCGCATCGTCGAGGGGGCCCAGGTCATCGCCGACGGCCAGTTCGAGGGCTGGACCCCGACCTGGATGTGCGGGCGAAAGCTGTGGGGCAAGCGTCTGGGCATCGTCGGCATGGGCCGGATCGGCCAGGCCCTGGCCCGGCGGGCGCGGGCCTTTGGCCTGCAGGTCCATTATCATAACCGCAAGCCTGTCAGCCCCCGGATCGAGGAGGAGCTGGGCGCGACCTACTGGGATGACCTGGACCAGATGCTGGCGCGGATGGACATCGTCTCCCTGAACTGTCCGGCGACGCGCGAGACCTATCACCTGCTGTCGGCCGAGCGGCTGGCGCGATTGCCGGCCCATGCCATCCTGATCAACACCGCACGGGGCGAACTGATCGACGAGGCGGCCCTGTCGGACGTCGTGGCGCGCAAGGCCCTGTCCGGGGTCGGGCTGGATGTGTTCGAGAACGAGCCCGTGATCCATCCCGGCCTGCTGGGCCATCCGAACGTGGTGCTCCTGCCTCACCTCGGGTCTGCGACCCTCGAGGCACGTCAGGACATGGGTGACCGGGTCATTCTCAACGTCATGACCCACCAGAACGGGCACCGGCCGCCTGACAGGGTCATCCCCGCGATGTTGTAGGGGCGAGCGGACTCGCGTTGACCCCCCGGAGGCTTTCAGTTATAGCCGCCCGCTCTTGAAGATTTCCGCGCCGTGGACGTGTGCTCCGCGGCGTTTTCTGTTCGAAAGAATAACGATGGCCAACAACCCCGGCGCCCGCAAGGCGATCCGCAAGATCGAAGCTCGCACCGAAGTGAACAAGGCGCGCCGCACGCGCGTCCGCACATTCCTGCGCAAGTTCCAGGAAGCCGTTAGCGGTGGCGACGCCGCTGCCGCCAAGGCCTGCTTTGTCGAGGCTCAATCCGAAGTGATGCGCGCCGTGTCCAAGGGCGTCGTTCACAAGAATACAGGCTCGCGAAAAGTGTCTCGCCTGGCTGCACAACTCAAGAAAATGTCGGCCGCCTAAGCCTTCGTTCTCAGCGGGTCGTCGCCGGCGCGTCATCTGAAAAATCAGCGTTATCAACGCCGAGAGAGCAACAGCTCTCTCGGCGTTTCGTCGTGTCCGGATAAGTTGTCGCAGTCTGATCCGCACTCGCCGGAGTGACGAAAGGGCGGTTTTTCCAAGCCCTGTTTGGCCTTAGCGGAGTCAAACAATTTAACTGCAAATCGACTCGCGAATCAGCGTTGACCCCTGCGTCGCGCGGCGTAAGTTTTGGCCTCTAACGCACTTCCATCCCCACACGGATGAAGACGGCGTGGAAGCGATTTCACGCTGGCGGGAGTAGTCTGATCCAGAGGTCGAACCCGCCTGTAAAGCGTCTGCTTTACAGGAGGGGAGAACACGTCCCCGGATCAAACGCCTCCCTGCGTGACCCTGCGCCGGCTGTCGCTGGGGAAACGGATTAACGACGATGGCGAGTAGCGGAGCGATGGGGGGAGCGGCCTTGACGAATATGACGGACCCGGACCGGATCTGGACCGAGGCCGCGGGTAAGCTTCGCGCCGAAATCGGCGAGGGGCCCTTCAGCTCCTATATCGCCCCCTCTGCCGTTCGGGCCGAGGCTGGCGGCCAGCTGATCCTCGTGACCCCGACCGCCTATGCCCGTGACTGGGTGCGCAAGAACGCCCTCCGGCGCATGAATGAACTGTGGCTGGGCCTCGACGGTCTGTCGCGGAAGCTGGAAGTGCGCTGCCGGGCCGAAGTGGGTTCGCCTGCGCCGGCCATGGCCCAGATGAGCCCGGCCAACGACCTGTCCATTACGACCCCTGCCCCGACGGCGACCGTCGGACCCGTGACCGATGGCCCGCGCGCCGTCCGGGCCGCCGGCCTGCAGGAACGCCTGACGTTCGACAGCTTTGTCGAGGGCCAGGGCAATGCCTTCGCCCTCGCCATCGCCCGCCAGACCGCGGCCTGGGCCGATGGTCATTTCAATCCGATCTTCTTCTGCGGCCCCTATGGCTACGGCAAGACCCACCTGCTGAACGCGATCGCCTGGGAAGCCCAGCGGCTGCGTCCGGATGCCAAGGTCGTCTATCTGACCGCCGAACGGTTCCTTTCGACCTTCGTGCGCGCCATGCAGGACCGCTCGACCGCCGCCTTCAAGGAAAGCCTGCGCTCCGCCGACATGCTGCTGCTGGACGACGTCCAGTTCGTGGGCGGCAAGGCCAGCACCCAGGAAGAACTGCTCTCGACCCTGACCGCCCTGATCGAGGACGGCAAGCGGATCGTCCTGTCGGCCGACCGCCCGCCGATGGCCCTGACCGAGATCGAGCCACGCCTGCGCAGTCACCTGTCCGCAGGCCTGACCTGTCCGGTGGAGCCGGCTGACCGTCTGCTCAAGATCGCCGTGGCCCAGAACCGGTTGCAGGCCCTGGCCCGTCTCGGCGTCGTGACCGGCGAGGCCAATCCGGCCGTGCTGGAGCAACTGGTCGACCGCACGCCCGGATCGGTTCGCGAGCTCGAGGGCGCCGTCAATACCCTCGCTGCTGCAGCCGGCCAGCGCCTGTCCTCGGTTACCATCGAGGAGGCTCAGGGCCTGCTCGGGGCCTCGATCCGGTCGGGGCCCGATCGCCGCATCACCGTGGACGAGATCCAGAAGACCACGTCCGAACATTTCGCCATGAAACAGGTCGATCTGCTCAGCGAGCGTCGCACCCGCGCCGTCGCCCGTCCGCGCCAGATCGCCATGTATCTGTGCAAGCAGCTGACGACCCGGTCCTATCCGGACATCGGTCGCCGCTTCGGTGGTCGCGATCACACCACCGTCCTGCACGGCGTGCGCAA
Source organism: Alphaproteobacteria bacterium (assembly GCA_003241825.1). Classification (GTDB taxonomy): domain Bacteria; phylum Pseudomonadota; class Alphaproteobacteria; order Caulobacterales; family Caulobacteraceae; genus Brevundimonas. Next base: position 14,869 of record QBLX01000038.1, read on the forward strand.
GATCGAGGAATTGCTGGCGACGGACGAGCAGATTGCCAAGGACGTCGAGGCCCTGATCCGCAAACTGCGGGGCTGATCCAGCGGCGGCGGCGCAGCCTCAGGCCGACGCCCGCAGCCCCAGCTCCGGCGCGACCGCGCGACCGACGGCCTCGACCGGGAAATGCAGGATGAAGGCCGCGCCCTTGCCCGGCTCGCTCTCGACCTCGGCCCAGCCCCCGTGCAGCTCGACCAGCGCCTTGACCAGGGCCAGGCCGACACCGGGACCGCCCCGGTCCCGCCGCACAAACCGGTCGAAGACGTGGGCCTGAAGGTGGTAGGGGATGCCGCGTCCGGTATCCTCGACCCGGACACGCACCTCGGATGCCGTGGCGACTGCGATCAGCCGCACCTCGCCGCCGTCGGACACCGCACGGGTGGCATTCTCCAGCAGGTGATCGATGGCCTGGGTCACACGACGCGGGTCGGCACGGATGGTCGGCAGGGTCCTGGGACAGGCGGCCCTGAGCACCGCTCCCCGTCCCTCGACCCTCGGCCGGAACCGTTCGACCGCCTCGGCGAAGACGTCGCCCATGCGAACATCCTCGAGGCTGAGCTCCATCTCCCCGGCATCGATCTGGGCCATGTCCAGCACGTCGTCGATCGACCGGGCCAGCTGGCTTGCTGCCGTCCGGATCGCACCCGCATGCTGGCGTCCCCGCTCGTTCAGGTCGCCCATGACCTCCAGCAGTTCGGAGTAGCCCACGATGGTCGTCAGGGGCGTGCGCAGCTCATAGGAAACACTGCCCACGAACTCTCGCTTCAGGGCCTGGCTCTCCTCCAGCGCCGTCTCGCGCTGGGCCAGGGCCTGTTCAAGCTCGCGCCGGGCCGTGACGTCCGAGAACGCCACCAGGGTCGCCCCGTCCGGCAGGGGCCGGGTCTGCCAGGCCGCCACACGGCCGTCCGTCGTGCGACCTTCGCCAGAGACGGCGATCCGGCTTTCGGGATCGGGGTCCGCAACCCGGGCCTTGAGCCCCAGCCACAGGCCGGGGTCGGGCAGGACCGACTTGCAGAGTTCGGCAACCGCATCGAAATCCTCGGCCTCGACCAGCCGGTCGCTGGACAGGCTACAGAAGGTTTCGAATGCCTCGTTGTGAAGCCGCAACCGCCCGTCGGACCCGAACACGGCGACCGCATCATTCAGCTTGTCGAGCGTCGCCGTCTGGACCTGGATCTGCGCGTTGTAACGGCTGCGAAGCTGCATCTCGTTGGTCATGTCCGAGAACAGCAGCAGGATCCCCCCCAGCGGATGTGGCTGGCGCACGACCCTCAGCGTCCGGCCGTCCGGCAGGGACCAGCTGTCATCCGGCGCAGCTTCGGAAGCCCCGTAGAACTCCAGTTCCCGCGCCTTCCAGCCGGCATAGTCGATGACCTCGGGCAGCTGGCGCTTCTGGCGCAGTCGATCCAGCAGTTCGGCGTGTGTCGGGCGCTCATCCAGCCAGGCGGGATCGATATTGAACAAGGCCTGGAAGGCGGTGTTGTGGAACGCCAGCCGCTTGGCCGGGCCGAAGATCGCCACGGCATCGGCCAGATGGTTCAGGGTCTCGTCATGGGCCTCGACGTGGCGGCGCAGGGTGTCGCGCGTCTCCTCGGCCTCGGTCATGTCGATGGCGAACGTAAGCACCGCCCCGCCGCCGCCGATCAGCGGTTCGGCCACGATCTTCCAGGCCCGCCGGCGCCCCTCGCCGGCCGTCCAGCGGAATCCCTCCTGGCGGATGCCCAGCCGCCCCGCCTCACCGACCATCTGGTCGGCACCGCGGTCGAAACTCATGTTTGCCGCCTTGGCCTCATCCAGGGTGGTGGCCTTGACCTCGGCCAGCCAGGCCCGGTTGGCCCAGACCAGTTCGCCGGTCGCATCTGTGACCCATGTGGGCGAGGGCGAGGTATCCGCCAGCACACCCAGTCCGGCATCCACGACCCGCGCCGAGGCCTTGAGTGGTGCCAACCGGATCCAGGCCGCAGCCCCGACCGACCGTCCCTCGACCGACCAGGCGCCAGCCGCGGTCTCGATCCTGAGATCGCAGGGCTCTCCCGTCTGCGCAAGGGCATCGAGGCTCGGCCCGTGAAGGGCGCGGACGGACTGGACCAGGGCTTCGGCATCGCTGACGCCGGGATCACTGATTCCGGTATGGGTCAGGGCCGTCCGCGCGACCATGACGGCGTGTGGTGCCCCCAGCAGGGTCAGCGCCTGACCATCCGGCCCCAGCGCGATCCGAACGTCGTCGAACGCCCCCAGGGCACCGTCCCGGTCGGCCAGGAGTGCGGAGGTTGTGGTGGCTTCCCGTTCGAGCGCTTCCTCGCGTGCGGACAGGCGATTAC
>QBLX01000038.1:17233-19428 GCA_003241825.1 Alphaproteobacteria bacterium
CAGCCCCGCCGCGCCGGCCGCTGCTACATAGGCGATGTCGGCCTCAGCCATCCCGTCCAGACCCAACCCCTGATTCGGTAACCATACCCCATGCGGGGACTCTGGCGAGAGGGCTGGCGAATGGATCGCCGGCGACTGCGGGGATCAGTGACCGAAAATCTCGACCCCGACCTGACCCCCGGTTGTCAGCCAGGCCCGCTTCATGCCCTGGCTGTTGAAGGGATGGGCGATCCTGCCGTCTGCATCCAGGGCGATCAGACCGCCGTCCCCGCCCATGGCACCGATCTCGGCGATCACGGCTGCGGTCGCTTCAGCGAGCGACTGTCCGGAAGCCACGCGCCAGCCGACCTGCGCACAGGCAGCGATACGGATGAAATACTCTCCCTGCCCGGTGCCTGACACCGCCACATGACTGTCGGCCCAGGTCCCGGCCGCCGGGATCGGCGTGTCACCGACCCGACCCGGCATCTTGCCGAACACCCCGGCTGTGGACGTCGCAGCGGCCAGTCGCCCCTGGTCGTCCAGCACGCAACAGCCGACGGTCCCGTGGGCCAGTGTTCCCGGCGGGTGATTGTCCTCGCCCTTTCCGGCCCGGGTAAACCAGTCGGCTTCGTCGCCGATCGGCTCCATGGCCTGGTCATGGGCAAACAGCGCAGCCCCCTCCCCGACGATCATGATATGCGGCGTCCGGTCCATCACGGCGCGCGCGACCCGGATCGGGCTCTTGAATCCCTGCAGGGCGGCCACAGCCCCCGCCCGTCGCGTTGACCCGTCCATCAGACTGGCGTCCAGTTCATAGGCTCCCGCCAGATTGGGCGAGGCTCCCCGACCGGCCACATAAAGCCCCGAGGCCTCCAGCAGGGCGACGGCCTCGACGGCGACATCCAGGGCCGTGGCACCCTCCGCCAGTCGGGTTTTCATCGCCTCGACGACCTCACGCATGTGCACGGTTTCGGCGTCATAGTTCCGCTCGCGCCGGGCCCCGGCACCGCCGTGGAGAATAAGCGCGGGTGCTGGCATCGGTCGTCTCCGGAGATCAGCCCTTTCAATCGGGCCGTCCGCTGATTAGCGTCTGGCCGACACAAGACCAACCCGGGCGGGCGGTCGAACCATCACCTTTTCAAGGGACCGGACGCTCGCAAGGACGGACCGGTCCCGAACGACACGAGGAAACCCGAATGCGCGCAGTCCTGTCCACAGTCGTCGGCGGCCCCGAGACCCTGGTGGTCGAGACCATCGCCGATCCCACGCCGATGAGGGGCGAAGTGGTCATCGACGTCCGTGCCGTCGGCATCAACTTCCCCGACACCCTGATCATCGAGGACCGCTACCAGTTCAAGCCCTCTCGCCCCTTCTCGCCCGGCGCCGAGGTCGCGGGCGTGGTCGAGGCCATCGGCGAAGGCGTGAAAGGCATCCACAAGGGCGACCGGGTCATCGCCGTTCCCGGCTGGGGGGGTCTGGTCGAGCGGCTGGCTGTCCCGGCAAACTCGGTCATCAAGATGCCTGACACCATGTCCTTCGAGGAGGGCGCGGCCTTGGTCATGACCTATGGCACCAGCTATTATGCCCTCAAGGACCGCGCCAGCCTGCAGCCGGGCGAGCGGCTTCTGGTCCTTGGCGCCGCGGGCGGCGTCGGCTCTGCTGCGGTGGAACTGGGCAAGGCCATGGGGGCCTCGGTCACGGCGGTCGCCTCGACCCATGACAAGGTCCAGTTCGCCCTGGAACTCGGAGCCGACAACGGCCTGATCTATCCGTCCGGCAAGATGGACAAGGCGGCCCAGAAGGAATTGTCCGGAGAACTGAAACTCGCCTCCGGACGCGATGGCCCGGACGTGGTCTATGACGCAGTCGGTGGCGACTATGCCGAGCCGGCGCTCCGGTCGATGGACTGGTACGGCCGGTATCTGGTCGTCGGCTTCCCGGCGGGCATCCCGTCCCTGCCGCTGAACCTGACCCTGCTGAAGTCGGTCCAGGTCATCGGCGTCTTCTGGGGAGCGGCCGTTGCGCGCGATCCGGCCGGGCACGCCGCCAATATGGCCGACCTTCTGCGGTTCTGGACCGAGGGCAAGATCAAGCCGCGCATCTCGCAGACCTTCCCGCTGGAACGGGCCCACGAAGCCATCAGGGCCCTGGGTGACCGTACGGCCGTGGGCAAGGTCGTCGTGACCGTCGGCGACTGACGTCGCGGGCTAGGC
>QBLX01000038.1:19438-20752 GCA_003241825.1 Alphaproteobacteria bacterium
TAGGCGTCGCGCAGACGCTCCAGAGCCTTCTGCGCCGCATCCTGATGGCGCTTGCGAATATTGGCGCCCAGAGTGGCGATGAGAGCCGTGATGACGGCTGCATCATCCGTAAACCCGATGCCGACCAGCACGTCCGGTATGGCGTCGAACGGCATGACGAAATAGGCCAGCGCCCCCATCATGACCCCCTTTGCCGCCATCGGCGTTTCCGGGTCACGGGCGGCATAATAGACGCTGACCAGCTGTTTCGCGAACGGGACACGGGCAGCGACGCGGCCGATCTTGGGCCAGAACGCGGTCTTCACCCGCATCTCGTTGACCCGCAGGACCGAGGGCACGAGAGCCTTGGACGGATTGATCGCATCCTCGGGTGTGATGGTCTCGTTCGAAGGTTTGGCTTTGGAGCTCATGGCGGCTAAATCCCGGCAACGAACAGAAGTTCATTTCATACATAGGGACGAAACGCATGAAACTCGACAGCTCGATGGCCGCAGTTGTGACAGGTGGGGCTTCGGGCCTGGGTGAGGGCACGGCGCGCGCGATCGCTGCGACGGGCGCAAAGGTGGCCCTGTTCGACATGAACGCCGAAAGGGGCGAGGCCATCGCGGCCGAGATCGGCGGAATTTTCTGCAAGGTCGACGTCACCTCGGACGAGGAAGTGGCCGCCGCCTTCGCCCGGGCCCGCGCCGCTCACGGCCAGGAACGGCTGACAGTCAACTGCGCCGGCATCGCCTCTGGCCAGAAGACCGTGTCGCGCAAGAAGGACACCGGCGAGGTTCGCGCCCACGACATGGCGACCTTCGAGCGCACGGTGCGCATCAACCTGTTCGGCACCTTCCGGGTGCTCAGCCAGTCGGCGCTGGGCATGGTCGGTCTTGAGCCCATGGAGGACGGCGAGCGTGGCCTGATCGTCAACACCGCCTCGGTCGCGGCACAGGACGGCCAGATCGGCCAGGCGGCCTATTCGGCGTCCAAGGGCGGCGTCTATGCCATGACCCTGCCGATCGCCCGTGACCTCGCCCAGGAGGGCATCCGGGTGAACACCATCCTTCCCGGCATCATGTGGACACCGATGATGGCCAGCATGGACCAGAAGCTCCAGGACGCCCTCGCCGCCGCCATCCCCTTCCCCAGCCGCCTCGGCACACCGGCGGACTATGCCAGCCTCGTCCTCGAGCTGGCCCGCAACGTCTATATCAACGGCGAATGCATCCGGCTGGACGGCGCGATCCGCATGGCTCCGCGCTAAATCGAAACAAGGGGCTTGCGAGGGGGCAGGCGGGTCCGCTATAGGCCCGCCTCTCGACGAGACGG
>QBLX01000039.1 GCA_003241825.1 Alphaproteobacteria bacterium
CTGTTCTACTGAGCGGGCGGACCGACGGTGACGTCGATCATAAGCCCGCCCTCGGTCCCGACCCGGTACTGCGCCGTTGCGTCGCGGGCCGACACCATACTGGGAGCACCGATCAGCGTCTCGCGCCCGTCCGCGTCACGACGATAGATCCGGATGTCGGACCGGCGTCGGTCGGTGTCGACCCCAGATCGGTCGACCGTCATGCGGTAACGACGCTCGGCGAAAGTCAGCCGGGCCTGGCGTGAGGCTGTTGCCCGGTCCGCATAGGTCACCCCATCCTCCGTGATCGCCGCCTCGACGCTGTAGGCTTCTGACACTGGAGAAGGCTGACCCATTGAAGTGACACGGGTCGTAGCAGCCACCGCCTGTACCGACCCGCAGGGGTAAACCTTCGCGATCGACCTTGTCGCCACTTCCAACGCGCCTTCACCAGGAAAGACGACCTCCGTTTTCAGAACCGATCGAGCTCGGCCAGCCATCACGCTAAAGTCGATGCCTTCGGGAAGGCAGATGTTGCCCCTGACATTGCGCATCGCCGTGCCGAACATTACGCCGTTGCACAGGCCGTCTTCGAACGGATCGGGCTCGGAACAGATAGCCTTGAAGCCTGAACCACTGCGGGCAGCGTCCGCGCGAGCGCGTTGAGCGGGGCTGAGAGCTGCCCTTGCTGCATCAGCAGCAGTACGGGCAGCTTCGCTAGCCGTCTGCCGGGCTTGCTCGGCCGCCGTCGCGGGGTCAGCCATCGAAATCATCTGCATTCTCGTCCGAATGGCCCCGGTGCCCAACAGATAGGGCGGATGGGGCCGGCCAAGATCGCGATCCGAGACCGCCTTGACGACACCGTTCCGGTCGATGATCCGCGCGGTCATGACGAACATCGGGCCGGAACGGTCAGCCGGCAGGAGCGGCGGCACAAGCACTGCGAAGGCCTGTTCCGGCAAGGCCCCCGGCGCAAGGTCGAACTCCATCCCGGTCGAAGCCTTGCCGTCAGGGCCCAGATCGCGATCGAGCGCGATCTCCAGCCGGTCGCCCGGTGCGATCGAGATGGCCGGATCATAGACGATATCGACCGTGAAACGGACAGGGAGAGCCGGTGCGACCGGGGGGCTGGCACAGGCGGCGGTTTTCACCCCTGCCACACCAGCGCGGCTGAAAGCGATCCTCACCGGACGCCCCGCATCGCAGGCCGCCTGCACGGCGGCAAAGGCTCGGGCCGGATCACCCAGCGGATCCAGGCCCTCCAGCGTCTGGATCAGGGCGTGTGCCCCCCCTTCGGAGGAGCAGCCTTCGCCGATCTGGACGAACAGCTCTCCGCCGGACGACCCGAACCCGCATGCCTCTGGCCAGGCGACCTTGTAGATCGGGTCCATGGCCGCGGTGAAATAGGCATGGTCGGGTATGGAGGCCGATACGTCAGCACGTTCCTCCTGGACGACCTGGGTCGCGCGCTGGCCTGCCACTGCGACTGAGGCTGCTCCTGCAATTCCGACCAGACCGACGCTCGTCATGACGGCGGCGATACGTATCCCCCGCCCGGCAATGGCCGGGGGAGTCAATATGGATTTCAGGCGACGCATGGCTTGGCTCCTTGGAGATCCGGTGAAGGTCAGGGCAGGCACGGCAAGCATCGGGGCCGTCCGGGCGCGCAGGGCCTCGATCAGGCTCTGGGCATAGGCGCGGCGGGCGGGGGCATCGGCACCGGCCAGGGCCAGGGCGTCGCAGGCTTCCTCTCGCGCCCCGGCCCGGCGCGCGCGGATCAGGGGCAGGACCAGGTTGAAGGCCAGCAGGGCCAGCAGCCCCTCTTCCAGCCAGACGGCGCGGTGATCACCACGCTTCAGGTGGGCGAGTTCATGCCGGATCACGGCGAGGGCGGCAGGACTGTCGGGGGATGTGGCGAGGGTCTCGGGCAGGATCAGAAGGGGCCGAATCGCGCCGGTCAGCAGGGCATCGGCGCTGTGAGCCGTTGTCCTGACCGCAGGAGCCGCGACGCCGATCTGTCGCGCCGTCAGGGCCACGGCATCACAGGCCCCGGGCAGACCGTCGCGCGCCCCGGCGACCAGATTGTGCAGCCGGGCGGCGCGCCAGCCCAGAGAGGCCAGCCGGACCGCGCCCAACACGAGTGCCAGTCCGAGCGTGATCCAGGCGATCAGAAGCCAGTCGGGACTGAACCCGATGGCGACCGGGTCGATCACGGGCATCGGAACCCGGCCGATGGCGATGACCTCGGTCGGCGGGGTCGCGACCTCGACGATCCGGACCGGCGCCGGGGTCAGCATCACACCCCCCACCACCATTGGCGGCAAGATGGGCAGATACAGGGCCACAGCCCAGATCCGCTCGCGCAAGCCCGGGTCGGCACAGAGCCGCTCCAGCCCGGCGGCGACCAGTCCTGCCAGGGCCGCGACCCCGATCGAGGCCCCCAGCGACAGGGCTAACATTTCGACCGGGCTCACGCCTCATCCTCCGACGGTGCGGCGTTCAGGGCAGCGTCAAGGGCGGCGATGTCGTCGGCATCCAGCAGCTGGCTGCCCGAGAAGGCGGCGGCCGGCAGGGCCCCGTCGATCTCCAGCATGGCCCCCAGCCGCCGCATCAACCCGCCAATGACGGCCACCTTGGGCTGGAGCGTCGCATAGACGGCCATGCCGTGTACGTCGCGCCTGCTCAGCAGACCCTTGGCTCGCATCCGCTCCAGCACGGTCCGGGTCGTCGACCCGGTCCAGCCCAGATTACCGCCGACCCTGTCCTGCACCTCGCGGGCCGAGAGGTCGCCGTCGCGCCAGAACGCCTTGAGCACATCCAGTTCGGCATCGCTCGGGGACGGCAAGGGAGTGGGGGCCATGGCAACCTCGCATCATGAATGTCGAGGACACGCTACATCTGTAGCGCATCGACGTCAACCGTCGCCTCATTCGGCTTTGTCGCGGTGCGGCTGTTTGACGCCAACCCTCTGGCACAGTTGTCATATGCCGGGCCTAAGGGATGCGACCGCCCCGATTGGAAGACCCCATGTTCAAGTGCGCCGCGTCCGTTCTCGTCCTCTCACTGCTGTCGGCGACAGCCGTATCGGCCCAGACGGTGCCGCAGGCCGAGGACAGCTATTACCGTGCCGGACAGGCCGGTCTGGCGACCCGGATGGCGGTTCGACCGAGCACGGAACGCGCACGGAACATCATCCTGTTCATCGGTGACGGCATGGGAATCAGCACCCAGACCGCCGCCCGCATCTATCAGGGCCAGCAGGCAGGAGCGGACGGGGAATCGACGGTTACGACCATCGATTCCCTGCCTCATGCCGCCCTCGTCAAGACCTATGCCCATGATGCCCAGGTGCCGGATTCGGCCCCCACCGCCACGGCTCTGCTGGCGGGCATCAAGACCCGCAACGACATTGTTGGCCTGAACCAGACTGCCCGCCTGAACGACTGCGCCGGATCGCGCGGGACCGAGGCCTCGACCCTGCTGGATCTGGCCCGCATCAGCGGTCGCGCCACGGGCGTGGTCTCGACGGCACGGATCACCCACGCCACCCCCGCCGCTGCCTATGCCCACACACCCAACAGGGACTGGGAGAACGACAGCGAGATCCCGGAGACCGCGCGGGCCGAAGGCTGTATCGACATCGCCCGCCAGCTGGTCGAAGGCGATCCGATCGACGTCGTGCTGGGGGGCGGCCGCGCCCAGTTCCTGCCGAGGGAGATGGCCGATCCGGAGGATGCCGATCGCGAGGGCCTGAGGACGGACGGACGCGACCTGACGCAGGACTGGCAGGCGCGGAACCCGGCCGGGCGCTACGTCTGGAACCGCGCCGGCTTCGATGCGATCGACGCGGCGCAGACCGGGCCGGTGCTGGGCCTGTTCGAACGCGACCATATGGAGTTCGAGGTCCAGCGTGCGGCCGATGCGGGGGGCGAGCCCTCCCTGTCGGAAATGACGGCCAAGGCCATCGCCATGCTGGAGACCCGGGCGGGCGGCTATGTCCTGGTCATCGAATCCGGACGGATCGATCACGCACACCACCTCGGTCTGGCAGGTATCGCCCTGGACGAGACCGTCGAGCTGGATCATGCCGTTCGCACGGCTCTGGGCCTCGTCGACCTGTCGGAGACCCTGATCGTGGTCACGGCGGACCACAGCCACAACCTGTCCATCGCCGGCTATCCGCAGCGCAACAACCCGATCCTCGGCACCGTGGTCGATGTCGACGGGCGGTTGACCCGGGCGGCTGACGGCAAACCCTATACGACCCTGTCCTATGCCAATGGTCCGGGTGCGGAAGATGGGGAACGGGTCGATCCGTCCACCGTCGATACACGCCGGATGGACTATGAGCAGCCGGCCCTGGTTCCATTGCGCTCGGCCTCGCACGGCGGCGAGGATGTGGCGGTCAAGGCCGTCGGGCCCTGGTCACACCTGTTCGGCGGGACGATCGAACAGAATCTGATCTACCACCTCATGGTCCAGGCCATGGAGCCGGCCCAGCCCTGATGGCCGGCCCTCAGGCGGGGGGACGGCTCATGGACGTCTGGTTGGTCACCTTGGCCCGCTCGATCGCCAGCTCGGCAGCGGGCAGGGGCACGATGCCCCGGTCCTGCAGATAGCCGCCGCGTCCGGCCGAGGCATCCGACAGGTATTCCGTCAGGAACTCCTGCAGGCCCGGGATCACCCCGATGTGGGCCTTCTTCACATAGATGAACATCGAACGCGCGATCGGATAATCACCCGATGCGATCGATTCCAGAGTCGGGAAGACCCCGTTGACCGACGCCGGCTTCACGTCGCTGAAGTTCTGCTCGAGGAAGGAATAGCCGAAGACGCCAACCGAGCCCGGCGTCCGGGTCAGGGTCTGGACGATGGCATTGTCGTTCTCGCCCGAGTCGACCCAGGCTCCGTCCTCGCGCAGGGTGTGGGCGATGGCCTCGAACCGGTCTCCGTCGCTCTCGGCAAGGGCGGCCAGTTCGGGAATGAACTCGGCCGAATGGGCCATGCCCAGCTCGACCCAGGAATCCCGCGTGCCGGAGGTCGGGGGCGGACCATAGACCTGGATCCGGGCGGCGGGCAGGCCGGGCCGGACCTGGTCCCAGCGGGCATGGGGATTGGCGACGAACCCGCCCGCGCCGGGGATTTCCTTGGCAAGAGCGAGGAAGATGTCACTGCCCTCGAGGACAAAGTCTGCGCCTGTGCGCGCCGTGGCGATGACCAGCCCGTCATAGCCGATCTTGAGCTCGATGATGTCGGTCACACCATTCGAGGCACAGAGGTCGAACTCGGAAGCCTTCATCTGGCGCGAGGCATTGGCCACGTCCGGTGTCGAGGGACCGATACCCTGGCAGAAGGCCTGGATGCCGCCTCCGGTACCCAGGCTCTCGACGCGCGGGGTCGCGCCCCCCGGATTGTTGCGCCCGAAATTCTCCGCCACGCGGGTGGTGAAGGGGAAGACGGTAGAGGACCCTGCCGCCCAGATGCCCTCGCGGGTATTCGACCCCTGACCGCAGGCGGAAACGAGCAGGGCCAGGGCCGCCGAACTGGCGAGAATCAGGGTGCGGGTCATGGCTGTCTCCGGAACATGGGCTAGGCTGCAGCGGTTAGACCAGAGGACTGTGACGGATCGGCGAAGCGTCCGCTCAGAGGAGCCGCTTGCGCATCGCCTGGCTGAGCATGTCGATCAGGGTCACGGCGACCACGACAATGATGACGATGGCGGACACGGCGCTGAAGTCGAAGGCATTCATGCTGTCGAACAACACCTGGCCAATGCCGCCCGCTCCGATCAGCCCCAGCACCGTGGCCGAGCGGCTGTTGGATTCGAAGCGGTAGAGCGCAAAGGAGGTCCACAGGGGCGCGACCTGGGGAATGACACCCCAGACGATCTCGTGCAGGCCGGAAGCGCCCGTGGCCCGCACGCCCTCGACAGGCCCCTTGTCGATCGACTCGACCGCCTCGGAGAACAGTTTGGCCAGCACGCCTGCCGTGTTGAGCGTAATGGCGAGCACCCCCGCCAGCGGCCCCAGGCCGACGGCGACGATGAACAGCAGCGCCATTACCAGATCGGGGATCGACCGCAGCAGGTTCATGATCCAGCGGATCGGTGTCACGACCCAGACCGGCGCGATGTTGCGGGCGGCAGCCAGACCCAGCGGGACAGCGAGGAAGACGGCAAGGAATGTACCCCAGAGCGCGATCTGGATCGTCAGCCACATCTGACCGACAAACTGGCGCCAGTTCGTGAAATCAGGCCTCAGCAGGTCTGCGGCAAAGTTCCGGGTGTTTTCCGCATTGGTGACCAGCAGGGACAGATTGCCCAGATCGACATCGCCGATGCTGTAGATCAGCAGGACAGCAATCCCGCCCCAGACCAGAACGTCCAGCCCCCAGGCGGCCGCCGACTTCGACGGCGCAGCAGGGATGGTGGCAGCAGCGGCAACTGCGGCGGAGGAGGCGGAGTCGGTCAAGGCTGAACCTCTCGCTTCCGGCGCAGCTCGGCCAGGGCCTGCTCGGCCTCTGTGACGGCAGCCGCATCACCTGCAGCCCGCGCCTGGGTCAGCTTCTGGTCGGCGATCAGCTCACGTACGGGATCCAGATAGGAATCGTCTGCCGCCCGGAACATCGAGTAGTTCAGACCCGCCAGGACCTGACGCTGGCGCTCGGCCTCAACGCCCGTTCCCTGGCCATACCCCAGAAAGAAGGCCCGCACCTTTTCCTTGGTTGCGGGGTCGAGGTCCTCCCGGACCAGAATGCCGGACTCGGGAATCGGCGGCGACTGCCAGATCTCGGTCAGCTGGGCCAGAACCTGCGGATTCTGCCGCTGGAGGAAGACCGTATTGACGGTGTTCGACGTGGCGATATCGACCGTACCCGAGGCAACGGAAAAGGAGTTGGCCTGATGGTTGGCGGCGCGGACCGTCTTGAAACAGGCGGACGGGACGATGTTGCGCGGATTGAACAGGAAGGCCATCGGCGCCAGCGTACCTGACGTCGACTGGGCATCGCCGATGCCGAAATCGTAGCGCTTGCCGCATTTCAGGACGTCTTCCAGTGTGATGCCCGACCCCGCCTTGACGATCAGGGTGGACTGGTAGCTGTCCTTCCCGTTCGGATCGACGGTCCGGGCGATGACCTCGGCGTCAGCCCTGTCGATGGCTTCGACTGCGGACTTGGCGGCAAACCAGGCGACCTGGGTCTGGCCTCCGCGCATGGCTTCCACCAGCACCGTGTAGTTGGAGCCGAAATAGGGCTTCACCGGAATGCCGATCGCTTTCGACATGTCTTCCAGCAGCGGCTCCCACATCGGGCCCGCGGACGCCTGGCCTTCGGCCGAAAGGATCGAGAAGGTGATTTCCGTGGGCACGGCGGCAGCCGAACCCTTCTCCGGCGTCTCACCCCCACAGGACGACAGACCCAGGGCAAGGGTGGCGGCGGCCATCAGGCCGAAACGGCGGGTCAGGCTGGCAGGAATCATACCTTGGCTTCCCAGAACGCGTCCTCGAACTCGGGACCGTAGATGTCGATCAGCTGTTTGGTGTCGAGGCCTGTGGACGGGCCGTCATAGACGATCTGGCCTGCCTTCAGGGCAATCACCCGCTTGCAGTATCGAATGGCATAGTCGACCTGGTGCAGGGTGACGATGACGCCAAGGCCATCACGCTGGTTCAGCTCGACGAGGATTTCCATCACCTTGCGCGCGGAGACCGGATCCAGCGACGCCACAGGCTCATCAGCCAGGATGGCCCGGGCACCCTGAACAAGAGCGCGGGCGATGGCACCCCGCTGCTGCTGTCCCCCTGACAGGGTGTTTGCGCGCTGTGCGGCATAGTCGGAAACACCGACCCGGTGGAGCGCCGACATGGCTCGCGCCTTGTCGGCGGCTGGCCAGGCTCCGATCATGCCCCGCCAGCCGGGCAGACGACCGAGCGCGCCCAGCATGACATTGGAAAACAGGCTGAGACGGCCCACCAGATTGAACTGCTGGAAAATCATGCCCAGCTTCTGACGGGCCGCGCGGGTCGCGCCGGTGGTCCGTCCATTCTTCTGGACGCAGACGCCGAAGACATCGATCTGACCTGCACCGCCGTCAATCGACTGGAGACCGGTGATCGAGCGCAGGAGGGTCGACTTGCCGGACCCGGAAGGGCCGATCAGGGCAACCATTTCGCCAGCGGCGACTTCGACAGAAACGCCATTCAGCGCCTTGCGGCTACCAAAAGTCTTGGACACGTCGCGGGCCGATACAAGGCCGGGTGCGACAGCGGCGGATGAGGTCATGGGGTGCTGACGGGCGGTTAAGGGGCGGGCGACGGAACAGCGCACGCGAAGCGCTCGCTGCCTATTCGCACGGCAGCGGTGACATCGTCCAGTGTGGCGGACACGGTCGACGCCGGGCTTTCAAGCGAATCGCGGCAATCGCGCTTTTCGAGACCGGGAGCTGGTGAGAATCCAAATGCACTGTGCCGGTCGAGTGACCGGAAGAACAAGGTCATCGCGGGCTGAAAAGACGTCGATCCCGATCGTCCGACGTCGGAGTTTTTCAGGCCCCACAAGGCTTTGCGCACCGGTCTGAATCGCCGCGCCCTGAAAAAACCGCTTTACATGACAGTCCCGTGACCCTAAATCGCGGCTTCCGGCGGACCCCGTAGGTCTACGTTTGCGCTGCTAACGCCGGCTGGGTTTAACAATTACAGGGGTTTACGTGAATTGCGCACGTATCATTTTCCCCTGGACCTGGTCCGCGAGCGGTCCCCCGAACGTCCTGTCGCACTCGTGCGTCCGGCGGCGGTGGCTGTAGCGGCGCAGTGGTTCCAGGACAATCTCAAGGCTGACGTATTCTATGCCGTGAAGGCAAACCCTTCACGCTGGGTCATCGAGGCTCTGGTCGCGCAAGGCGTGGCCGGTTTCGACGTCGCATCTCTGGCCGAGATCGAGCTCGTTCGCTCGGTCAAGCCTGATGCACGTCTGGCCTTCATGCATCCGGTCAAGAGCCGGTCAGCGATCACCAAGGCCTATTTCGATCACGGCGTCCGCACCTTCTCGCTCGACTGCGAGGACGAGCTGCAGAAGATTCTCGACTGCACGGCAGGTGCGACCGATCTGAACCTGATCGTGCGTATGGCTGTGTCCGCCGAGGGCGCTGCCTATACGCTGTCGGGCAAGTTCGGTGTGTCGCCGGACCAGGCTCCGTCGCTGCTGCTGTCGGTCCGTCGGGCCGTCATCGACGGCCTGATGGGCGTCAGCTTCCATGTCGGCTCGCAGTGCATGCGTCCGTCCGCCTATCAGGCCGCCATGGCCCAGATCGGACGTTCGATCACGCGTGCCGGCGTCTTCGTCGACATCGTGGATATCGGCGGCGGCTTCCCTTCGGTCTATCCCGGCATGGTGCCGCCGGACATGAGCGAATACGCCGATGCCATCCATCGCGGGTTCAACGAGATGCCCGTGTCGGAAACCACCGAACTGTGGTGCGAACCCGGTCGCGCGCTGGTCGCCGAGGCGTCGTCGGTCCTGTGCCAGGTCGAACTGCGCAAGGGCGACGCCCTGTATCTGAACGACGGGTCCTATGGCTCGCTGTTCGACGCGACCCACTCGCGGTGGCCCTTCCCGACCAAACTGGTCCGGGATGGCGAAAGCTCGGGCGAACTGAAGGCGTTCCAGTTCTACGGACCGACCTGCGACTCCATCGACCACATGCCGGGACCGTTCTGGCTGCCTGCCGACATCCGTGAAGGTGACTTCATCGAGATCGGCATGCTGGGTGCCTATGGGGTGGCCATGTCCACGGGCTTCAACGGCTATGGCGAGCATGACCTCGCCATTGTCGAGGATGCCCCCATGGCGTCGCTCTATGGTCTGGCTCCCCGCTCGATCCCGACCGTGCGCACAACGGACGAGGAAGCCGCGCGCAAGGTGGTCCGGCTGTCACGTCCCAAGGGGCGTGCGGGTCAGCGCAAGAAGTCACGGCGCTAAACCGTCATCCATGCATTGTAATCTGCAGCGGCCCGTCGCTCCGTCCGGGCCGCTGCTTTTTTTGACGACGGGCGCTCAACCCAAAGGGAAACCCGCGAGATGAACGCTCCTGTTCAGACAAACCAGAAGGCCCAGCTGCTGCAGAACGTGGTCGAGCATATCGACATCACGTCCTTCGACGCCCGGCCGATCGTCGATGCCATGCGCAAGATGAGCTTTTCGTCGCGTGACACGGCCCGCGCCGCCGACATCTTTTCCATGGCCATCGAGGACAAGGACTGCTCGCCCTGGCTGATCCTGGCCGGTTCGACCTCGGCCGGCGGCTGCATGCATGTGTACCGCGACATGGTGAAATTCGGCATGATCGATGCCGTCGTGGCCACCGGTGCCTCGATCGTCGACATGGATTTCTTCGAAGCCCTGGGCTTCAAACACTACCAGGCGGCAGGTGAGGTCGACGATAATGTCCTGAGGGACAACTATATCGACCGGATCTACGACACCTATATCGACGAGGAAGAGCTTCAGAACTGCGATCACACCATCCTGGAGATCTGCAACCAGCTGGAGCCGCGCGCCTATTCCAGCCGCGAGTTCATCTGGGAGATGGGCAAATGGCTGGCTGCCGGCAATGCCAAGAAGCCCGGCAGCCTGATCCAGACCGCCTATGAAGAGGGCGTGCCGATCTTCTGCCCGGCCTTCGTCGACTCCTCGGCCGGCTTCGGCCTGGTCAAGCACCAGAAGGAGCGGATTGCCGAGGGCAAGCCCTATCTGATGATCGATGCGGTCGCAGACTTCCGCGAACTGACCGACATCAAGATCGCAGCGGGCGTCACGGGGCTGTTCATGGTTGGCGGTGGCGTGCCCAAGAATTTCGCCCAGGACACGGTCGTCTGTGCGGAGATCCTCGGCATCGAGGCCGAGATGCACCGCTATGCCGTGCAGATCACCGTCGCCGATGTGCGCGACGGTGCCTGTTCGTCGTCCACGCTGAAGGAGGCAGCCTCCTGGGGCAAGGTCCAGACGACGCACGAGCAGATGGTCTTTGCCGAGGCCACCACGGTCGTGCCCTTGATCGGTTCTGACGCCTATCACCGTGGAGCCTGGAAGAGCCGCGACAAGCGGCGCTGGGCCAAGCTGTTCGACAAGGCATGAAACAGAAAGGCCGGGACCCGCTCCCGGCCTTTTTCCTTTTGGAACCGGCAACCGCAAGCGGCTTTGTCTCCTGAGACCAGGAGTTTGCAATGACCGATCCCACCCCCGAGAATGATGATGCCCGTGAGGCCCTTGAGCATGGCGAGAAGCCGGATCACGGGCACAGGCCCGACGCCTTGATCGAGGCCCTGTCCGGCACGGACACAGGCTCGGACACACGCGCCGGCTCCCTGCGGGGCGGGTCCGCCTCGGGGTCTGATGATGATCCCGATCAGGACGCCATAAACGAGGCCCTCGCCAGCGAAGGGGTGGCCGATAAACGCAGGGCTGACGAGGCCTGATCTGCCTTGCTGGCGCCCCAACGATGCGCCACGGTGGAATGGATAACAGTCTCAAGGACGACGACGGGATGAAGCGTAAGTTCGCAGTGGTCACGCTGACCCTGGCGGTGGGTCTTGCGGCCTGTGAGGGCTCGAACGACACCGGGTCCGCTACTGCACCGGCGGAGGTGGTGGCAGCGACCCCGCAGGCCGTTCCGGAGGCAGCGGCCGCCCGGCCGGAGCCGGCTCCGGCTCCAGCCACTGTGGCGACGCCAGGGGCACCGGATTATGCTGCCCTGTATCCCGGTGCGCTGATCGAGGGCGAGCCGATCCTGGCGGACGGGGTGGCCGGTCCCGGGGGACTGCTGACCTTCACGACCGAGGACGAGCCGCAGGCCGTCGTGGACTTCTACAAGAGCCGCGCCGAGGCGGCGGGCCTGTCGCCCGTCATGTCCATGAACCAGGGTGAGGCCATCGCCTATGGCGCAGGTTCGCCCGAAGGGGCCACCATCCAGGTCGTGGCCTCACCGGCCGAGGCAGGCGGGACCTCCGTACAGCTGAGCTGGAGCTCCGGGGAGTGAACCGGGCACCCGCCGCCCTGCTGGCCCTGATCGCGCTGGGCGGGTGTGCGTCGGCCCCGACCATGACGTCGGCCCCGGCGAGGACCGCCGGATATCTGGATGCTTTGCAGCTCTCGGCCCTTTCAGGGCGCGTGCCACCGCCCCCCGCGGCTGGATCGGATACGGACCGCGCGGACAGGGCGACGTCGGACCGGTACAGGGCCCTGCAGGGGGGCGATCGCTGGCTCCTGGCGACTGCCCATGCCGAACTGCGCCCGGCGCTGGCTCTTGCCCATTTCGACTGTGCCCTCGGCACGCAGATGGCGTCAGCGCCGACGCCGCAGTTGACCGCCCTCTTCGAGAAGATCCTGCACGATGCCGATGCGGCTGCGGAAAGCGTCAAGGCTCGCAGTTTCCGTGCCCGGCCCGTCGGTGACGACCCGGCCCGCCCCGCCTGCCAGAGGCTGACCGAGGCGGGGCGCACGACCCCTTCCTATCCGTCCGGCAGCGCGACGGTCGGTGCCGCCTATGGCGAGGTGCTGGCGGCTCTGGCTCCGGAAAGGGCCGCAGAAAGCCGACGCACCGGACACGAGATTGCCGTGAGCCGGGTCGTGTGCGGGATGCACTATCCCAGCGATGCCGAGGCGGGCGAAACCCTCGGCCGCGAGGTCGCGCGCGCGATCGTGGCGAGCCCAGGTTTCCAGACCGACCGGATCGGCGCACAGGCCGAGCTGGCGGCAGCAAGGGCTGCGGGTCTGTCCAGCCCCGGTTGCGCAGCCGAGCGCGCGGCCCTGGCGGCCCCCCTGCCCTGACCATGCTGGTCCTGCTGGCCGCGATCGGTCTTCAGTCCTGGGCCCTCCCGGCGGCCCGTAGCTGCACGGCGGCCGAGGTCGCGGCGCTGACCGCCCCTGCCGACGCCCCCTACCGCCTCACCTGCCGCGCGACCCTGTCAGCGAGCCAGACTGTCACCCGAAGGATACTGATCGAGGGGGCTGAAGCCTCGGGCAGTGGAATCGACTGCCGGGGCGGGTCTCTCGGCGTGCCGGGCCGCGCGACGACGACCCGGGCACCGACGATCGCCATCTGGTCTCGCCGCATCGAGGGGACGACAGCGGGCTGGAGCCGCCCGAGCGACGTCACGATCCGCAACTGCCAGATCCATGGCAATGTCCGCATCTGGGGGATGGGGGCCGGCGGGTCCATGAGCGATCTTCTCGATTCGTCCCGCACGCCCGGCCACACCGCCGCGACCCAGGCGGCTGCGCCTTCCAACATCAGTCTCGAGAGCGTTTCGATCGTCGCGAGCGGCTCCATCCCGCTTTACGTCGGTCCGGGGGTTACCGCGACGTCGGTCTTGCGCGGGCGCTTCGGTGGGCGCTCGGATTCGACCGCCATCTATCTGGACGCCGAAAGTCGTGATAACCGGATCGAGGGCGTGGTGTTCGATGTCGCGACCGCCCGCGAGCAGATCGCCATCGACGGTTCGGCCGGCAATGTCATCGTCGGAAACCGGTTTGCCCTGGGGGGCCGGGGCGGCGTCTTCCTGTATCGCAACTGTGGCGAGGACGGCGTGATCCGGCACCAGACACCGTCCGACAACCGGATCACCGACAATGTCTTTGCCGGTGCGTCGCGGTTCAGGCCACGCACAGTGGTGGTCGGGGCCCGGGAGGGAAACCGGCGCTATTGCGGTGACGACGCAGGCTATCCTTTCGGCTCGAGCGCCGATGACGGTGACAGGGCCATGCGCAATGTCGTGGCTCGCAACAGGATCGTCAGATAGTTCGGCTCAGGTTGCTGGTCGGGGCGACGACAGGGCTCCGTAAAGATCGGTACGACGATCCCTGAAGAAGCCCCAGGCCGCGCGGTGTCGATCGAGGAAGTCGAGATCGAAGCTGTGCACGAGCACGCCCTCCTCGCCCTTCAGGCTCTCGACCAGATCGCCACGGTGATCGGCGATGAAGGAGTGGCCATAGAAGCTCTGGCCCGTCGGGGTGACCTGCTCGTGCCCGATACGGTTGGCGCCCACGACCGGCACGACATTGGATACCGCATGCCCCTGCATCGCCCGCCGCCAGGGCTCTGCGGTATGAAGTTCGGCATCGTGCGGTTCCGATCCGATCGCCGTCGGATACATCAGGACCTCGGCCCCCTGCAGCATCATCGCCCGCGCCGTCTCCGGGTACCACTGGTCCCAGCAGATGCCGACGCCGATCCGCCCGAAGCGGGTCGACCAGACCTTGAAGCCCGTGTCACCCGGCCGGAAATAGTATTTTTCCTGATAGCCCGGGCCGTCGGGGATATGGCTCTTGCGATAGACGCCCAGCGGCGAGCCGTCGGCGTCCAGCATGACCAGGCTGTTGTAGTAGTGCGGGCCCTCTCGCTCGAAGATCGAGACCGGGATGGCGACACCCAGATCCCGGGCAACATCCGCCATGGCGACGACGGCGGGGTGCTCGCGCCAGGGATAGGCGGTGGCGAACCACTGCTCCTCCTGCGAGACGCAGAAATACGGCCCCTGGAAAAGCTCGGACGGCAGGATGACCTGGGCACTTCTGGAGGCCGCGTCGCGAACGAGGTCGATCGTCCTGGCGATGTTGGCCTGCATGTCGTCGCCATAGGCGGTCTGCAGAGCGGCGACGGAGATCGTGCGGGGCATCAGGCAGGCTCCTGCTGGGAAATGCAGTGAAACGACCCGCCGCCGGTCAGGATGGCAAGCGACGGCAGGGGTATGATCTCGCGGTCGGGATAGACGGTCTGCAACCCCTGACACGCCAGGCTCGCGGCCCGGTCATCGCCATAGGTCGGGACAATGACGGCCCCGTTGGCGATCAGGAAATTCATGTGACTGGCCGGGACCGGCTTTTCGTCCGCATCACCGACGAAGCCCGGCGACGGCAGGCGCAGCACCTTGAGGGCATTGCCGTCGGCATCGGTCATGGCCGACAGATCGCGGGCGACGGCATCATAGACCTCGTCATTGGGGTCACCCCGTCCCCAGGCGATCGGGCAGGCGACCACGCCCGGAGCGACGAACCGGGCGAGGTTGTCGACGTGGCCATCCGTGTGATCATTCAGCAGACCGTCACCCAGCCAGAGGACCTTGCGCGCGCCGATGGCCTCCGCGAGGGCGGCCGTGGCCTTCTCCTCCGTCCAGTCGCCATTGCGGTTGCGGTTCAGCAGGCACTGCCGCGTCGTCAGGACGGTTCCCGCGCCGTCGTGGTCCAGCGCCCCGCCTTCCAGCACGAAATCATGCCGGGTCAGGGCCACGCCCGATGCCGCGCCGAGCTGGTCGGCGACCTCGCCATCGTGCGGGTAGTCGTATTTTCCGCCCCAGCCATTGAAACGAAACGCATGGGCCGAAGCCGAAGCCGCACCGAAGATCGGCCCGGTGTCCCGCAGCCAGATGTCACCGAACAGGCCATCGACGACCTCGATCCCGGGCACGCCGCCAAACCGATCGCGCGCATCCGCCAGAACGTCAGGATGTCCGACCATCAGCTTCACATTTTCAAGACCGGGGCCCGCGAGGGCGCGCACCAGGGCCTCGACCTCAGCCTGGGCCTGATCGAGTTTGTCCTCCCACAGTTCTGCATGGCTGGGCCAGCCGACCCACATGGCACGATGCGGAGCCCATTCGGCGGGGATGAAGCTGACGGGCATGGATTGAACGTCCTGTTGGCACGCAAATGGGGGGGGCAGCCCGCCCAGATAGACATCGGTGCCCGCCGCTTCAATGCGGATGCTCTGTTCCGCCTCTGTCCAGCGTGAAGCCCTGCCCGGTTCGTGGTATCCATCATGCCTGTTCCACCCGCCGGCATACGGGTGCCTGTCACACGGAGTTCAATGATGAAGGCCATTCCTTTCGTCGTCGCCGCCAGCTTTCTGGCCCTTGCGGCCTGCGCCTCTACCCTTCAGCCCACGCCGGTTGCCTATGCGGCGACCGACACAGTGTTCGAAGGCTGGCTGAGGTTTTCCGGAGAGGAATTCCAGCTGAATGCCAGACAGGATCAGGTGCTTCAGCCTCTTGGACGGCCCTGTTTGTCCGGAGCCCTGCCCCGCGATCTTCAGCGACAGGCGCGACTGGACCTGAATGGACAACGCGTACGCATCACTGGTCAGACGCAGGCGTGGTCAGACGATCTGCCCGGACGGCGCATCGACCGGCAGGGGTCGAACATCCGCAATGAGTGCGGAGCCGCCTTTGTGATCCTGGCCGATCGCATCGTCCCGATTGCCTGACACACGGCTCGGGCTGAGGCTGAGGCTGAGGCTGGCGCTCGGGCTCGGGCTCGGTCAGGCGCAAAAAAAGGGCGGTCCGAAAGGACCGCCCTTTTCCGTATCGGTGGAGCCTTGTCCTAGAACCGGGTTCCGAGCGTCAGCACCATGGTGCGCGGTGCGTTCAGACCGAAGGTCCGGGGCTGGCCGGCGCGGGGGTTGACGCCCGCGTTCGGGTTCACGTCGGCGATGGTCAGGGCGTTGCTGCCCGAGGAGATGTTGATCGGATACTCCTCGTCCAGCAGGTTCGAGACGTTGAACTGCACATAGGCGTCCTTGATCCCGAAGGTATTGGTGAGGTCATAGCGGGCGTCGAAATCAACGACCGTATAGGCTGGAACGACTTCGTCATTGACGTCGGTGGTGAACCGCTCGTCGACCCATTTTGCCTGCAGGCCCAGCGACAGCTGGTCCGTGGCCTGCCAGTCGGCGCGGAAGGTTGCCTGCCATTCCGGCGTCTCGACGACCGACTTGCCCTTGGTCGCGATGATCAGGGGCGAGCGCTGGTTGGGCGTACAGCCAAAACCGACGGCGCCCGGAGTGGTCACGCCTGCAGCAGGGCAGGTGTAGGAACCGACGAGCTGATCCTCTTGCAGCACGGCATCGAGATAGGTTGCCGAAGCATACAGGGAGAAATTCTCGGCAACCGACCAGGTCACGGCGCCCTCGAAGCCCTGGCTTTCGACCTCACCGATGTTGCGATCGATGAAGGTGTTGAAGGTTTCCGAGGCCGGATCGTTGTCCAGGGTGGAGACGACGCGGTTGCTGTACTGGTTCACGAAGGCCGAGGCCGAGGCGATGACCGTTGCCGAGGTATAGCGGTAGCCGACCTCATAGTTCTTGGTCAGCTCGGGCTCGACGGGGTTGAACGCGATCGGCAGCGCAGTCGTCGCAGCCGGGGCGCGGTTGACGTTGTACAGGTTGTCGGTGCGAGGAACGGCGATCTGTTCCGAATAGCTGGCGAAGACATTGTGGTCGCCGAAGTCGTAGCCGACCGTGACGTTCGGCAGGACGTCTTCATATTCGAAATCCTGGCTGAACGGGGCAATATACTGGGTCGTGTTGCCAGCGAACTGGACGTTGCCGTTCGGCAGGGTCGTGGCGATCGGCTGGCTGGTGCAGAACGGATTGCCCGAACCATTGGCCGTGAAGCAGAACTGGTTCAGCTCACGCTTGAAGAAAGGCGCGCGCACGCCGATCTGAACGGTGAGGTTGTCGTCGAGGAACTGACCGCGGTAGTCGACCGAGAACTGGTTCAGGATCGCCAGCGAGAAGCGGTCGCGGCTGCGCAGGAACGAGCCGTCGCGACCGAAGACGCGCAGGGTCTCGTCACCCCAGGTGTTCTCGCCGCCGAAGACTTCCGGCGGGTTGCCGGCCGCATCGTAACGGGTGGCCTCGCCGGTCTGGCGGTGGCGGCCGTAGTCGTTCGAATAGGAAGCCCGCAGGCGGTGGTTGTCGGTGACGTCCCAGATCAGCGACGTCAGCACGCCATAGCGGCGGGTATTGGTGTTCGACGGCGTGTAGAGGCCGACGTTGTCGCAGGTATCGCCGTCGCCGTTCAGATCGACACCGGTGTTGCGGAACGGAGCGGTCAGGCAGGTTGCGTTGGTCAGGGTCGCGTTGTTGAGCGGGTTCTGGTCAAGGCGATCGTCACGCTCCTGGACCAGGGTGTAGCCACCGCCGTTGGCGATGACGTACTGGAACGAAGGGTCGATCGTCAGGCGCAGGTTGTCACGCAGACGGTAGCTGAAGTTTCCGCGGATGTTGCCCGTGTCGGAGGGGTTGATCCGGGTGCCGCTGTAGTTGGTGCAACTGCCGGCCGCGATGCCACCGAAATAGGTTTCGATGCGGGACTGGGTCGCGCTGTTGTCCACAACGCCATTGGTGCCAACCGGCTGGAGGCAGGAACGGTCGTTCTCGGGACGGACGCCCTGGTTGAACTGAACCAGGTTGGTGAAATTGTTATAGAAGGCGTTGCGGTTGCGGTTGTAGTTGAACGCGATCGAACCGAAATTGCCCTCACCGAGGTCCTGGTAGAGCTTGCCGTTGAACTGCATCTTTTCCAGTTCGCCAGGGCCCTTGAACTTGTCGTATTCGGTGTAGGAGCCAGCCAGATACGCCGTCGTGCCCCAGGGGCCGAAAGCGCCGGTGTCGGCGCGCAGGAAGACGCGGCCGTACTTGAAGGTACCGATCGACGTCACGAGCTGGACGCCACGCTCTTCCAGCGGACGGGCCGAGGTGTAGTTGATCAGGCCGCCGACGGCTGCCGGCGTGGGGCTGTCGACGTCGGTCGAACCCTGGGTGACCGAGGCGCGCTCGATCAGCTCCGGGTCCAGCTGCTGGTTCGTGAAGGTCGCATAGTTGCCGGTGTCATTCAGCGGTACGCCGTCAAAGGCGAGGCCGACGCGGTTGCCGTCAAAGCCGCGCAGACGGATGTTGCCGCCCGAGTTGCCGTAGGGATCCGAGTTGGTGAAGTTCAGTCCGGGGACCAGGTTCAGCGACTGCAGGATCGTCTGGCCCGGCTGCTGGCGGGTGATCAGTTCCTGGGTGATGGTCGAACGCGCCTTGTCGACAGGCTCGGCCACCTGGGCACCGTTGATCGAACGGGGTCCGCGGACGCCGGTGACGACGACTTCGTCGACCGTGGTTTCATTCGCGAGCGTGCCGGTTGACTGGGCCGAGGCGGCACCGGCCGCCAGGACGCCTGTGAAGAGGGCGGTCGTCGCCAGCAGGGCGCGGTAACGGTTCGTCATGGTTCAATATCCCCGGATACAGAAGGTCGAGCAGATGCTCTCGCACGGGCCATATGCCCGCCGATCTGATACCCGCTCTATGCGAGGTGTTGTAAGCTGGGACGACAGTGTTGTGACAACGGTGTGACAGCGCCACAGGGTGGCCGAGAGGTCACACTGCCGTTTGCGGCTTCGGCACGGCGTCCCGGGACGCAGAGGCCGCCTTCGTCACACGTCTCTCCCCAGAACGGAGACAATGCCCTGCGCCGTCGGCAGCAGGGCGCGGGGTTCGTGATAGTTGCCGTTGACCTGGGTGCGGGCGATGACATGGGCCCGGAAACGGGTGAACAGGTCCGGATCGGGCCCCTGGGGATTGTCCCAGAACAGGTTCAGGGGACGCTGATCGGTCAGTCCGTCGAAGTCGAAGAAGGCTTCCCCGAGCACCTTGACCGGCGTGCGGAAGCCGAGGGCCGAAAGGGCTGCGCTGGAGTTGTTGACGACCATGCCGCGCGACGCCTTGCAAAGGGTCGCGAGGTTGCCTCCGTCGATGAAGTCCACACGGTCGGCAATCCCTCGTTCGATCGCCAGGCAACGGGTCATGTGGGCCAGATCGACCAGGCCCGGATCGAGCGGGTGGTTCTTGACCACCAGTCGGCAATCCGCCGGCGCGTGGCGGGCAAAACTGCTCATGATCTCGGCCATGAAGGCAACATTGTCGGCAAAATGCGAATACCGCAGAAGCTGGGCATCGCCCTCGCGCTGCAGACAGGCGAGAAAGAAGGGCCCTCTCGCAGCGATCTCGTCCGTGTTGCAGGCCTGACGCGAACGAAAGGCCAGGCCGATATAGCGCCGGATATGGCCAGCGCACTGCAGCCAGGGCGCCTGGGTATAGGGAGCCACAAACCGTGGATAGAGGAACCGCCCGGGCAGCTGGATCAGGTGATAAAGGCTGATGTTCACAACGTGGTGGGGCAGGATCCGCCCCACCATCCGGGTGACCGGGATCTCGGGCACCGGTGGCGCATAGGCGTGGCGTGTTCGCGGCAGGCGACTCGAGGCATTGACGCCTCCGCGCTCGACGGTGACCCAGTCCGGGCGGAAGTAGCCATTCTCCAGTACCCAGACCCGGGCATCGAGCTGGGCCGCCTGGGACAGGACGCCCTGATTGTAGGCACCGCCTTCGCCAAAGATGAGAATGTCGGTAAAGGCGGGAGAGAGTTCGGCAAGCCGGCGAGGCCAGTGGCGGGCATCGGCCTTGAACAGGATATTGCCTGCGTCCCGACCATAGAGCAGGTCGCCCGCATTGAAGATCATGCGCGAGACTTCAGCACCTCGACCTCTGAGGACCCGGCTCAGCACGCGACCGAAAGGACCGAAAGGGGCGGTGACAATAAGGAAACGACGGCCCGCCAGCGAGACATCCGTATGGCCAGCCGGACGCTGGGGCGGCGCAGGCGCTTCCGGATAGTCAGGGTCAACGCTGGCCAGCAAACCTTGTGTCTCTTTCGTATCCGCCGCCCGGGTCTCTTCCTAGAGCCTGCCACGACCCGAAGGCAAGATGCGGGGGTGGTGAAAGCTGCGTCGCCCAGGTTCGGGCGGGTCAGATGGCGCGATTCAAACCGCCATCATCCTGGAACGCAGCAAAGAAAACCGCCGCCCGGGCAGCGAGCCCGGGCGGCGGATGATCGGATCAGATTTCA
>QBLX01000003.1:0-1462 GCA_003241825.1 Alphaproteobacteria bacterium
GCATTGGCCTGGGTGGGAGCCCCGTGTGTGGCCCAGCGGGTGTGGCCGATGCCTGTAGTCGCCTCTAGTGGGTTTGCGGCCAGCACGGCCTCGAGCTCGCGCAGCTTGCCCGGCGCGCGCCGGCGCTCCAGCACGCCATCAACCTGGGCTGCGATCCCGGCGGAATCATAGCCCCGGTACTCCAGCCGCTTGAGGCTCTCGATCAGGCGTTCGGCGACTGGTCTGGTTCCGACGATGCCAATGATGCCGCACATTCTGGTGGTCTCCGTCTGCCGCCCATGCCGGTCACTCGATGATGACGGCCTTCACGGATCATGCTCTAGGGAATGGGTAAGGGATCGGCACCTAATAACCGGTTTCGGATGGTTTCGCGTCGGAGGATGACGGTTTGGGCGACAGGAAATATTTCGGGACCGACGGCATCCGCGGAACCGCCAATACCCGCCCCATGACAGCCGAGGTGGCCCTGAGGGTCGGGCTGGCGGCTGGCCGGCTGTTCATGTCTGCCGATGACCGGCGTCATCTCGTGGTGATCGGAAAGGATACCCGCCTGTCGGGTTACATGATCGAGCCGGCGCTGGTCGCAGGCTTCGCTTCTGTCGGGATGGATGTGCGCACCTTTGGCCCGATCCCGACGCCGGGCGTGGCGATGATGACGCGTTCGATGCGCGCCGATCTGGGTGTCATGATCTCGGCATCGCACAATGATTTTGCGGACAACGGGATCAAGCTCTTCGGACCGGATGGCTACAAGCTGTCTGACAAGACCGAGTTGCAGATCGAGGCGATGATGGACGAGCCGCTGGACAAGGGGCTCGCCCCCTCTGCGCGTCTCGGGCGAGTGAAGCGGATCGACGAGGCCCCCTGGCGTTATGTCGAGGCAGCCAAGGCGGCTTTCCCGAAGCATCTGAGCCTCCAGGGGCTGCGCATAGCCGTCGATTGCGCCAACGGAGCGGCCTACAAGGTCGCGCCGACGACGCTGTTCGAGCTCGGGGCTGAAGTCTGCGCCGTCGGTGTCTCGCCGAATGGCACCAACATCAACGATGACTGCGGCTCGACCCATCCTGGAACCCTGGCCGCGGCCGTCAAACAGTATCGCGCCGACATCGGCATTGCCCTGGACGGGGACGCCGACCGGTTGATCGTCTGTGACGAAAAGGGTCAGATCGTTGACGGTGACCAGATCATGGCCCTGATCGGCAAGGACTGGGCCCGGCACGGCAGGCTGGCAGGCGGGGGCGTCGTTGCGACGGTCATGTCCAACCTTGGACTTGAGCGATCGTTGCAGGCCGAAGGGCTTACGCTGGAGCGGACCTCGGTCGGCGATCGTTATGTGATGGAGCGGATGCGAAGTGGGGGCTTCAACCTCGGCGGTGAGCAGTCCGGACACCTGATCCTGCACGACTATGCAACGACCGGCGACGGACTGATGGCGGCGCTGCAGGTATTGGCGGGGAGGGGG
>QBLX01000003.1:1472-5979 GCA_003241825.1 Alphaproteobacteria bacterium
GAGCGAACTGGCCCGCCAGTTCGAGCCGGTGCCCCAGATACTCGAAAATGTCCGCTACAGCTCTGGCAAGCCGCTCGACAGCGCGGGCGTCAAGGCGGCCATCGCGGCCGGCGATGCCCGGCTCAAGGGCCAGGGGCGTCTGCTCGTCCGGCCCTCGGGGACAGAAAAGCTGATCCGGGTCATGGCCGAGGGTGACGACGAAGGACTGGTCCGGTCGGTGATCGGCGAGGTGGTGGAGGCGGTAAAGGCTGTTCGCTGAGGGCTTGATCAGTCCCCGGGCTCCATCCCCCTCGCACCGGTCAGATTGGCCCCTGTCAGGTCGGAGCCTCGCATGTGGGCTCCATGCAGCCGGGACCGGCTGAGGTCGGCGTCTTTCATTATCGCGCGACGCAGGTCAGCGCCGCTGAGGTCGACGCCGCGCAATGAGGTCCCGCTGAGGTCGGCGGCCAGCAGCCGCTCGGGTCCCAGCATCAGGGGACCAAGCTGGGCCTCGCGCATGTCCGCACCATTCAGCCGGGCACCCGTCAGCCGGGCTCCGCGCAGGTCGGCGCGGCGCAGATTGGTGGACCGCAGATCGGCCCCTTCGAGATGGGCACCCTGCAGCTGAACCCCCTCCATGTTCAGACCATAGAAGACAGCCCCCTTGGCGGACAGAGCCGTCAGATTCAGCCCGGTAATGGAACCCAGGGCACGCAGGTCGACGCCGTCAAACACCGAGGGCTTGCCGTCGGCTCCGCCGGTCTCGCACCAGACGGCGTGGTCGTGGAGCATGTCGGCAGCCGGCATCCGGGCGACGGGCGCGCCAGCGGACCGGTCGTCGGTGAGGGCCCCTTCCATATTGGCCCCATCCGTCCGCCACATCGATGACGTGACCCCGACCAGAATGGCGTCGCGCAAGTCTGCGCCCGTAAGGTCGGCCCCGGACAGATCGGCCCCCGCCAGGTCAGCACCCCGGAAATTCGCCTGTTTCAGATTGGCCCGGACCAGTTTGCAGTCCTTCATGATCGCGTCGGAGAAGTCTGCGGCATGGGCCATGATCCCGGACAGGCGGGAGCGCTGCAGGTTGGCCCCGGCGAGGATGGCACCCTGGGCCTCGGTTTCCGTCCGGCTCTGGGCATCCACAACCCGGAACCCCGCCTTGCGGTCGGCAGCGGCCAGTGTGCCTTCGCGCAGGTCGGCTTCGAACAGGTCCGCGCCCGAGAGGTCAGCGCCTCGCAAACAGGCCCCCCGCAAGTCGGCCCGGCGCAGGCTGGCATCAATGAAGATGCCCTCCTGCACGTCACTGCCGAAGAAGGAGGCATTGTCGAGCTTGGCCCCGGTCAGGTCGCAGCCATGCATCCTTGCGGCCGAAAAATCCGCGTCTGACAGATTGCGTCCGCGCAGATCGAGGCCGGAAAGATCCAGCCAGGCAAAGACAGCGCGGGCTCCGCCGGGCTTTGCCTGCCAAAGACGATCATGCTTGATACAGATGGCGTTCAGCTCGGCCTGACTGAGCTTTCGCCGCACAATGTCTTCGTTACTCAGACTCATGCGGTAACCTTAACACTCGACCGTTTAAGGAAGCTTTGCGGTAGGTGAGCCCGAGGGCGCTGCGCGGCCCGGAGTTGGCGATCCCGGCGAGTTTGGATTACGAGAGCCTGTTCTCCGGCTCCGTCCGGGGCAGCGGACCTTGACCATGCCCGATATTCACCCGTTTCATGCTGCCAGAACCCATGGCTTCGTCCGCGTCGCCGCAGCGACGCCGGTGGTCCATATCGCCGATCCCGTCGCCAATGCTGCGGAGCATCTCGCCCTGATCGGACAGGCGGCGGACCAGGGGTGCGATCTGATCGTCTTTCCCGAGCTTTCGCTCAGTGCCTATGCCATCGACGACCTTCACATGCAGGCCGCCCTGCTGGAAGCGGTCGAGCGCCAGATCGCTGTGCTCGCCGAGGCCACAGCCCAAAGCGGCATCGTCGCCGTCGTCGGAGCCCCCCTGCGCTCGGGGGATACCCTCTACAACGTTGCCGTCGTCATGGCCGGAGGCGAAGTGCTGGGAGTCGTGCCAAAGACCTATCTGCCCAACTACCGGGAATACTATGAGAAACGCTGGTTCGCTGCGGCTGCGTCCCGCTCGGAGGACACGATCGAGCTCAACGGAGAGACCGTCGAGTTCGCGCCCGGCCTGATCTTCGAGGCCGCCAACCGACCGGGGTTCGTTTTTGCCGTCGAGATCTGCGAGGATTTCTGGGCTCCGCTACCACCCTCGACACGGGCCGCGCTGGCGGGGGCCCGGGTCCTGCTCAACCTGTCAGCGTCCAACATCGTGATCGGCAAGTCGGACGAGCGGGCGATGCTGTGTTCCAGTCAATCCGCACGGACCCAGTCTGCCTATGTCTTCACAGCCTCCGGATGGGGCGAGAGCACCACCGACCTCGCCTGGGACGGGCAGGCTACCATCCATGAGCTTGGGGCCCGTCTGGCGGAGGGCGAGCGGTTTGACCTCGGCAGCCATCTGATCATTGCCGACATCGATGTGGACCGGATCGGGCTGGACCGCCTTCGCAACGGCACCTTTTCGGATTGTGCCCGGCTTGAAGGCGAGGCCGCTACCGTGGTGCCCTTCGATGCCCGTGAAGACATCGAGCCGACTGACCTGATCCGTCCTCTCGACCGCTTCCCCTTCGTGCCCGACGATGCGTCGCGGCTGGATCAGGACTGTTTCGAGGCGTTCAACATCCAGGTCCAGGGCTTGATGCGACGGATGACGGCCACGGGCGCAACCAAGCTTGTGATCGGCGTTTCGGGTGGTCTCGACTCCACCCAGGCCCTGCTCGTGGCGTGCCGGGCCTTCGATCGACTCGAGCTGCCGCGCTCGCAGATTCTCGCCTTCACGATGCCCGGGTTTGCGACATCCGAGGGGACGAAGGCCAATGCCTGGGCGCTGATGAACGGGCTGGGCGTGACCGGGACCGAAATCGACATCAGGCCAGCGGCCCTGCAGATGCTGACCGACATCGGCCATCCGTTTGCCGATGGTCAGCCGGTCCACGACATCACGTTCGAGAATGTGCAGGCGGGCCTGCGCACCGACTATCTGTTCCGACTGGCCAATCATAACGGGGCCTTTGTCCTCGGGACCGGGGACCTGTCGGAACTGGCCCTCGGGTGGGCCACCTATGGTGTGGGTGACCACATGAGCCATTACAACGTCAACGGCGGGGTGGCGAAGACCCTGATACGTCATCTCATCCGCTGGGTCGCTGACCGGGAGTTGATCGGGCGAGATGCGACCCCGACTCTTCTTTCCATCATCGAAACCGAGATTTCACCCGAACTGGTTCCTGCAAAGGACGGCAAGATCCAGTCCACCGAAGGGACGGTCGGACCCTATGCGCTGAACGACTTCTTCCTTTTCTACATCAGCCGGTTCGGGCTTAAGCCCTCCAAGATCGTCTATCTGGCTCATCAGGCCTGGGCCGACGCGGCGTCCGGCCACTGGCCCGTCAACACGCCCGAGGCGGATAAGGTCGAATACGACCTGCCGACCATAAAGGCCTGGATGCGAAAATTCCTGATCCGCTTCTTCCAGACCAGCCAGTTCAAGCGATCCGCCCTGCCCAATGGCCCGAAGGTCGTGACCGGCGGATCGCTGTCGCCGCGCGGCGACTGGCGGGCGCCATCCGATGGCAATGCCCGTGTCTGGCTCGATGAACTGGACGCCAACGTGCCGGACGCAGGATGAGCGGCGCGACTACGGCGAGGGTCGACAAGCTGCTGGGCTCCATGGGCTACGGGTCGCGGTCCGAGATTGCGCGCCTGGGCAAGGTCGGCGGCATTGTTCTTGATGGCGTTGACCTGAAGGATGTGTCGAGACGGATTGCCATCACGCCGGATCTGGCGACGCGGATGGAGATCGACGGACGGCCGCTGGACCCGCCGCCCGGGCTGGTGATCATGCTGAACAAGCCGCTGGGCATGACCTGTTCGCACAAGGAAGACGGGGCGCTTGTCTATGAGGCCCTGCCGGAGCGCTGGCGCCGCCGGGATCCTGCCATCTCCACGATCGGACGGCTGGACAAGCAGACGTCCGGCCTGCTGCTGCTGACGGATGATGGCGACCTCCTGCACCGGGTCATTTCTCCGAAGCGTCATGTCGCAAAGGTGTATCGCGCGACGCTGGCCCGTCCGCTCGTCGGGACCGAGGCCGAACTGTTCGCGGCGGGCGGACTGGTCCTGGAGGGTGAGTCAAAGCCCCTGGCACCAGCCGAGCTCGAGGTGCTGTCCGAGACCGAAGCCCGGCTGACGGTGACCGAAGGCCGCTATCACATGGTGCGCCGGATGTTCGCGGCAGTCGGCAATCATGTCGAGGCCCTGCACCGCGAGCGGGTCGGCGGGCTGAGCCTTCCGGCCGACCTGGCTCCAGGCGCCTGGAGGCTGCTGACAGTGGCCGAGACCGAAAGTCTGTTTGTCTGACGGAACCGTGGCACGTCAGGGCGCTTAAGGCTCCGCTTCACGGAGTTTCAAA
>QBLX01000003.1:6010-10293 GCA_003241825.1 Alphaproteobacteria bacterium
AGCGTGATCTTCGGACCGGTCGCTCCCTCTGGGCCGACAGCCCCGGCCTTGGTGTGCCGACCCGCCCCCTCACAGAGGCCATTTCTGTCGATGTGGCCATTGTGGGGGCCGGGATCAGCGGGGCCTTCATGGCGCGAGAGCTGAGCCGGGATCGGTCCGTGGCCGTGCTGGACCGCAGGCCGCCCCTGATGGGATCCACCGTCGCCTCCACAGCCATGCTGCAGTGGGAGATCGACCTGCCGCTGACGGCGCTGGCGGGCAAGATTGGCGAGGCCGATGCCCGGCGTGCCTATGCGCGGTCGCGGGCGGCTGTCGACGCCCTCAAGACGCTGGTGACCGAAGACGGAATCCGCTGCGGGCTCAAGGACAAGGGCAGCCTCTATCTGGCGGGCGATGCCTATGGCTGGAGGGCCCTGGAGGCCGAGGCCGAGGCCCGATCGGCGATGGGGCTGGAGAGCGTGTTCGTTGACCGGGCCGAGCTCGGCGACCGGTTCGGACTGGACCGGACCGGGGCCATTGTCTCGCAGGGATCGGCCAGCGCCGATCCGGCCCGGCTGGCGGCGGGACTGCTGCGGAGGGCCGCAGCCGACGGGGCAACGGCCTATTCTCCGGTCGAGGTCATCCAGGCCGCCAGCGATCCCGAGGGCGTCACCCTGCTGACAGATGCCGGCCACGCGGTGCGCGCGCGCAAGGTTGTGTTCTGCTGTGGGTATGAGTTTCCGCAAGGTGTTCCGACGCCGGGGGCCAGCATCATCTCGACCTGGGCCCTGGCCTCCAAGCCCGGTGCCCGCTTTCCCGCTTGGCTGAAGGATTTTCTGGTCTGGGAGGCATCGGATCCTTACCTGTATTTCAGAACCGGTCAGGAGGGACGCCTCATTGTGGGGGGCGAGGACGAGGATGATCCCGTGGCGCATCAGGACCCGGCCAGTCTGAAGCGGAAATGCGCCAGCATCGCCGTGCGGCTCAAGGACCTGGTGCCCGGCATCACCTTCGAGATCGACTACAGCTGGGCGGGAGCGTTCGGGGAAAGCGAGACGGGCCTGCCTTCCATCGCACCCGTTCCGGACATGAATCACGCCTTCGCGGTGATGGGCTTTGGTGGCAATGGCATCACCTATTCGATGATCGCCTCCCAGATTGTCTCTGCGGCGATCCGCGGACAGGCGGACCCCGATGCCGACCTGTATGCCTCCGCTGCTTTGCGCTCGACCTCCTGAAGGCTATCTGTGAGGGCTGATGGCAATGGCAGCGCAAGGGCTGTGGGGGCGGAGATCGGTACGTGACAACAGCCAAGATTTGCGGCCTGACGACGCCCGGGACCCTCGACATCGCGCTTGAATACGGCGCGGCCTTTGTCGGGGCGGTGGTCTTCCCGAGGAGTCCCCGTCACATCAATCCCCTGCACGCCGCGACCCTGTTCGAGCGGGCGCGGGGCCGGGCCGGCATCGTGGCGGTGACCGTGGACGCAGACGATACGCTCCTGACCGAAATCGCATTGATCCTCAAGCCGGACCTGATCCAGCTTCATGGCCACGAGACCCCCTTGCGGGCGATCGAGATCCGGCGACTGACCGGCGCGGGGATCATCAAGGCGCTGCCGGTCTCGACACCGGACGATCTTGGAGCGGCGGACGTCTGGGAGGACGTGGCCGACCACCTGATGTTCGACGCCCGTCCGCCCGAGGGGTCCGACCTGCCCGGCGGCGTGGGTGCGCGTTTCGACTGGGCCATGATGCAGGGACGCCGCTACCGGAACCCCTGGTTCCTGGCCGGGGGTCTGAATCCGGACAATGCAGCGCAGGC
The DNA here is from genome assembly GCA_003241825.1 of Alphaproteobacteria bacterium. Taxonomy (GTDB): domain Bacteria; phylum Pseudomonadota; class Alphaproteobacteria; order Caulobacterales; family Caulobacteraceae; genus Brevundimonas. The sequence goes on from QBLX01000003.1 coordinate 7,814, forward strand.
TGCGGCGATCAGCGGCGCACCGATGCTGGACGTGTCCTCTGGCGTCGAAAGCGCACCGGGTGTTAAGGACAGCGCCCGGATCGCGGCGTTCCTGCAGGCCCTGTGACGGGACGCATTTCCGCCTTCGCCGCTTGCGAGACATCAGCCCGTGAACGCCATCATCCCCAACCAGTACGCCATGCCCGATGTCGAGGGCCGGTTCGGTCCCTATGGAGGGCGGTTCGTCGCCGAGACCCTGATGCCGCTCGTGCTGGAGCTGAACCAGGCCTATGAGGCCTGCAAGGCGGACCCGACCTTCCAGGCCGAGCTGGACGACTATCTCACCCACTATGTCGGTCGCCCGAGCCCGCTCTACCTGGCCCAGCGCCTGACGGACCACTATGAGGCGGCCAATATCTGGTTCAAGCGCGACGAGCTGAACCACACGGGCGCGCACAAGATCAACAACTGTATGGGGCAGATCCTTCTGGCCATGCGGATGGGCAAGAAGCGGATCATCGCCGAAACGGGGGCCGGGCAGCACGGCGTGGCCACCGCCACCGTCTGTGCCCGCTTTGGCCTCCAGTGCGTCGTCTATATGGGCGCGGCGGATGTGCAGCGGCAGTCGCCGAACGTGTTCCGGATGAAGCTGCTGGGAGCCGAGGTCATCCCGGTCACCAGCGGTCGCGGCACGCTGAAGGACGCCATGAACGAGGCGATGCGGGACTGGGTCACCAATGTCGAGGACACCTATTACCTGATCGGCACGGCGGCCGGACCTCATCCCTATCCGGCCATGGTTCGCGATTTTCAGAGCGTGATCGGGCGCGAGACCCGGGTGCAGATGATGGCGCGCCGCGAGAAACTGCCGGACGCCTGCGTCGCGGCGATCGGCGGCGGATCGAATGCCATCGGCCTGTTCCACCCCTTCATCGAGGATGCCGGCGTGCGTCTGATCGGTGTCGAGGCGGCAGGACGGGGGCTGGACGGACCGGATCATGCCGCGTCGCTGCAGGGCGGTCGCCCCGGCGTGCTGCACGGCAACCGCACCTATCTGCTGCAGGATCAGGACGGCCAGATCCTGGAAGGTCATTCTATTTCGGCCGGGCTCGACTATCCAGGTATCGGGCCCGAACATGCATGGCTCAAGGACCTCGGCCGGGCCGAGTATCGCGCAGCGACCGATGCCGAGGCCCTGGAGGCCTTCCAGCTGTGCTCGAAGCTGGAAGGGATCATCCCTGCGCTGGAGCCCAGCCATGCCCTGGCCCGGATCGGCGAGATCGCCAACGAGATCGGCAAGGGCGGCGACGTCGTGCTGAACATGTGCGGGCGGGGCGACAAGGACATCTTCGCCGTTGCGCAGCATCTGGGAGTCGAGCTTTGATCAAGACCATCCTGCTGGCCACACTGGCGGCGAGCCTGCTGGCGGCCCCCGCCATTGCCGGCCAGACACCGACGACGCAACCGGCTGTGCCAGCCCCCATGGACATTCCGGTCCTGGGCAATGCGCAGGTCTCGACCGACTGCGGTAACCTGTATCAGATGGCCGGTCGCGCCTATTGCCTGACTGCCCCGCTGGCGGGGATCGCAACCCTGGCCGACACCTACAGCGAACATTTCAGAAGTCAGGGATGGCTGGCAGCAGCTGGCGAGGAGAACCGCGTCGTGTTCGTCAAGCGCCGTGAAAACGGCGGCTGCGACGGCCTGCAGATGGTGGCCTTCTATGACACGTCACGTCCGGCAGGACCGGAAGCTGCAGGCTATCTCGGCTTTGCCTCCATTCCGGGGAATGTCTGTGCTGCAGAAGGCGCTGCGGCGAGCCCCACGCCATGACCACCGCCCGTATTGACGCCCGTTTCGCCAGCTTGAAGGCCGAGGGTCGGGCCGGCTTCGTGGCCTATGTCATGGCCGGTGATCCCACGCGCGATCAGGCGCTCGAGATCCTTCGTGGCCTTCCCGCCGCCGGTGCCGATATCATCGAACTGGGCTTCCCTTTCAGTGATCCCATGGCCGAAGGCCCGCCGATCCAGCGCGCAGCGCTGCGGGGCCTCAAGGCAGGCCTTACGCTCAAGGGTACGCTGGACCTTGCCCGCGCTTTCCGCGACGGCGATGTCGGGACGCCCCTGATCCTCATGGGTTACCTGAATCCGATCGAATCCTACGGATATGCTGCGTTTGCCCGTGACGCTGCGGCAGCGGGCGTGGACGGCGTGATCGTGGTCGATTGCCCGCCGGAGGAAGCCGATCCCCTCACGGACGCCCTTGATGCCGTCGAGGTCTCGCTGATCCGGCTTGCAACGCCCACGTCGGACGATGCGCGGCTTGAGCTGATTGCGCGCCGGACCTCGGGCTTCGTCTACTATGTCTCGGTCGCAGGCGTGACCGGGGTCAAGGAGGCGCAATCAGCGTCTGTCGCCCCGGCGGTGGAGCGGGTTCGCACGGCCTCCGGCCTGCCGGTCGCCGTCGGGTTTGGCGTCAAGACGCCGGAACGCGCCGCCGAG
>QBLX01000003.1:10370-18295 GCA_003241825.1 Alphaproteobacteria bacterium
ATGCCGTGGTTGCCGGGTCGGTGCTGGTGGACGAGGTCGCTGCCGCCCTTGAAGCCAGGACGTCTCCGGTCTCTGCCGTCCTGGCCCGGGTCAAGGCACTCGGCGATGCCGTACGGGGTGCACGGGTCGCGGAAACCGTCTAGAGCGTCGCCATGGTCGACAAGAACAAGCCCGCTCCGGACAAGCCCCAGGAACGCCGTGGCGGCTGGCTCAGCCGCTTCGCACCGGGTGTCCGCAAGATCGTCAGCCGCCGCGACACGCCCGAAAATCTCTGGGTCAAGGACCCGGACACGGGCGAAATGCTCTACCGCTCGGACCTCGAGACCGCGCTCTGGGTCACGCCATCGGGCCGGCACATGCGGATCAATGCGCCGCAGCGGCTGGGCTTTACATTCGACGGCAGCGAGTTCGAGCCGATCGACACTCCGGACGTGCCCGAGGACCCGCTCAAATTCTCGGACGGGAAGCCCTACCGCGAACGCCTGGCCCAGGCGCGCAAGGCGGCCGGACGCAAGGACACCATGGCCATCGGGTTCGGCCAGGTGGGTGGCACGTCCGCCGTCGTGATCGTCCAGGACTTCAGCTTCATGGGCGGATCGCTCGGGATGGCGGCCGGAGAGGCCTTCGTGAAGGCCGCTCGCGAAGCTATTGCCCGCGGCGTTCCACTGGTCTGCTTCACCGCAGCCGGGGGCGCGCGAATGCAGGAGGGCGCGCTCAGCCTGATGCAGATGGCGCGCACCACCCTGGCCATCCAGGAGCTGAAGCGGGCGCAGCTGCCCTATGTCGTCGTCCTGACCGATCCGACCACAGGCGGGGTGACCGCCAGCTATGCCATGCTGGGAGATATTCACCTGGCCGAGCCGGGGGCCCTGATCGGCTTTGCCGGACCGCGCGTGATCGAGACCACGATCCGCGAGAAACTGCCGCCGGGTTTCCAGCGCGCCGAGTATCTCCAGGAAAAAGGCATGGTCGACCGGGTCGTCGCGCGGGCCGATCTTCCGGCGACCCTGGGGACCCTGCTGTCGATCCTGATGGGCGGGATCCGGCGAGCCGCCTGATCCCGGCATGAAAAGACCCGGCCGCCAGGGCGACCGGGTCCTTCTTCATGTCCGACACGTCGGGCCTCAGGCCTTGTTGTCGTAGGCTCCGCCATTTGCGGCGTCCGGTGTCGCATAGGCCTGACCGGCGGCCTGGGCTCCCGAACCCTTGGCCGCAACGATCACCATGGCCGGACGCACGGTCCGCCCGAACAGTTCATAGCCAGCCTGCATGGTCTGCAGCACGCTGCCGCCCGGCACGGTGTCCGACGGCTGTTCCATCATCGCCTGATGCAGATGGGGGTCGAAGGTTTCGCCCGCTTCCGGTGCGACCCGTTTCAACCCGTTGGACTCAAAGGCGCGCAGCAACGAGCCCTGGGTCATCTCCAGTCCGGTGACCAGGCCGGCGGCCGCGCCCTCGGCATCCTTGGGTGCCGCCTGTATCGCGCGTTCCAGATTGTCGGCCACGCCCAGCAGGTCCTTGGCGAACCGCTGGATGGCAAAGGCCCGGGTGTCGTTCATCTGGGTCTCGGTGCGGCGGCGCACGTTTTCCGCCTCCGCCGTGGCCCTCAGGGCGCGATCCTTCCACTGGTCGCGCTCCACAATGATGGCGTCCAGAGGGGCCAGATCATCCGGGTCGGCGTCGAGGCCAGCCTCGGCGTTCAGTTCGGCGTCGGTGGGTTCTCTATCGTGAATGTCGCTCAATGGTCCTGTCCGTCCAGCATTCGCCCCAGCACCCGGGCGGTATAGTCCACCAACGGAATGATGCGGGCATAGTTCAGTCGCGCGGGTCCGATCACGCCAATGGCACCAAGGACCCGCTGTCGACCGTTCATATAGGGCGCCGCGATCACGGCGGAACCCGATAACGAAAACAACCGTGTTTCTGCACCGATGAAGATGCGCACGCCCTGGGCCTCGTTGACGCCGTCCAGCAGGCCGATGAGCTGTTCCTTCTGCTCCAGATCGTCGAACAGGACCCGGACCAGCTCCAGATCGGCCGCTGTCTCGTTGTTCTGCAGCAGGTTGGCGCGGCCCCGGACGATCAGCGAACGCTCACGGTCCGGTCCGCCGGACCAGGCCGCCAGCCCGTCCTCGACAAGGCGTGCAGCAGCGGCATCCAGCTGCAGCCGTGCTGCGTCCAGCTCGGCCCGCATTTCGGTCCGGGCCTCGGCGAGGGGGCGGCCCTTGAGCCGGGCGTTCAGGAAGTTCGACGCCTCCTGCAGGGTCGAGGGCGTCACCCCGGCCGACAGGGGCATCAGGCGGTTCTCTACTGTGCCATCGTCGCCGACCAGCACCGCCAGGGCCTGATCGTGGCCCAGTGCGACAAACTCGACATGTTTGACCCCTGCATCCCGAACAGGCGAGGCCACGATGCCGGCACCACCGGCAAGACCCGAAAGCAGGGAGGATGCGGCATTCAGCGCCTCTTCGAAGCCCCGCCCCTTGCCGGCCAGCCGGGCGTCGATCTCGCGGCGCTCCTCGGTGCCAATGTCGCCGATCTCCAGGAACCCATCGACGAACAGCCGCAGGCCCGCATGGGTCGGGATCCGTCCTGCCGACGTATGTGGCGCGGCCAGCAGCCCTGCCAGCGTCAGGTCCTGCATGGTGTTGCGGATCGAGGCGGGCGACAGTTGCACCCCGCCTCTGGAGATGGTGCGCGACCCGACGGGCTCCCCGGTCTCCAGATAGGTCTCGACGATCAGGCGAAAGATATCGCGGGCGCGCTTGTCCAGTGCGCTCAAACCGGCGGTACCGTTTCCAAACGGCGAAGGGTTGGGGGCATACAGGCTCACAGTTTCAGGATAAGCAGCCCGGCTCCAGTCTCCAAGCCCGGTTTGCAAGGGCTGTCGCCCGACACGATTTCGTCCAAGGAATTTCCATGCGCCCCTCCGAACGTACCCCCGAACAGCTCCGTGCCGTAACGCTGGAGACCGGCGTCAACCGCTATGCCGAGGGCTCGTGTCTGGTCTCGTTCGGCCACACCCGGGTGCTGGTCACGGCATCGGTCGAGGAGAACGTCCCGGGCTGGATGCGTGGCAAGGGACAGGGCTGGGTCACGGCGGAATATGGCATGCTGCCCCGCGCGACCCACACACGCGGCCGGCGCGAGGCTGCGGCCGGCAAGCAGACGGGCCGGACCCAGGAAATCCAGCGGCTGATCGGCCGGTCCCTTCGGGCGGTGGTCGATCTGAAGGCGCTGGGCGAGCGTCAGGTTATTCTGGACTGCGACGTGATCCAGGCTGACGGTGGCACGCGGACGGCCGCCATCACCGGGGCCTGGGTCGCGATGGCCTCGGCCTTTGGCTATCTCCGGGCTGAGGGCGTGCTGAAAGCCGACCCGATCCTCGACCAGGTCGCGGCGGTATCCTGTGGTGTCTTCAATGATGTCCCTGTGCTGGACCTCGATTACGAGGAAGACTCCAATGCCGAGGCGGACAGCAATTTCGTCCTGACCGGGTCGGGCACGATCGTGGAGATCCAGGCCACCGGCGAGAAGCGGGGGTTCAGCCGTGACGAGTTCGACCGCCTGTTCGCCCTGGCCCATAGCGGCTGCGAGGAACTGTTCGTGATGCAGAAGGCTGCGGTGGATGCGGCCCTCGCCCGGGGCTGAGCCGGCATGCCCGGCTCCCGGGAATACCTGACCGAGGCGGACGTTGCCCGCCGGGAGCCACTCTGGCTGGCGCTGAGCGACCTGTTTCTGGATACGGAAATCCAGCCGGAGACCTTTGACTGGATCGCCCGCACGGCGATGGATGTCGGCTTCTCGTCGGCCGAGACGCGGACGATCCTCGAGACCGAGGTCCTGCCCGCCCTGGGTTTCAATCTTTTGTCCATCGCCGGAGAGTGGGCCGGGTTCGACCCGACCTTCGTTCGTGAACGGGTTCTGCTGGCCACACAGCGCGGTGCCCTGTCACGGGCCATGGATCATGTCCTGCTGACGCCCGTCCGTCGCGCCGTTCTTCGCCGGGACTGGGTCCGGCTGGAGGCTGCGATGCGGGCACGCTCAGGTCAGTAGACGACCGAGGACCGCATCCAAAACCGGGCGCCCGCGCGAGGTTGCGATCACACGACCGTTCTCAAGTCGCAGAAAGCCCTCGTCGACGAGATCGGCCAGCGGACCATGGTCCGGGGTCAACGCAAGGGTCTGGAGCATCGCCCAGGCGACACCCTCGACGGTGCGCAGGCCCAGCAGGATCTTCTCTTCTGCCGCCTCCGTTGCATCCATCGGTATCTGCTCTGACCATGGCATGTCCGCGGCAACGCCTGCGACATAGTCCCTGATCGCCCGGTGCCCCACCGTCGCCGTCCGGTGGCCGTCCAGCGTCAGGCGGCCATGCGCTCCGGGGCCAAGGCCCAGATAGTCGCCGCCGCGCCAGACGTGCAGATTGTGCACTGACCGCGCATTGACCCCGCGCGCATGGTTGGAAACCTCATAGGCCTCGAAGCCCGCCCGTCGCAGAACCTCCTGGGTCGTTTCGTACAGGTCGGCGGCCCGGTCCTCGTCGGGCGGGACCAGCGTCCCCCGGGCCTGTGCACGACCGAAAGCCGTGCCTGCATTGAGGGTCAGCTGATAGGGCGAGATGTGCTCGAACCCCAGATCGACGGCGGTGGTCAGTTCGTCCGTCCAGGCGGCGACTGTCTGGTCGGGCCTGGCATAGATCAGGTCGATGGACATCCGGTCGTAGGACTGTGCGGCCAGGGCAATGGCGCGCCTCGCCTCGGCCGCATCATGATTGCGGCCGAGGAATCTCAGGGCCATGTCGTCCAGCGACTGAACGCCCAGCGACAGACGGTTGATCCCGACATCGGCCAGAGCCGAAAAATGTGCGGCCTCGGCGTCGGTCGGATTAGCCTCGAGCGTGACCTCGACGGGACCAGGCCCGGTAAACGCCCCGTGGATCGCCGCCAAGATCCGGCCCACGTCTTCCGGCGGCATCAGCGACGGCGTGCCCCCGCCGAAGAAGACCGAGGCCAGGGGTCGTCGCCCGATCTGCTCGGTCCTGGCATTCAGGTCGGCGATCATGGCGTCAACCAGTCCGGCCTGTTCCTGCGTTCGTCCGCGATCGCGCACGACATTGAAGTCGCAATAGGGGCAGATGCGGGCGCAGTAGGGCCAGTGGACATAGACCCCGACGGCCTCGCCGGGATCCAGTGAGTCGCGGTGTCCCGGATCAGTCAATCAGGGCAACCTTGAGCTTTTCGAAGGCCCGGGCGCGGTGGCTCATGGCATCCTTCTCGACCGGATCCATCTCGCCGAAGGTCAGTCGCCCCCCCTCGGGGATGAAGATCGGGTCGTAGCCGAACCCCCGGTGGCCCCGCGGAGGGAAGGTCACGGAGCCATGCACCTGTCCCTCCACGACGACACAGGGACCGCCCGGCCAGGCCACCGCGAGGGCGGAGGTGAACCATGCCCGCCGATCCGTCGCGCCGATTTCCTCCATCCGCTGTTCGACCTTGGACATGGCCAGAGCGAAATCCTTGTCCGGCCCGCCCCAGCGGGCGGAAAAGATGCCTGGAGCCCCGTCCAGGGCTGCCAGTGACAGGCCGGAATCATCGGCGAGCGACACCAGCCCCGACTGGTCCGCAGCGTGCCGCGCCTTCAGCATGGCATTGCCGGTGAAGGTGGACTCCGTTTCGTCGGGCTCGGGTAATCCGACGGAATCGGCACTCACCACATCGAAATGCCCGTCCAGCAGGGCGGCGATTTCACGCGCCTTGCCCGGATTATGGGTCGCGGCCAGCAACCGCATCCCCTTGATCAGCCTCAGTTTCATGCCGCCACCTTACCGCTGTTTCATTTGGTTGCAAAAGTTTAATATCGTTAAACGATATGTAACGTGACGTTTGAGTGAGCACGTCCTATCTATGATCTCAAGAACGGGGGCCGCACCGTTCCAGAGATTGACGATTAAGCGCAATCTTCATCTCGCGGCTATAACCAAGAGGGCAATAAATGACCCTCTATCAGGAGAACGATGATGAACACGATGACCGCTACGATGTGGATGGACAAGATCGGCATGACGGTAATCAATGCAGCCCTTCTGGCCGCCCTGCCGACCGCCCTGGTTGCCGTACTGGTGCAAGGCTTCTGAGTTGAAGGCCACGATGCTCGCGACGCGGTCGCCCATGATCCGGGCGAAGATGACCGCGTCGCAAAGAGACAATCGCGACCTCTCTCCTACCGGAGCTTTGACCTTGGGCATGAAGACGGTGATGAATAGGACTGCGCCGGGACGACTTTGAACCCCGCGCGGTCCTGACACCCCTCCGGTCCGTAAAGAGAGACCCATGCGCCTCCCGACCCTGAAGCCTCTCGGGATAAGCGCACCCTTCCGGTCAGTGCGGATGTTTCGCACGCTCGGCCCCGGATCGGTTTCCAGCCTGCTGAAGATCGCTCTGGATGTGGCCTATGTGCTTCTGATGCTGATCACCGGCATCCTGCTGCTGGCCCTCGTTGCCGCAATCTTTGTCCCCCTTACAGGCCCCCTTGCTGGGCAGACCTACGTCGAGGGCACCGGAGACGCGGCGCGGGAAGTGCCGATCACCCGTACCCTGATCCTGTTCGGTCTCGGAGCCACCTCGGCCTATTTCGGAGGCTTTCTGCTGATCCTTCGAAATTTGCGCCAGATCTTCCGCACCCTGACCCAGGGTGATCCCTTCCGGCCCGAGAATGTGCGCCGCCTGCGTCAGATCGGGCTGACCCTGACGGTGGTCACCGCCGGTGTCGCCGTGGCGCAGGGCCTGATTCCCTCCATTCCCGATCCCGGTTTCAGCGAGATGCTGACGCCAATATTCTCCGTCCTGGTCGTTTTCGTCCTGGCGGAGGTCTTCAAGGAAGGCGCGCGCCTCCGCCATGAAGCCGAATTGACGATATGAGGATGTCACCGTTTGCGCAGGGCGGGGGCCGCTTGCCGGAGCCAGCCGACCTTTTCGATCACGGCCTGGCCGTCTAGAGACCGGTCATGGCCATTCGCGTCCAGCTTGACCGTATTCTCCTCGAAAGGCGCATGTCGCTGACCGAGCTGGCTGATCGCGTGGGTGTGACCCTGGCCAATCTGTCGATCCTGAAGACGGGCAAGGCGCGGGCGGTGCGTTTCACAACCCTTGACGCCCTGTGCCGGGAACTGGACTGCCAGCCTGGCGACCTTCTGGTCTGGGAGCCTGGACCACAGGATCCCGGCGTCGAAGGCTGAGGATGGCAAGGGCCCCCCGAGACCTTTCGCCGGACGATCGTCGCATCTGGGCCCGTGTCACAGGCTCGGTCACACCCCCGAAATCGCGCAAGGCTCCGCGCGTCATGCTCGACATGGCGACCCCCGCGGATCCCGCCGTGCCCCTCACCGCAAAATCAGCCAGCGGGCCGAAGACCGGGCAGCGCCCTGCCCCTTCCACCTCCAGGCCCGCGCCGCCGGTCCATGCTGTTTCCCGCTCGACACCGGAGGTCCTTGAACCCCGGCGTCAGCGCCGCCTGTCGCGGGAGCGCGATCCGATCGAGGCGCGGATCGACCTGCATGGCTATGGCCGGTTTCAGGCCCAGGATGCCCTGACCGCCTTCCTGATGGGGGCCCAGGCGCGGGACTATCGCGCTGTTCTGGTTATCACCGGACAGGGCAGGCGGGGTGGGACCGGCGTGATCCGCGCCTCGGTTCATGAATGGCTGCAAGGACCGGCCCTGCGCGGCGTCGTGTCCGGTTTTGCTGCCGCTGCCCGGCGGCACGGCGGTGACGGGGCCATCTATGTGACGCTTCGGCGCCGCGGCTAGATCAGCGGCTCCAGCCCCTCGCGCCAGGTTGGATAGGCGGGTCGCCAGTCCAGCTCGGCCTTGGCCCGGGCATTGGAGACGCGTTTGGAGTCGAGGTAGAACCGCCGCATCGTCACGCT
>QBLX01000003.1:18354-27284 GCA_003241825.1 Alphaproteobacteria bacterium
GGAAGAGCCGCCGCATCGTCACGCTGACCGAGGGGTCGGTCCATTCCACAGCCTCCGGCATCGGCAGGCCCATTCGCACAGCGGCCCATTCAATCACCTCATCGGCCGGTGCCGGTGCGTCGTCGGCCAGATTGTAGATCCCGCCGGGCCGGGGCCGGGCCATCGAGGCGAACAGGCCCGAAACGATGTCCTCGACATGGATGCGATTGAACACCTGGCCGGGCTTGCGAACCAGGCGCGCCGTCCCGTCGCGCAGCCGATCCACGGCCGAACGCCCCGGCCCATAGATGCCTGGCAGGCGAAAGAGATGGACGGTCAGCCCCATGCCCCGCCCGGCATCCAGCCAGTCTGCTTCGGCCCGGACGCGGCGCGCACCTTCGACACTGGCAGCATTCAGGGCATCACCCTCAAACACCCACCCGCCGTCACGGTCGCCATAGACCGACGTTGAGGAGATATAGCCTATCCAGTCCGGCCAGGCCCCGGCCGCGCTCAGTGCCGGGATCAGCGCACGGGCACCAGGGCAGCCGCCGGAATCAGGCGCAGCGGTGATCAATATTGATTTGGCCGAAGCCGCTGCCGCCTTCAATGCGTCGCGATCGGACGGGTCGATCGGGGTGATCCCCTCGTCCTGCAGGGCCTGACGACGTGCCGGATCCCGCGACGTGGCGCTGGCCGTGCCACCCCTTGCGATCGCCGCCCGGGCCGTGGCTGCCCCGACATAGCCGCCGCCAAAAACCAGCAGTGAAGGTTCGCCCGCTCGCTTCGTCATGCGGGTCGGACGAGCCGGGGCTTGGGCCGGGCTTCGGGCTGGGGCGGTGCTGGCTGTGCGCAGGCCTCCGTGGCCAGGGCTTCGGCCCGGCGTGCGTTCCAGCTCGAGACACAGGCAATCCGCGCACGATCGACGCGGTCGGCATAGCGACGGGCGATGTCAGTGACCTCGTCCATCAGTCCCTGTTTCAGCGTGATCGGCTTCAGCCCCAGGTCGCGGAACTGGTCGTTGGCGACGACCAGTTCGTTCTCGTCGGCCTCCTGGCGCGGATTGGCGACGTGGGCGATCTCGGCTCCGGTCACGTCAGCGATCAGGGTGGCCAGATCGCGCACGCGGTGGCTCTCGGTCATCTGGTTCAGGATCTTGACGCGTTCGCCGGCCTCCGGCGGATTGTTCAGCGCCAGTTCGATGCAGCGCACTGTGTCCTGGATGTGGATGAAGGCCCGCGTCTGGCCGCCCGTTCCGTGTACGGTCAGCGGATAGCCGACCGCTGCCTGCATCAGGAACCGGTTCAGTACCGTGCCGTAGTCGCCATCATAGTCGAACCGGTTGATCAGCCGCTCGTCCCGCCGGGTCTCCTCGGTCTGGGTTCCCCAGACGATGCCCTGGTGCAGGTCGGTGATCCGGAGGCTGTCGTTGCGGGCATAGAACTGGAACAGCAGCGCGTCCTGGGTCTTGGTCATGTGATAGATCGAACCCGGATTGGGCGGGAACAGGATTTCCTGTTCCGCCGGACCGTTGTCCGTATCGACGGTGACCTTCAGATAACCCTCGGGGATGCGCAGACCGGCGGTCCCATAGCCATAGACACCCATGGTGCCCAGATGTGCCAGGTGGACGTCCAGCCCGCTCTCGACGATCGCCGCCAGCAGGTGGTGGGTGGCATTGATGTTGTTGTCGACCGTGTACAGCTTGTGCCGTGCCGACTTCATCGAATAGGGGGCCGCCCGCTGTTCGGCGAAATGGACGACGCTGTCGGGCTTCAGTTCGCGGATCAGGGCGACCAGGCGGTCGAATTCCTTGCCCACGGTCATGTTGACGAAGTCGATCGCCCGCCCGCTGACGGACTGCCAGGCAGCAATCCGCTCGCCCATGTTGCGGATGGGGGTCAACGATCGGACCTCCAGCTCATTGTCGATGTTTCGCCGCGACAGGTTGTCGACGATGGTCACGTCCGAACCGCGCGCAGACAGATGCAGCGCCGTCGGCCAACCGCAGAAACCGTCGCCGCCCAGAACGAGAACCTTCATTCGCATACTTCCCTGGCTTTCCTGTTTCCTGCCTAGCTCAAGCCAGCAAGGGGCGAAAGGTTCACCCGTCAACCGGCCTGAAGCGCCGCCAGAACAGCCTTGCCATAGCGGTCAATCTTGGACTGGCCTACGCCCGAAATGTCGGCGAGGGCATCCAGGGTCCCCGGTTCGCGCTGGGCAATCTCCAGCAGGGTCTTGTCCTGAAAGATCACATAGGGCGGCACATGCTGTTCGGCGGCCCGATCGCGTCGCCAGGCGCGCAGCATCTCGAACCGTGCCCGGACGTCGGCATCCAGCGCCTCGACCGCTGCATTGCCCTCGCGCGTCCGGCGTCGTGGGTTGCCCGAGCGCGTCGCCGCGTCAAACCCGGCCGGAACACGCCGTACCTCGATGGCCCGTTCGCCACGATAGACCGCGCGCACGGCCTCGCCCTCGCCCAGGCCCACCAGCGGCTTTCCGTCGTTGGCGTCTTCCAGAAGCAGTCCCTCGAACAGCAGGTGATCGACGATATCGCGCCATCCGCCGGGGGAGGTGTCCTTGCCGATACCCCAGGTCGACAGGTCGCTTTCCCAAGGCTGGACGTCCTTCGTCTTGCCCAGCAGGTGATCGATGACCCGCGTGCGTCCGAACCGTCCGCCCAGGCGCTGCACCGCCGCCAGCGCCTTCTGGGCCTCGACCGTGGCGTCGTACAGGGCGGGCGGATCGGCGCAGACATCGCAAACGCCACAGGGTCCGGCGCTGACCTCGCCGAAGTAACGTCGCACGGCCTGGGGGCGGCATGTCGCCCCGTCGAGCATGGCAAACAACTGACGGGCCTTGCGTGTCTGGACGGCCTTGACCTCCTCGGCCATCGGCCGTCCCTCGAGCCGCCTCAGCGTCCAGGCGATATCCGAAGGGCCGTAAAGGGTGATGCCCTCGGCCGGTTCACCGTCCCGTCCGGCCCGGCCGATCTCCTGCCAGTAGGCTTCCAGTGATCCGGGTGGATCGGCATGGATGACGAAGCGCACATCGGCCTTGTCCACCCCCATGCCGAAGGCGATGGTCGCGACCATCACGGCCCCGTCTTCGGCCAGGAACCGCCCCAGCAGCCGGTCCCTCTGCCGGGCGTCCATTCCGGCGTGATAGGCGATGGCATTGGTGCCGGCATCCCGCAGGGCCTCGGCGACCCGTTCGCAGCCGTCGCGCGATCCGCAATAGACCACGCCCGACTTGCCCCGCCGCGCCCGCACCAGTTCGATCACCGTGGCATCGGTCCGGGCCCGCGAGCCATTCTCCTTGCGCACCGCCGAAAGCTGAAGATTGGGCCGGGCAAAACTGTCGACGAACACCCGGGCCCCTTCCAGCCGCAACGAGCGCAGGATGTCGTCGCGGGTCCGGGCATCGGCTGTCGCTGTCACGGCGATGCGGGGAACCCCGGGAAACATCTCGGCCAGTCGGCCAAGGTTGCGATAGTCGGGACGGAAATCATGGCCCCACTGGCTGACGCAGTGCGCCTCGTCGATGGCGATCAGGCTGAGGGGCAGTTCAGCCAGGCGGTCCAGCATGGCACCGGCAGCCAGACCTTCCGGCGAGACGTAAAGCAGGTCCAGTTCGCCGGCCCTTGCCTGTCGCCAGATTTCCGAACGCTCATCCATCGACACACCGGAATCCAGCCGTGCCGCAGCCACCCCCTGCTGTTTCAGCGCCTCGACCTGATCGGTCATCAGGGCGATCAGCGGCGACACCACCAGGCCCAGCCCCTGTCTGAGCATGGCCGGGATCTGATAGCAGACGCTCTTGCCTCCGCCGGTCGGCAGCACGGCCAGCACGTCACGCCCGGCCATGACCTCGCTGACCACATCGGCCTGAAGTCCGCGAAAATCGCCATGGCCCCAGACCCGGGCGAGGGTCTCGCGCGCTGTCGCCAGGTCGTCGGAGGAAACGGGGGAGGCGAGGGCGACCGAAGCAGGCATCGGCGGTTTGTGCCCGATCCGTTCCAGCCTGTCACGGACGCAGGTCAGCAAATTTCCTGTTCTCGCTCACGCGAAAATGAACGGCGGCGGTTACGCTTCGGCGCTAGGAGTCCTGCCCATGAGGCTGAGGCGACTGTTCATCATCGGCGCGGCTCTGGCCGCCAGCGCCCTGGGGGTGGGCTCGACGGCCCAGCCGGCCGGTGCGCGGGCCCCTGCGCGGGTCATGCCGACCGAGCCGGTGGTGGTCGAACTGTTCACGGCCCAGGGCTGCGGCTCCTGTCCCGAGGCTAACCGGGTTGTCGAGGCGCTTGCCGAGGCTCCAGGCGTGATCGCCCTGACCTATGCCGTCGATTACTGGGACTATCGCGGCTGGCCCGATACCTTTGCCAAGCCGGAGTTTGCCCAGCGCCAGCGGGCCTATCGTTCGGCGATGCGGCTGCGCAATGTCTATACGCCCCAGATCGTGATCGACGGCCGTCGTCAGGTCTCCGGTGCCCGCGCCCCCGAGGTGCAGTCGGCCGTGACAGAGGAAGCCGCAAGACGGGTCTTCCCGCCCCAGATCGAGTTCCGTGATAGCGGCGAATCCGTTGGCGTCGGCTCCGGCAGGGCTCCGCGCGGCGGGGCCGAGGTCTGGGCCATGGTCTATCGCCCTGGCACCCAGGAAGTGGAGGTCGAAGGCGGCGACAATCGCGGCCAGACGGTCCGGCACATGAATGTCGTCCGCGAGATCGCCAGACTGGGCGACTGGACTGGCAAGCCTATGCTGTTCTCCCTGCCCGATGACGTCGCCGAAGGCGAAGCCGTGGTGGTCATGGTCCAGTCCAAGGCCGACCGGCGGATACTGAGCGCCGCCGGCAACTGACGCAGAGCGTGGTCCTTGAGGGTTGCTCGCTTGCGGCCCTAGGGGCCCACCATCTGCATGCCCAGCCATTCGGCGATCAGGGCCGGTTTCTCGGAGCCCTCGATCTCGACCGTGAGTTCGTGTTTGAGCAACCAGCGTCCGCCGCCCTTGTCTTCGGCTGACAGCAGCCTGAACCGGCCACGGATTCTTGATCCGGCCGGGACGGGGGCCAGGAAGCGCAATTTGTCGAAGCCATAGTTGACGCCCATCACCACCCCTTCCAGCGGTGGTACGGCGTCATAGGTCATGGCCGAGGCGAGGCTGAGCGTCAGGAAGCCATGGGCGATGGTGCCACCGAACGGCGTGGCCCGCGCGGCCTCGGGATCGACATGGATGAACTGGCGGTCTTCCGTGACCTCTGCAAAGGCGTCGATCCGGGCCTGATCGACAACAAACCAGCGGCTCACACCCATCTCCTGGCCGATCAAGGGGGCAAGGTCAGCAAGTCGGGTCATGCGGGGGCTCCGGTGAAACGGTCTTCTATGATTTCGGCGAACAGGGCGGGATCGATATTGCCTCCGGACAGGATCACCGCTGTGGTCCGGCCCCTCGCCTCGACCTTGCCGGCCAGCAGGGCAGCCAGCGCTGCCGCCCCGCCGGGTTCGACCACCAGTTTGAGGGCGTGAAAGGCATAACGGACAGCCGCAGCGGCCTCCTGATCCGTGATTCCGAAGGCACCCGACAGAACACGCTGGTTGATCGGGAAGGTCAGCATACCGGGTACCGGGGTTTGCAGCGCGTCGCAGATCGAGGGGGCGGCGACCGGATGGCCGACCCGCTCGCCCGCCGCCAGCGACCGGGCGGTATCATCGAAGGCGATGGGCTCGACCGCCCACATGTCGGTCCGGGGACTCCGCGCCTCGAACACCAGATTGATCCCGGCCATCAGCCCGCCGCCGGAACAGCAGCACAGCAACTGATCGATCGGCCCGGACCCCAGCGCTTCCGCCTGTTCCAGCAACTCCAGCCCGGCCGTGCCCTGACCTTCGATCACGAACGGATCGTCGAAGGGGGGAACCAGTATCGAGCCGCGCTCCTCGGCAATCTGGCGACCGATACCCTCCCGGCTCTCGGTCCAGCGGTCGTAGAGCCGAACCTCGCCGCCGAAGGCCCGGACACCCGCCACCTTGATCGCCGGACTGTCGGCAGGCATCACGATCACGGCGTCTGTACCTACTATCCGCGCGGCGGCTGCGACGCCCTGGGCATGATTGCCGGACGAATAGGCCACAACGCCCCGTTTCCGCTCATCGGCCGTCAGCCGGCTGATGCGATTGAAGGCCCCGCGAAACTTGAATGCGCCTGCGACCTGCAGCGTCTCGGCCTTGAGCAGCACCCGACCGCCTGTCAGGGCGTTCAGCGCCGGGCTTTCGATCAGGGGCGTCCGGACGGCAACGCCCCCGATCTGGCGGGCGGCGTCTAGGACGCCTTCGAAGGAAGCGGTTCTTTCAGTCATCTTCCCACTTAACCGCAAGCGATCGATCCGCGTAAGATGGCTAGCCCAGACCGCCATGGATTCCTGATGACCGACGCTGCCTCCGATCCCCAGGCGACCTTTTCCGGCACGCGAGAGGTCGATCCCCGTTACGTCCTGGACGGGACTTCGCTGGATCGCTGGATGGGCCAGAACGTGGCGGGCTATGTCGGCCCCCTGACGGTGCGCCAGTTCAAGGGTGGCCAGTCGAATCCGACCTATGAGCTGACAACGCCGGGCGCGGCCTATGTCCTGCGGCGCAAGCCCCCGGGCGTGCTCCTGCCCTCGGCCCATGCCGTGGACCGCGAGTTCACGGTCATTTCGGCCCTGCATGCCCAGGGGTTCCCGGTGGCCCGTCCGCACGCCCTGTGCACGGACGAAGCCGTCCTGGGCTCGATCTTCTATGTCATGGACAAGGTCGAGGGCAGGGTCTTCTGGGACCTGAAACTGCCCGGGCTGGAGCCCGCCGAGCGCCGCGCCATCTACGAGGCACAGACCGACACGCTCGCAGCCCTGCACCAGTTTGATCCTGCAGCCATCGGCCTGGGCGACTACGGCAGGCCCGGAAACTATTTCGCCCGCCAGGTTGCCCGCTGGACCAAACAGTATCGCGCTTCCGAAACAGCCCCGATCGCGACCATGGACCGGCTGATCGATTTCCTGCCCACCAGCCTTCCCGCCGATGGTCCGACGCGGATCGTCCACGGGGATTTCCGCCTGGACAACGCCATCATCGATCCGACGGGACCCTCGGTTCGGGCGGTCCTGGACTGGGAACTGTCGACGCTGGGCGATCCCATGGCCGATTTTTCCTACATGCTGATTGGCTGGGTCATCCCGGCCAGCCTCAGGAACGGGCTGGGCGGGGCCGATCTGGAGGCCCTGGGCATTCCTTCGGTCGAGGAAACGGTCGCCCGCTATGTCGAAAAGGCGGGCACCGCGCCGCCGGAGAACCTCGACTGGCTGTTCGCCTATAATCTGTTCCGCCTTGCTGCCATCTGTCAGGGTATTGCCGGCCGCGTTCGCGACGGAACCGCGTCCAGCGAACAGGCGAGGTCCATGGCCGCCCAGGTCGGGCCGCTCTCGAGTGCAGCCTGGAGCTTCGCGATCAAGGCGGGTGCCTGAACCACGGAAACGGATTCACGGACCCGGTTTCGCCAATGCGCAAATGACGGGGATCGTCGGCTCGACCCGAAGCGGGCACGGCCCCGTCAGACCATCATGACCGTGCCGAGCAGCAGTTTTGCACCGGTCCGGCCAAGGACACGGTC
The DNA here is from genome assembly GCA_003241825.1 of Alphaproteobacteria bacterium. Taxonomy (GTDB): domain Bacteria; phylum Pseudomonadota; class Alphaproteobacteria; order Caulobacterales; family Caulobacteraceae; genus Brevundimonas. Next base: position 25,975 of record QBLX01000003.1, read on the forward strand.
GGTCACGACCTGAAGCTCGCGCGAGAGCTGGTCGACGTTCGGCGGGGCACCGGGCAGGAGCTGGCTGGCATTTCGCTGTACCACGACGGCGTAGGCCGCGCGCAGACGGGGTGCTGACTGTTCGGCACGCAGCCGCAGGGCTTCGTCCGGCACATCCACGCCTGTCTCGACGGTCATGATCCCGCGCCGCCCGCCGGGCTGGGCAGACGTGGCCGTGATGGTGGGATAACGCAGATAGGTATTGGCCGAGGCTCCGCCGCCGCCGCCGCTGGGGCCTCCCGCCCGGGCTGATGTGGCAATCAGTCCGAGGGCAGCAGGGGCAAGGGCAAAGAGGGCGCGACGATCCATGGATGGACCCTAGCCGGCAGGCCGTAAAATTTGCCTGAACGCCGGAATTTCGGTGGGTGCCGGGCTTGTGCGGCGACACGGCGCGGCCTCTTCCCTTGGCAATCGTGAAACGACCCGATATGGACCGGCTCAAGAAAAGACGGTGGCTCCCCCTGTGCCCATCGTCAGTTTGCAGATCGACCGCAGGCATGCGCCACCGCCAGGTTTTAGAGGATTTGAGAATGGGACTGGGCATCCGAGCCCTGAGAACCGTCGCAGGTGCAATCAGCGCCTCCGGTCTCGCTGCGACACTGGCCCTGGTGGCTGCCACCCCGACGTGGGCCCAGGACCTCATGGGTCAGCCGACGCCAGGGGGTATCGACCTGCAACCGGCCGCCTCGCCACTCAAGGCGGACGCGATATGGTTCCACAACGCAATCCTGCTGCCGATGTGCATCATCATCAGCCTGCTGGTTCTGGGCCTCCTGGCCTGGTGCGTGATCAAATACAACAAGAAGTCCAACCCGACCCCCGCCAAATGGAGCCACAACACTGCCGTCGAGGTGGTCTGGACCGTTCTGCCGGTGATGGTGCTGGTCGGGATCTCCCTGTTCTCCTTCCGCCTCCTGTTCGCCTACCACGACATGCCCGATCCCGACCTGACGGTTAAGGCCACCGGTAACCAGTGGAACTGGGCCTACGAATACCCGGACCAGGGCGTGTCGGAATTCGTTTCCAACATGCTGCCGGAAGACGAGGCGCGCGCGCGCAATGTGCCGTATCTCCTCGCCGCCGACGAGGCCATGGTTGTTCCCGTGGGCCAGACGGTCCGGGTGCTGGTCACAGCATCGGACGTGATCCACTCCTTCGCCCTGCCAGCCTTCGGCCTCAAGACCGACGCCATCCCCGGCCGGGTCAACGAGACCTGGTTCAAGGCTGACCGCACCGGCATCTTCTACGGCCAGTGCTCGGAGCTTTGCGGC
>QBLX01000003.1:27294-39731 GCA_003241825.1 Alphaproteobacteria bacterium
TGCCGATCCAGATCAACGTCGTGACCCAGGCCGAGTTCGCTGCATGGGTCGTCTCGCGCGGCGGCTCGATGACACCGGCCACGGCCGCGGAAGCCCCGGGCGGTACCGCTGCCCAGGTCGCTGCCGGAACCACGGGTGCCCCGACCGCAACCGACGCTGCCGTTCCGGCTGCCGCCGAGGGAGCTGTAGCGGCCCCCGCCGGTGCAGCTGTTCCGGCAACCGCCCAACCCGCAACTGCGCCGGCTGCCGCCGCGCCAGTCGCTCAATAATCCGCGAGTCCGAGAGATCATGGCACACGCACCGACCGCAGACGCCCACGGGCACGACTCCGGGCATGACCACAAGCCGGGTTTCTTCACCCGCTGGTTCCTGTCCACCAATCACAAGGACATCGGCACGCTTTACCTGTTGTTCGCCATCATGGCGGGCATCGTCGGCGGTGCCTTGTCCGGCCTGATCCGTCTGGAACTCGCCGCGCCCGGCATCCAGTATTTCATCGAAGGCGGGCTGATCGAGCAGCTCGGCATCGTCGAGGCCTCCAAGCACGGCTATAACGTCACCGTTACCGCCCACGCCCTGATCATGATCTTCTTCATGGTCATGCCTGCGATGATCGGCGGCTTCGGAAACTGGTTTGTTCCGATCATGATCGGTGCGCCGGACATGGCGTTCCCGCGCATGAACAATGTGTCCTTCTGGCTGCTGGTTGCCGCCTGGGTGCTGCTCTGCATCTCGATGTTCGTCGATGGCGGACCGGGAAAGGGGTTCGGCGGCGGCTGGACGATCTATCCGCCGCTTTCCACGAGCGGCCATACCGGACCGGCCATGGATCTGGCGATCTTCTCGCTGCACGTCGCCGGTGCCTCGTCCATCCTGGGTGCCATCAACTTCATCACCACCATCTTCAACATGCGCGCTCCCGGCATGACCCTGCACCGCATGCCGCTGTTCGCATGGTCGGTTCTCGTGACGGCCTTCCTGCTGCTGCTCAGCCTGCCTGTGCTGGCCGGTGCCATCACCATGCTGCTGACCGACCGTAACTTCGGCACCAGCTTCTTCGATCCGGCCGGTGGCGGCGATCCCGTGATGTTCCAGCACCTGTTCTGGTTCTTCGGTCACCCGGAAGTCTACATCCTGATCCTGCCAGGCTTCGGCATCATCAGCCACATCGTCTCGACCTTCTCGAGGAAGCCCGTTTTCGGCTATCTTGCAATGGCCTACGCCATGGTCGCGATCGGTTTCATCGGCTTCATCGTGTGGGCCCACCACATGTATACCGTGGGCATGTCCGTCAACTTGCGCGCCTATTTCGTGGCCGCAACGATGATTATCGCGGTCCCGACCGGAGTGAAGATCTTCAGCTGGATTGCCACGATGTGGGGCGGTTCGCTCGACTTCAAGACACCCATGCTCTGGGCCATGGGCTTCATCTTCCTGTTCACCGTCGGCGGCGTGACCGGCGTCGTCCTCGCCAATGCGGCTATCGATTACAGCCTGCACGACACCTATTACGTCGTGGCCCACTGCCACTACGTGCTCTCGCTCGGCGCCGTCTTCGCCATCTTCGCGGGCTTCTACTACTGGTTCGAGAAGATGTTCGGCGTGAAGTACAACGAGTTCCTCGGCGCGACCCATTTCTGGATCATGTTCGTCGGGGTGAACGTGATCTTCTTCCCGCAGCACTTCCTCGGCCTGCAGGGCATGCCGCGTCGCTACATCGATTACCCTGAGGCCTATACCTTGTGGAACGAGGTCTCCTCGTGGGGCTATGTGATCACGGCCGTCGGCGTCCTGGTCTTCCTGATCATGCTGGCCGAGGCGGCGATCCGTCGTCGGGCTGGCGTGGCCAACCCCTGGGGCGAAGGTGCGACGACGCTGGAGTGGACCCTGTCCTCGCCGCCGCCGCATCACCAGTTCAACGAACTGCCCGTGGTCAAGGCTGAACACCACTAGGGGCGGCATTCTCGCTGCCAGACGGAACCGGGGCCGCTCTTTCGATTTCGAAGGAGCGGCCTTGGCTTTTTTGAACCCTGCCGCTTTTCGCGGTATTCGAGTCCCGATGACCGACCAGTCCACAGCCCCCGCCACAGTCACGCTTGCCCAGCCGGAGGATTTCTTCCAGCTGCTCAAGCCACGCGTGATGTCGCTGGTGATTTTTACGGCCGTGACCGGGCTGGTGGTCGCTCCGGGCCAGATCAACCCCTTCGTCGCCGCGATCGCCATCCTGTGCATTGCGGTCGGGGCCGGCGCCGCCGGTGCGCTGAACATGGCGCTGGAGGGCGAGACCGATGCCCTGATGCGGCGGACGCGGGGCCGTCCGGTTGCCGCGGGCCGGGTCAACAAGGACGATGCCCTGACGTTCGGCGTCATCCTGTCGATCTTCTCGGTCATGCTGCTGGGCATGAACACCAACTGGCTCGCAGCCGGGCTTCTGGCCCTGACCATTGTGTACTACGCAGCCTTCTACACGATGATGCTGAAGCGCCGGACGCCCCAGAACATCGTCATCGGGGGTGCGGCCGGTGCCTTTCCGCCGGTGATCGGCTGGGCGGCCGCGACCGGGACGGCACCCTGGGAGGCCTGGCTCCTGTTCGCCATCATCTTCCTCTGGACCCCACCGCACAGCTGGGCCCTGGCCCTGTATTCAACAGGCGACTACGCCAAGGCGGGCATTCCGATGATGCCCGTGGCAAAGGGCGCGAAATCGACGCGCCTCCAGATCCTCGTCTACAGCCTCGTGCTCGTTCCCGTGGCCATCCTGCCCGGCGTCCTTGGGATGGGCGGCGTGATCTATCTGAGCGTCTCGATCCTCGGGGGCCTGGCCTTCCTTGCGCTTGCTGCCCGTCTCTGGGGCTCGCGGGCGGGCGATGAGCCTGACAAGGCCGAGGCTGTGGGGCGAGAGGCCGCATTGTATGATGTGCGGACACAGGCCAAACCTGCACGTAACCTGTTTGCGTTCTCGATCCTGTATCTGATGGCCCTCTTCGCGGCCCTGCTGGTCGAAAACCTGACCCTGATGGGACTGTCTGGATGAACCGCCTTACTGACACACAGATGACCGCCCGAAACCGTCGCAATCTCTGGATTGCGTTTGTTCTGGTCGGCTTCATCGTGATGATCTTCTCGACCACCTTCCTTCGCATGCAGCAAAATGCCGAGAACGCGCGCGCGGCCAACCTTGCCCGCTCGGCGGCCATAACATCATCGACCGTGACCGCCGGAGCGCAGCCATGAATCGCAAGAATCTGATCGCCTTTGCCTGTGCGGGCGGGGTCATGTTCATGACCGGTGCCGCATTTGCTGCGGTCCCCCTTTATCAGCTGTTCTGCCAGGTCACCGGCTTCGACGGCACGGTGAGGCGGGCAGAAGCGGCACCGGACACGATTCTGGACGAGACGGTTCTGGTGAGATTCGACACCAATGTACGCGACCTGCCCATGACCTTCCGGGCCGAGCAGGTCAGCCAGAGGGTTCGTATCGGAGAAACCGGCATCGCCTATTTCGATGTGACCAATACCTCGGATGAGCCGATCGGAGCGACCGCAGCCTACAATGTGGTGCCGGAGCGGGCCGGTCCCTACTTCCAGAAGCTGCAGTGCTTCTGTTTCGAAGGGCAGACGATTGCGCCCGGCGAGACGAAACAGTTCCCGATCCAGTATTTCGTGGCTCCCGAGATGGCGACCGATGCCGAGAGCAGGGGGGTGAGTGAAATCACCCTCAGCTACACCTTCTACCCGACCAAAGGCTTCGATCCGTCTACTGCAGCCACTGGCGCGGCGGGTTGAGCAACGCTATAGCCCCGTCCATACGCCTGATCGCCTGAGAGACCCAAGAATGGCCGACGCCCACGCCACTCCACATCACGACTATCACCTGGTCGATCCCAGCCCCTGGCCGCTGGTGTCTTCCATCGCCGCAACCGTCATGATGGTGGGCGCGGTCATGTGGATGAAGGGGCTTTTCGGCCTTCCAGAGGGTACAAGCTGGCTATTCTACGCAGGGCTCGCAGGCGTGCTGTATTCCGTCTTCGGCTGGTGGGCGGACGTGATCAAGGAAAGCCGCGCCGGCGATCATACTCCGGTTGTCTCGATCGGGCTTCGCTACGGCATGGTGCTGTTCATCGCCTCGGAGGTAATGTTCTTCGCCGCCTTCTTCTGGATGTTCTTCGAGATGGCCATCTTCAATGAGGCCCGGACCAGTGTGCCCGAGATCTCGATGTGGGCGGACACGGCATCTGCGTGGTCGACGTGGCCGCCCAAGGGCATTGAGGTCCTGTCGGCCTGGCAGCTGCCCCTTCTGAATACCGTGATCCTTCTGCTGTCGGGCACGACGGTCACCTGGGCCCACCATGCCCTGCAGGTAAATGACCGCGCAGGCGCCAAGCTTGCACTCGGTATCACGGTGGCGCTGGGCCTGATCTTCACCGCCGTTCAGGCCTACGAATACTACCACATTCTTCATGAAAATCTGTTCTTTAACGAAGAGGCTGTGAACTCTGGCCTGTATGCGTCCGTCTTCTTCCTCGCCACGGGCTTCCACGGTTTCCACGTTCTTCTCGGCACCATCTTCCTGATCGTCTGCCTCGCGCGCCTGCTGGTCGGCCACTTCACTCCGGAAAAGCATTTCGGGTTCGAAGCCGCTGCCTGGTACTGGCATTTCGTGGACGTCGTCTGGCTGTTCCTGTTCGCCTTCGTCTACGTCGTATTCGGCTGAACCCGGCTTCAGCCGGGTGCCCGAGTCCTTGATCAAACCTGCTGTTCCGGTCCGGGTCGATGCGATCCGGGCCGGTCTGCGTTCTCGCTGTCCCAGTTGCGGCAAGGGCCCGCTGTTCACGGGCTTCCTCAAGGTCATCCCTGTCTGTCCGGTCTGCGGCTTTGACCGTACGACCATCGAAACCGGGGACGGGCCCGCCACATTCATCATGCAGATCGCCGGGTTTCTGGTCGGGTTCTCGGCCCTCTATGTCGAGATCGTCTTCAGTCCGCCGATGTGGCTCCATTTCATCGTCTGGATCCCGCTGGTCGCGGCGCTGTCTCTGGGCCTCATGAGGCCGGGGAAGGGACTGATGATGGCCCTGCAGTTGCGTAATCAGAGTAACACGCCATGAAGCGGTTCCCCTTGGGTCTGACGCTCCTTGTGATTCCCGCCGTCGCGGTCCTGATCGGTCTCGGCGGCTGGCAGCTGGAGAGGCTGGCCTGGAAGAACGGACTGATCGCCGAATCCGCCAGTGCCGCCAATCAGCCGCGGGTCGCATTGGCGCAAATCTATGGGGAAGGGGCGGGCCTGGAGTTCCGACGCATCACCACCGCCTGTGCAGGTCTGGCCAGCGCCCGCTTTGTCGAGATGCGGTCGATTGTCGACGGGGACGGGGGCGTGCGCCTCTATTCCCTGTGCCGGGCACCTGGCATTACGGTGCCCCTGCTGGTCGACCGTGGCTTTGTCGCCGACGACGTGACGCAGCGCCCGGCCGTCGCAGCGGCCGACACCCCGCTTGTCATCGAGGGTGAGCTGCGTGAGATCCCGGCCGCCAGCTGGCTGACGCCGGCGTCGGACGGCAAGACCTTCTACGCGCCCGAGCCCGCAGCCATGGCCGAGGCCCTGGGGTCTTCTGGCCCTGCCGCACCGGTCATGATCTTTGCCACCACCTCGACCAATCCGGGGTTCGCGGCTCTGCGTCCGTCCGCTCCGCCGGCCAGTTTCTCGAACAACCATCTCGGCTATGCCATGACCTGGCTGGGACTGGCGCTGGCCCTGGTCGGTGTCTATGTGGCCATGCTCGGCCGAAGCCTTTCGAAGCCACGATCCGGCACCACGGCCCCCGGGAAGAAGGACATACCCTGAGCGCGCGTCTGCATACCCTGTCCAATGGCGTTCGCGTCGTCTGTGATCCCATGCCGGGTCTGCGCACCCTGGCCCTGACGGTGGCCGTGCGGGGCGGTGCCCGCTGGGAGACGGAGGCTCAGTCCGGCTGGTCGCACCTGCTCGAACATCTGGTGTTCAAGGGTGCGGGCGACATGGGTGCGCGCGACATCGTCGAGCGGATCGAGGCGGAGGGCGGCTCGATCAACGCCGCGACCGGCTATGAACGCACCAGCTATGAGGTCCGGGCGCTTGATGGATCACTCCCGCTGGCCATGCAGATCGTGTCTGACCTCGTCTTCCGCCCCCGGCTCGACCCCGCCGAGATCGAGCGCGAGAAGGACGTCGTCGCGCAGGAAATCGCCGAGGCCTTTGACACGCCGGACGACCACGTCTTCGAGATGGCGCAGACCCGGGCCTTTACCGGTCAGGCTCTGGGCCGACCGATCCTCGGTTCGGTCGAAAGTCTGAAACCGGTCGACCGGGCCTCGATAGAAGCCTGGCGCGCAAGGCTGTATTCTCCGGATCGTATGGTGGTCGCCGTGTCAGGCGCGGTCGACGAAGACGAACTCCTTGCCCTGTCCGAGCGCTGGTTTGGTGATGCCGTTGCCATGCCGGCGGATGCCGCTGAACCGGCCGTTTTCGTTGGCGGTGATGCGAAACTGGCGCGCCGCATCGAACAGGCCAATGTCGTGTTCCAGATGCCGTCGCTTTCGGCCACCGACCCTCGCCTGTCGAGCTTGCGGCTGTTTACGGAGATCCTGGGTGGGGGCATGGCCTCGCGCCTGTTCCAGAGCGCCCGCGAGGATCGGGGCCTGGCCTATGCCGTGGATGCCTATCAGGAAGCCTATGAGGAGACCGGCGTCGTCGGCATCTATGCCGGGGCTGCAGCAGACCGGTCGGTCGAGCTGGCCGAGCTCTGCGCGACCGAGGTCGTCGGGCTTGCCGAGGCTGGACCGACGGACGCCGAACTGTCCCGCGCCAAGGCCGTCCTCAAGGGCGGGCTGTGGATGTCGGACGAGAGCCCGGCAAGCCGTGCGGGTCGGATCGCGGCCCAGACGCTGATCTATGGGAAGCTGGTGTCGTCGGAGACCAGCGCCGCGCGCATCGATGCCGCCACGATCAATGACCTGCGGGACGTTGGCCAGGCATTGATCGTGCCCGGGCTTGCGGCAACCGCCGTGCTCGGCCCCCGCGCGGCCAACGGGGCTGGAGCCGCCTTTACCCGCACTCTCGGCCGCCCGGCCTGAATCAGGCCGCAGGTGCCGGGCTGATGACGACAGCCGGGAACTCGAGGATCGAACTGCGCCAGACGGCCAGCGGGTCCGCCAGTTGCTCGACACCCTGCACGCCATTGATCAGGACATCGAACTGGGTCGCAGCCGCGGCCGGGGCCTGGGGCGTGGCACCGGGCTCGAAAAAGGCCTTGAGAAAGCGGCGCTCACGGTTCCAGCGATTGACGCCGTCCATCGTCACGCCTGCATTCGAAAAACCGAAGCTGAACTGCAGGTCGGAGCAGACGTCGCCCTCGCAGGACTGAAAGAACAGAACCCAGCGCACCGGGCCATCGGCGACGGCGATGAACCGCCGGTCGCCATCCTGTTCCACAGGGCCGACGGTCAGGCCCTGTGCCGCCAGAAAGCTGGCCATGGCCGGGATCGACAGGCCGACGGCGGTAGCCTGCGCAGGCGCTGGCGCCTGTATCAGCGGTGCCGGAGGGGCAGGCGATGCCAGAAGCATCAGGGCAGCAGCAGTGGCAACGATCATGGGGTGGTCTCCGGGTCCGGGACGAGCTTAGCGTCATTTGTGGCAAGCGTGTGTGCAGCCTCGCCCTCGATCCATGAGGCGCTGGCCATCTCGCGCAGACGCGAGATCGTACGTTCAAACTCGAACGCCCCGTCGCCTGTCGGATAGAGGGCTTCCGGCTCGGCGTCCGCGAGGACAACCAGCCGCGTCCGGGCTTCATAGAGGGCGTCGATCAGGGTCACGAGCCGTTTCGCTTCCTGCCGCCGATCCGGGCCGAGCGTCGGCAGGCCTTCAAGAAAGAGGGTGTGAAACCGCCCGGCCATGGCCAGATAATCCTGCGGCCCCAGCGGACGGGCGCACAGCTCTTCAAATGACGTGCGGGCCAGGCTGCCGACCGTGCGCCGCACGACGACGTCCCGCCCGAGAACCTGCAGGTGAGTCGGTGCCTCCGGTTCGTCACCCTTCAGGTCGGACCACAGGCTCTCGAACCCGGTGCGAGCCTCGGGGCTGTCCGGGCTGAACCAGACCGTGGCGCCAGCCAGCCGGTCGCGCCGCCAGTCCCGTGCACCCGAGACCTCCACGACTTCGCAGCGAGCCGTGATCTGTTCGATGAAGGGGGTGAACAGAGGGCGGTTGATGCCGTCCTTGTAAAGGTCGGACGGCACCCGGTTCGAGGTGATGGCCAGCACCACCTTCCGCTCGAACAGGGCCTCGAACAGCCGCCCAAGGATCATGGCGTCGGCGATGTCGGTGACCTGAAGCTCGTCGAAGCAAAGCAGCCGGGCCTCCGAGGCAATCAGCTCGGCGACGGGATCGATCGGGTCGTCGCCCTTGTACGCGCCGAACACGGCCTGACGGCTCCTGCGATCGCCCTCGCGCCACTGGCGGATCAGGTCGTGGACCCGGGCCATGAAGGCATGGAAATGGGCCCGGGTCTTTCTAGGCTCGGGCGCACAGGCGAAGAACAGGTCCATCAGCATGGACTTCCCCCGACCGGGCGGCCCCCACAGATAGACACCCCGAACCTCGGGGCGTCGCCCGAACAGCCCCTTGTTGCCCAGCTCACGTTCGACGCGCGACAGGACATCAACGGCCGTCGTCTGGGCCGGATCGGACGTCAGGCGACCGTCGGCGAGGCGCTTGTGATAGGCGCGGGACACTCTGGAGGGCATGGCGCAGGCTTAGACGTGCCGATCCGGCATGAAAAGCCGTTGCTTCGCGGTTGCGAAAGGCCATATGCCAGTGGCGCTCCGGCCCGCCGGATCCTCCACTCCAAAACAGCGCTGCAGCAGCGAGGCTCCGCGAGCCGAGCGGTAGCGCGTCCGAAGGACTGCTCCATGGGTTATTCTATCGCCGTCGTGGGTGCCACCGGCAATGTCGGTCGCGAAATGCTGACCATCCTGGAAGAGCTCAATTTTCCGGTCGACACGATGCACGCCATCGCCTCGCGGAAATCCAAGGGGATGGACGTCGCCTGGGGCGACAAGACCATCAAATGCCAGGATATCGAGGCCTTTGATTTCACGACCGTCGACATCGTGCTGATGAGCGCCGGCGGGGACGTGTCGCGGGCCTGGTCCGAGAAGATCGGCAAGCTGGGTCCCGTGGTGATCGACAACTCCTCGGCCTTCCGCAAGGACCCGGACGTTCCTCTGATCGTGCCGGAAGTGAACCCCGATGCGGTCAAGCTGGTGTCGCGCAAGAATATCGTCGCCAACCCCAACTGCTCGACGGCACAGCTGGTCGTAGCCCTGAAGCCCCTGCATGACGCCGCAAAGATCAAGCGTTGCGTGGTCTCGACCTATCAGTCGGTGTCCGGCGCGGGCAAGGAGGGCATGGACGAGCTCTGGACCCAGACCAAGGCCATCTATGGTCTGGGCGATGCCCGCCCCAAGAAATTCCCCAAGCAGATCGCCTTCAACGTCATCCCCTACATCGGGTCCTTCAACGAGGACGGCTACACCGACGAGGAAACCAAGATGTGGGACGAGACCCACAAGATGCTGGACCCCGCGATCAAGCTGACGGTCACCTGCGTCCGTGTGCCCGTGTTCGTCGGCCACTCCGAGGCGGTGACGGTCGAATTCGATCGCCCGATCAGCCCGGATGAGGCCCGCGCCATCCTGCGCGAGGCTCCCGGGATCCTCGTGGTCGATAAGCAGGAACATGACGGCTACATCACCCCCGTCGACGCCGCGGGCGAGCATGCCGTCTACGTCTCGCGCATTCGCAAGGATCACACGGTCGAGAACGGCCTCGTGTTCTGGGTCGTCTCGGACAATCTCAGGAAGGGTGCCGCCCTGAATGCCGTCCAGATCGCCCAGTTGCTGGACGAGACCGGCACGATCAAGCCCAAGAGCGGCTACCGCACGCTCACGGTGTGAGCGGCACTGCTGCCGACACCCGTCCGGCGCTGATATCGGCGGTCGGGTGCTATTTCATATGGGGCTTCATGCCCCTGCTGTTCATGGGCCAGGCGGCCGCGGGCTTTGATGCCTTCGAGATCCTGGCCCACCGGGCCCTCTGGTCGGTGCTGTTTGCGGGTGGTCTGGTCTGGCTGGCAGGGCAGTCGGCGACCGTCCGTGCCGCGCTGCGCCAGCCGCGGACCCTCGCCTGGCTTGCCTTGTCGACCGTCCTGATCGCCATCAACTGGGGTGGCTACGTCTGGGCCACGACCCACGGCGCGACGCTGGAAGCCAGCCTGGGCTATTACATCAATCCCCTGCTCAACATGGTGGTGGGGCTGTGGCTGTTCCGCGAAAAGATCGATCGCTGGGGCTGGGTCGCGATCGGGCTGGCGGCGGTCGGCGTGCTGTTCCAGGCCTTCGCTCTCGGCCGTCCGCCCTGGATTTCGCTGATCCTTGCCTTCAGTTTTGCCAGCTATGGCATCATCCGCAAACGCGTCCCGATCGAGGCCCAGGCGGGTCTTCTGATCGAATGCCTCTTCCTCGTGCCGTTCGGCATTGCCTGGGTCGTCTGGCTGAGCTGGACGGGGCAGGGGGTGGCCTTCGATGACCCGTCCCATCTGGGCTGGGCCATGCTGAACGGGCCGGTTACGGTGCTGCCGCTGGCGCTGTTCGCCTGGTCCGCGCGTCGTCTGCCACTGTCGACGATCGGTTTTGTCCAGTTCCTTGCCCCGACGCTGCAGTTCGCCATCGGCGTCTGGTCGGGCGAGGAATTGACGCCGCTGCGCATCGCCTCCTTCGCCTTTATCTGGACGGGAGCGGCCGTGTTCGCTGCAGCGGCCTGGTACCGCTCGAAAGCCGCCCGGCAGGCCCTGATGGACACCGCCGGGCCGGTCTAGATCAGGCCTTGGCGGCAGCGGCGCGTGCGATGCCTTCCTCGATGAGTTCGCGGGCGCGGGCCGCGTCGGCCCAGCCCAGCACCTTGACCCATTTGGACCCTTCCAGATCCTTGTAGTGCGCAAAGAAATGCTCGATCTGCTTGATGGTGATCTCGGGCATGTCGGTGTAGTTCTCGACCCCGTCATAGCGCTGGGTCAGCCACGACGACGGCACGGCAAGGATCTTTTCATCCTGACCGGCTTCATCTTCCATCAGCAGCACGCCGACGACGCGCGCCGAAATCACCGAGCCGGGCATCAGGGCACGGGTGTTGGCCACGATCACGTCGCAGGGATCGCCATCGCCCGACAGCGTATGGGGCACGAAGCCGTAGTTCCCGGGATAGCGCATCGAGGTGTAGAGAAACCGGTCGACAACCAGGGCTCCGGAGGCCTTGTCCATCTCGTATTTGATGGGCTCGCCACCGATCGGAACCTCGATCACCACATTGACGTCAGTGGGGGCGTGCTCGCCGATCGAAAGGGCGTCGAGGTTCATGGCAGGTCTCTGTCTGTCGGGGCTGGCGTGGGGAGGATCGCGAGCCTTTAGCGGGCTTTGGCCACCGGGAACAGTCTGCGCTCAGACGCCGTCGAGGAACAGGCGGCTGGCCGGATTGTCGGTCTCGTCGACATAGGGGTAGCCGAGTGTCGCCAGCGCCGCATTCAGGGCATCCTGCTCGGACGGTGGCACCGAGATGCCGGCCAGCACGCGACCGACGTCGTCACCGTGGTTGCGATAGTGGAACAGGGTCAGAGCCCAGGCGGGCTGCAGGCTGTTCAGGAAGCGCATGAAGGCCCCTGGTCGCTCCGGGAACTGGAACCGCAGGATACGCTCGTGCGGCAGTCCGGTCGCCCGCCCGCCGACCATGTAGCGGACGTGCAGCTTGGCCGTCTCGTTGTCGCTCATGTCCTCCACCCCGTACCCTGCGGTACGGAGGGTGGCGATCAGATCGTCCTTTTCGTGAGGCCCCTGTTTCAGGGCCACGCCCACGAAGATGTTGGCGATGCCCTCGCTGGACCAGCGGTAGTTGAACTCGGTGACCGAGCGACCGTCGAGCATGGTCAGGAACCGGCTGTAGCTCTCGCGGTCATCGGTCATGGCCACAGCCAGCAGGGCCTCGGTGCCCTCGCCGATCTCGGCCCGTTCGGCGATATGGCGCAGCCGGTCGAAATTGACATTGGCCCCGGAGTTGATGGCGATCAGTGCACCCTCGCCGACGTCAGGGTTGGCCGCCACCCAGGCCTTGAGCCCGGCCAGTGCCAGCGCACCCGATGGCTCGGCCACAGCGCGGCTGTCGTCGAAGATGTCCTTGATCGCGGCACAGATCGCATCGTTGTCGACCGTCACGATCTCGTCCAGCTGGTCGCGACAGAGGCGGAAGGTCTCGGTTCCGGCGCGGCGCACGGCGACGCCGTCGCAGAACAGGCCGACCTGATCCAGAGTGACCACCTCGCCCGCCTCGATCGCCGCCTTCATGCAGGCGGCATC
>QBLX01000003.1:39741-50880 GCA_003241825.1 Alphaproteobacteria bacterium
GCAGGAATTTGACGATGGTGGCGACACCGGCCGCCAGCCCTCCGCCGCCAATGGGCACGAAGATGGCCGCGATGGGCTCCGAATGCTGCCGGGTGATCTCGAGGCCGACCGTCCCCTGACCGGCGATCACATAGGGGTCGTCGAAGGGGTGGATGAAGACAGCTCCGGTCTCTGCCGCCTGACGACTGGCCTCGGCAAAGGCCTCGTCGAAGGCGTCTCCGTGGAGCATGACGATGCCACCCAGGGCGCGCACGGCGGCGACCTTGATCGGCGGGGTCGTGACCGGCATGACGATCGTGGAGACCGCCCCGCGTCGGGTGGCGGCGAAGGCTACGCCCTGGGCATGGTTGCCAGCAGAGGCGCAGATGACGCCCCGTGCCAGTTGGGCGGCATCCAGGGTCGCGATCTTGTTGTAAGCCCCGCGGATCTTGAATGAGAAGATCGGCTGCAGGTCCTCACGCTTCTGCAGCACCGGACGACCGAGCCGGGCGGTCAGGCGCGGCAGCGGGTCGAGCGGAGTCTCGACGGCGACGTCATAGACGCGCGCGGTAAGGATGCGACGGAGGGTCTCTTGCATGGGGAGGCGTTCTGAAGGCGGGTCGACGAAAGATTTAACCGCAACACTGGCTCTTCTGGAACAAATATTCTTGTTTGAGGGCTTTTTGTTGTTTGCGGAGCCGAGGGGTGCGGTGATCTTGCACCCGTGCGACCCTTGCGTTCGGCGCAGGTCGGATTATCTTGATCAGGACTTATGCTAATGTTGAGCATAAGTCATTGGCGACAACGCTCGCCGGAGGAATTGCCAGATGGCGGACGGGACATTCGGGTTGTCGAGTGCGGTCGCGAACGAGACCGCGCCCGTCTGGGCCAAGGTCAAGGACTTCGTCACGCCCATGGAGTGGCCGGCGCAGGCGAACCTGATCAGCGAGATCAACGCCCTGAAGCGCGAGCGCGACGCCGTCATTCTTGCCCATAACTACATGACCCCCGAGATCTTCCATGGCGTCGGCGACTATGTCGGTGACAGCCTGGGCCTGGCAAAGGAGGCAGCCCGCTCGGACGCGCGGGTGATCGTCCAGGCCGGCGTGCATTTCATGGCCGAGACCTCGAAGATCCTGTCCCCGGACAAGATGGTCCTGATCCCGGACCTGCGGGCGGGCTGTTCGCTGGCGGCCTCGATCACCGGGGCGGATGTGCGGTTGATCAAGCAGCGATATCCCGGCCTGCCGGTCGTCACCTATGTCAACACCACGGCCGATGTGAAGGCCGAGACAGACATCTGCTGCACCAGCGCCAATGCCGTCCAGGTGGTGGAGTGGGCTGCCCGGGAATGGGGCGTCGACCGCGTTATCCTGATCCCGGACGAATTCCTGGCGCGCAATGTTGCGGCACAGACGACGGTGGGGATCATCGCCTGGAAAGGCCGCTGCGAGGTCCATGAGCGGTTCACGGCGGATGATATCGCTGACATGCGGGCTGCCTATCCCGGAGCGGAAATCCTTGCCCATCCGGAATGCCCCGAGGACGTGCTGGCGGCGTCGGACTTTGCGGGCTCGACGGCGGCGATGACCGACTATGTCATGGCCCGCAAACCCCGGCAGGTCGTCCTGATCACCGAATGTTCGATGGCTTCCAACATCAAGGGTGATGTGCCGGAAGTGGACTTCATCGGGCCCTGCAACATGTGCCCGCACATGAAGCGGATCACGCTCGAGAACATTCGTGACTGCCTGCTGAAGCTGCAGTTCGAGGTCACGGTGCCCGAGGACATGATCGAGAAGGGGCGTCTGGCCGTCCAGCGGATGATCGACCTGCCTCCGCCCGCCATCCCGGCCCGTTATGACCTGTTCAAGGCCCGGCACCATGTTGCCGTGGAGCTGATCTGATGAGCGAGACCGGACCCTGGGGATATCGGGACGGGCGGGCCCCGCCTCCCGTGGTGGACCTGAAGCCTGAAAACGGCCCCTCGCCGGCGCGCCAGGCCTTTGTGGAGGACAAGGGCCAGAACCCCGTCTGGGCCGTGGTCTCGACCCTTCTGCTGGGCGGGCTGATCTGGCTGTTCTCGGGCAGTGCGATCGTGGCGGGATCGGCCATCTTCGGCCTGTTCGTGCACGAGTATGGACATGTGCTGGCCATGAACCGCCTCGGTATGGGCCCGGCGCGGATCTACATCATCCCGTTTCTCGGTGGGCTGGCGAAGGCGCAGCGCAATCCGAAGAGTGAGTGGGACGGCGTGCTGGTCGCACTCGCGGGGCCGGCCTTCGGTCTTCTCGCGGTCCTTCCGGTCGTCGGGCTCTGGTTCGTGACGCGCGACCCCGAATGGCTGATGGGTGCTTTCTTCATCGCCATGATCAATCTGGTCAATCTGGCCCCGGCGCCGCCGCTCGACGGCTCAAAGGCCCTCGGGCCGGTGCTCGCCCGCGTCGATCCCATGCTGGAGAAGGTGGCCCTGATCGCCATCGGAGCCCTCGTCGTCTGGTGGGGCATCACGACGGGCCGCTACATCCTGGCCGTCTTTCTGGGCATTGCCCTGCTGGGGCATCTCAGGGCCGGAGCCTGGCGGCCCGCTGACGGGCCCCGCCTTAGCTGGCCCCAGGCGGGCCAGAGCCTGGCGCTGTTCATTGTCACGGCACTGGCCTGCGCCGCCGCCGCCCTGGGCGTGCTGCTGCCGCTGGCTGACGGGTCGCCGACCCAGGCTCTGGACGTCGCCCTCCGCTACATCGGGGTGGAACGGTGAAGCGGATCCATCATGAAGGGCCGCTGATCATCGGCGGGGGCCTTGCCGGCCTTTCAGCCGCCCTGTCGGTCGACGGCAAGGCACTGGTCGTCAGCCCCGTCCCGCTGTTGCAGGCCGCATCCAGCGCCTGGGCACAGGGCGGGGTGGCCGCAGCCCTGTCGACCGACGATGCCCCGGCGCTTCATGCCGCTGACACGCTTGCCGCTGGTGCGGGCCTGGTCGAGGCCGAGGCCACGCGCGTCCTCACCGAGGACGGCCGGGCAACGGTCGAATGGCTGGTCTCACTGGGCGCGCCCTTTGATCGAGACGAGCAGGGCGGCTTTTCCGTCAGCCTCGAAGCCGCACATTCGCGAGCCCGGGTAGCCCGGGTCGGTGGAGACGGTGCCGGCCGGGCCATCCTGAGTGCCCTCGTCACCGCCGTGCGCTCCGCCTCCAATATCGAGGTCTGGGAGGATGGTCGCCTCCGGTCCCTGATTCAGGATGCGTCGGGTCGTGTCTGTGGCGCAGTCGTGGAGCGGGCCGGGCGGCTGTTCGAGGTCATGGCTCCCGCCGTCGTCCTGGCGACCGGCGGTGCCGGGGGGCTGTTCGCCATGACGACGACCCCGGTGGCCCTGCTGGGCGAAGGCCTCGCGGCCGCATGGCTCGCGGGGGCCGAAATTCTCGATCCCGAGTTCGTGCAGTTCCATCCCACCGCCATCGACGTCGGCCTGGACCCCATGCCACTGGCAACAGAGGCCCTGCGCGGCGAGGGAGCCCGGTTGATCGATGCCGAGGGCCATTTCCTGCTGGGCGCTGCAGACGACGCGGATCTGGCCCCTCGCGACGTGGTCGCCCGGGCGGTGCATGCGGCGCGGGCAGCAGGGCGCGGAGCGTTTCTGGATGCGCGTCAGGCCATCGGCGCGGAGTTCCCCCACGCCTTCCCGGCCGTCTTTGCCGCCTGCATGCGCGCCGGGCTCGATCCGCGCGAGACCCCGATCCCGGTGGCCGCAGCGACCCACTATCACATGGGCGGAATCGCCGCCGACCCGGATGGCCGCACCAGCGTGCGAGGCCTGTTCGCCGTCGGGGAATGTGCCGCCACAGGTGTGCATGGTGCCAACCGTCTGGCCTCGAACTCCCTGCTTGAGGCCGCAGCCTTCGGACGGCGGACCGGGCGGGCCGCGGGGAGCGAGCCCGTTCAGACACCGACGGGCGTGCGCGCCGGTCCGGTGCTGGCGGATCTGCCGGCCGGTGCCTTGCTTGGCCTGCGGACGGCGATGAGCGAACATGCCGGTCTGGTGCGGGACGCAGCGGGCATGTCGGCCCTGATCGCCACGATATCGGCTCTGGAAACCGAGCATGGCGCGTCCCTCCCCCTGATCACCGCCCGGCTGATCGCCGAGGCGGCCCTGGCCCGAAAGGAAAGCCGGGGAGGGCACTGGCGCTCGGACTGGCCTCTGACCCAAGCGGTCGCCGTCCACACGCGTCTGCGTCGGGATGTTGCGGCTGCGGCCATGGCGGCCTGATGGCCGTGCGTTCTCTCCCCGACATCCTGGTCGAACCGATCGTCCGTGCCGCCCTTGCCGAAGATCTGGGGCGGGCTGGCGATGTGACCGGTCAGGCCTGTATCCCTGCAGATGCCCGGCTGCATGCGGTCTTTGCTGCCCGACGCCCCGGGGTGCTGGCCGGGATCGACTGTGTGCGGCTGAGCATCCTGGCGCTCGATCCGGCGGCGCGGGTCACGCTAAGGCTGGCCGATGGTGATGCGTTCGAGGCCGGTGCCGTGCTGGCAGAGGTCGAGGCCGACGCCCGCGCTGTTCTGGCGGCCGAGCGGACGGCGCTGAATCTGCTGGGGCGGATGTGCGGGATCGCCACCCTGACCCGGGCCTATGTCGATGCGGTGGCCGGCACATCGGCGAGGATTGCAGACACGCGAAAGACCACGCCCGGGCTTCGCGCGCTCGAGAAGCATGCCGTCCTGTGCGGCGGCGGTACCAATCACCGGTTTGGGCTGGATGACGCCATCCTGATCAAGGACAACCATGTGGCTGTCTGCGGCGGCATCGGCCCTGCTGTGCGACGGGCACGGGCAGCGGTCGGCCATCTGATGAAGGTGGAGGTCGAGGTGGACGGGCTCGATCAACTGGACGAGGCGCTGGGTCTGATCGACGCTGGCATCGGACCCGATGTGGTGATGCTGGACAATTTCAGCCTGGATGATCTGAGGACGGCCGTGGCGCGCACCGCGCGACGCGTGACCCTCGAGGCCTCGGGCGGAGTCAATCTGCAGACGGTGCGGGCCATCGCCGACACGGGCGTCGACGTCATCTCCGTCGGGGCCCTGACCCACTCGGCCGCGACCCTCGATATCGGACTGGACGCGGTCTGATCAGACCGACGGCGCGGCGACCGAGGCGCTTTCAGGGACGGCAGGGACAGGCTGACCGGCAGGTTCGGATTTCGGAGCCGGAACCGGCAGCGGGCGTGGCTCCGGCGTCCTCTCTGCATGAGTGACGGTCTCGGCGCGGGCGTCCGCACGATCTTCCTGGGCCAGCAGGACAGAATAGGCGATCGCCTGACCGGCCTGACGCACCGGCGTCACCGGATCGAGACCGGCCTGCACCAGACGCGGCTCGGACGGGGCCGAGGGTGAGGGCTGGTAGCGGAAGGCATCCCGGCTGCCTGAACGGCCACCGAACTGGTAGAACAGGTGATCGCCGACCTGGCCGACACGGATCATGCTGTTGCGCCATCCGGGGGCGACCCCGGTGGTGTGGAAGAAGGTCGCATTGCCCACGGCGGGGAACACATGGCCGGACAGGGCTGCCGATGCGACGTCCCTGGCCCGGTCCCAGGCGGCGCGATTGACGTTGCCGCGCATCGAACCGTCACAGGTGAAGCTGAACTGGCACCCGACGCGACGGTTGGCACCTTGATACACGACGCCGCAGACGGTCTTGGGGAAGGCCGAATGCCGGACGCGGTTCAGAACCACCTGTGCCACGGCACGCATGCCGTCGCGACCCTCGCCACGGGCCTCGTAGTAGGCGGCCTGGGTCAGGCATTCGAGATCGCGCGACTGGTCGAGGGCTCCGCCGAGGCGGAAAGGCCGGGCCGGGTCGGGCGTCGTTGTCAGGCTGATCTGACGCAGACCTGTGGCACGCTCGCTGCCCCGGAGTGTCTCCAGGCGGGCCGTCAGAAGCTCGGCCTGTCGATCGCGCTGGGCAGAACCAGCGACTGTATAGGGATCATGACGACGGGCGATCGTCAGGGCGCTGGCATCCAGGCCGCCAGCGGCAGCAATCAGGGCTTCGTCGGTAAAGCCGGCCGAGGACGCCGCTTCGATCCGCTCGGCCTGGGCCCGGACCGTGGTCGCCTGCGCGACCGTATTGCCCAGCCATCCGCATCCGACGGCCACACCAACCATGGCACCCAGCACCAGCGTCGCGGTGAGGGGCCTGAGCGGCGCCTTGCGATCCACGCGTGCGGTCGCATCCGTCGTGAGGCGTTCTGACAAAGGCGTCGTCCTGTTCAGCAGGGCGAGTACGCCGCCCCCGGGTCGATCACGCGGCCGGACGGGCTACAGCAAGCCCCGTGAACCGGACGCGGAAAACGACGGTGGGCGAACGCCTGCCGTCGAGAGCGGCCTTAAGCCACCTGTTTGTGACGTCAATGTGTTCGCAAACATGAATTCGCGTGCAGTGCAGCATGACGTCAGATGCCGCTGCGAGCCTACAGTCTGCTCTGAACATGAAGGGATAGCCAGTGCGAGTTGATGGGCGATTGACTGTATTCGACATTTACGAGCCAAGGCCGTTTTCCTCGAAATCCGGATTCTTTCTGTCTAGGTGGCGTAGCGGTGCCAATGAAATACTGGGTTAATATTGATTAACCGTGCTGGCCATTACAGGCACTTGCCGGTGGTGTGTGCTGCGGCGGAACCGACGCGACCATCCTGCGTTCCTCATGGCTCATCCGGAGCCCGTCATGACCCGTCCCGTCCCCGCTATCTTCGCCCTCACCCTTGCGCTCGGCCTTGCCGCATGCGGGACCACAATCGAACAGCGAGCCGCGACCGGCGCGGTGGCCGGTGCTGTGGTTGGTGGACCCGTAGGTGCAGCCGTCGGCGCCGCCGCGGGCACAGCCGTGGGCCAGGCACAGAAGCCGGACTAGGCTTCTCGCTGCATTCGGAGCGTGACGTCGAGGCGACGGTTCGCATCATTTCGACGTTCATGCCTGATTTGCAGACGGCAAACCTTGATTTCCGGCCCGGATTGGGCTTTGGCAACGCCCCGTGCGGTCATGATCACGACACTGACCGCCTGCGGTCTGCCGACGCGCAGGCCAGGCCATCGCTTCATTCGACAGACGACCCACTGATCCAACAAGGACAACCGACCTCGCGCATGAGAGATCTGAAACAGACCGGCTTCAACGACCGCATCACGACGCAGCAGGAAGCCAAGAAGGCTCTGCTGGCAAAGTTCAAGCCGAAGCCCGCCGCCCCCGACCCCGAGTTCGAAAAACTGGCCCAGAAGCGCGCGGCCGAGAAGGAAGCTCTGCGCCAGCAGCACGAACTGGCCAGGTCAGAGGAGCGCCGCGAGAAGGCCGAGAAGGAAGCTGCCCGTATGGCGGCCGAGCGTGAGGCCGAGGAAGCTGTTGACGCCGAGAAGCGCGCGGCCCGCAAGGAGCGCAAGGCCGTGAGCAAGGAAGATCAGAAGGCTGCGCGCGACGCACGCTACGCTGCACGCAAGGCGCGTCAGCGCTGATACGGCCGGGTCGGTAAAACGGCCTTTCGTCGATCGTGCTCTCTAACGGCAACGGTTTGCTCCGTGGCGCGTTCATGTTCCTGAAGGACCCCGTGGCTCGCACGACGTCCGGCACATTGGTGCCTGGACCGGCGGGAAACGGGTGCCCGTCCTATTACGAACACCGTTTCACTCAGGAGCATGCAGCATGACTGCCACCATCGACACGGGCTTTACCAAGGCCGAACGCACCGACGTCGCACAGGAGCTGACCAAGGTTCTGGCCGACAGCTTTGCCGTCTACATGAAGACCCATGGCTACCACTGGAATGTGCGCGGTCCTGAATTCTTCAGCTTCCACAATCTTCTTGAGCAACAGTATCGCGACATGTGGGCGGCGCTGGATGATATCGCCGAACGCATTCGCGCCCTCGGGGTCGTTGCGCCCCAGGGACATGCCACCTTTGCCAACCTGACCTCGATCAAGGATGGCGATCCTGACAAGGAGGCTCTGGACATGCTGAAAGAGCTTATGAAGGACCACGAAACCCTGATCGCCACCTCGCGCGCGGCCATCGAGGTTGCCGATGCAGCGTCAGACGAAGCCACCGTCGATCTCCTGACCCAGCGTCTCGCCGCCCACGAAAAATTCGCCTGGATGTTGCGCTCGACGCTCGGCGGGCGCTGAATCTAACCGAACGTCAATCGTCAGGCCTGAAAAGGGCCAAGAAGGTCGGGCACACGCCCGGCCTTCGACGTTCCATGAGCGAGGATAGTACAGCTCGATGATCACGCTGGACTGGGCCGGAATGAAGACACGGGGGCGACATCTCGCCGCCGCTGCGCCAGCCCTGATCGCAGCGCTGGGCGTCGCCATGGCTGCAGGTTCGACGACCCGCTCGGACGACGACCGCCGCGCGGAGGCTGTGGCCCGGGTCACCGGCGGCGACTTCGGCAATCCCGGCATGATGGCCCTTCTGGCGCGCTTTGATCCGGCCCAGCGCGCCCTTGCCATACGGCACGATCCCAAGGCACCCGTGACGCCCTATGGGCTGACGCCAGGCTGGGAGAGCCTGACACTGGCGGGCAAGCCTGCCCTTGAACTGGGATCGTCCGGTCTGGATGCGCGCAAGCGCAATGCAGCCATGCCCGCGGCGACGGGCGCGCTCCGGCCCGCGCGTCCCTTCATCTTCAAGGCCTCGACCGAGAGCGATCGCCGGCGGGCCCTGCGCTGTCTCAGCCAGGCGATCTACTATGAAGCTGCGCTCGAGAGCACCCAGGGGCAGGAAGCTGTCGCCCAGGTCATCCTGAACCGTGTGCGCGATCCGAACTATCCGGACAGCATCTGTGGCGTTGTCTTCCAGGGGGCCGAGCGCAGCACGGGCTGCCAGTTCAGCTTCACCTGTGACGGCGCGCTCAGCCAGCCTCCGGTCGCCTGGGCCTGGGACCGGGGGTCCAAGGTCGCCGAACGGGCCTTGGCCGGCCACGTCGCCTTGCGTGTCGGAACGGCGACGCATTATCACGCGGACTATGTCTTCCCGTGGTGGTCGCCGACCCTGGCCAAGATCGACCAGATCGGGGCTCACATCTTCTATCGGTGGAAGGGCGTTTACGGTGAGACATCCGCCTTCCGTCAGGCCTATGCCGGCCGCGAGCCGGTGATTGACGAGGCCCGGTTCTCGAGGCCGCGGACCGTTCTGGCGTCAGTGGACGAGCCACTGCCCGAGACTGCGGACGGCGACGCAACCATGCGGACGGTCGAGATCGACGGGCAGACCCGGGTCGTTGGGATCGCCAGCCTCGGCGGTCGCCGCCAGCCGACGGCGACGGACATTGCCGCCATCAACGAGCGTCTCAGAGCCTTCGAGGCGCCCGTGGCTGTGGCACCCGCGGTCAACTCCGCGCCAGTCCAGGGCGCTGTGCCAATGGATGTCGAAGAGGTCGGCAAGCCAGCGTCCTGAACCAGGGTCCATGGCAGACTCCGGCTTGCAACGTTCAGGATAGCAAAGCATTTAGCGCAGCGGCTGAACGGCTCCACAGACACAGGAGATGGCGTGACGGAACGCACAAGGCGATCATGGACGGAAGCCGACCGGCTGGCGGCCCTCGCCGCCTATGATATCCTCGACACGGCACGCGAGCCTGCATTTGACGGCATTGCCCGACTTCTGGCCCAGATCTTCGACGCCCCGATAGCGCTGGTTAACCTGATCGACAGCGACCGGGCATGGTTCAAGGCCGAGGTCGGAACCGGCATGACGGGCGGCACCATCGAGACCTCCTTCTGTGCCGTGAACATCCGCGAGGGTGAGGGCGACGTCATGGTCGTCGCCGACGCGACCCTGGACCCCCGCTTTGCCGACAATCCCTTCGTCTCCGGTGAACCGGGCCTGCGATTCTATGCGGGTCGGCTGCTCAGGACACCGGAGGGCATTCCTCTGGGGGCCCTGTGTGTCCATGACCTCAAGCCTCGCAGCGACACCCTGAACCCGATCCAGGCCTCGGCACTGGAGGTGCTGGCCGGGCAGGTCATGGACCAGATGGAACTCCGTCGCGCATTGCGCGCCGGGGCTCTGGAAATCTTGTCCCGGCAGGCGGTCGAGACTGAACTGGCCGCAACGATCGAGGCCCTGGCCGAAAGCGAGCAGAAGTTCCGGGTCATCACCGAATCCATGCCCCAGATGGTGTGGTCCACGCTGCCGGACGGATTCCACGACTACTTCAATGCTCGCTGGTACGAGTTTACCGGAATGGAAGAGGGAGCCAGCGACGGCGATGGGTGGGCGGGCATGTTCCACGCCGACGACCAGGATCGTGCGCGGGAGCTTTGGCAGCACTGCCTGGCCACGGGTGAGCCCTACGAGATCGAATACCGCCTGCGGCATGCCTCCGGGACCTATCGATGGGTCCTCGGCCGGGCCAGGCCGATCCGCGATGCGAGCGGTCGCATCATCCGCTGGTTTGGCACCTGTACCGACATCGACGAGCTGAAGCGGCTTCAGGACGGCAAGGACCTGCTGAGCCAGGAACTGAGCCACCGGATCAAGAACATCTTTGCGGTCGTGTCAGCCCTGATTGCCCTGTCCGCGCGGGAATTCCCTGAGGCCCAGCCCTTTGCAAAGGCCGTTCGGGACCGCGTCTCAGCCCTGGCTCGGGCCCACGAGTTTGTCCGGCCGCACACCGAGGCGTCGCGTCCGAGCGTCGGGTCCATGACCCTGCACGCCTTCCTCGACGCCCTGTTTCGCCCCTACACCGATGATGCGGGCCGGTCGCGGATCATCCTTCAGGGGGATGATGCCGTGTTCGACGACCAGGCGGCGACGTCCGTGGCCCTGCTGTTCCATGAGCTTGCAACCAATGCCGCCAAATACGGTGCCCTGTCGCTCCCTGGCGGTGGTGTCGAGCTGACGACACAGAGCGTCGGCGACCGTTTTGTGCTGACATGGGACGAGCGTGACGGGCCGGGGATTGACGGTCCACCGACCCGGACAGGCTTCGGTTCATCGCTGGCGACGGTGTCGGTCGAGGGCCAATTGGGGGGGCGGCTGGAACGAAGCTGGCGTCCGGGCGGTTTGCTTGTCGTTGCCGACCTGCCAGCCACTGCGCTGTCACGTCGCAGGGCAGCGTTGAAGGCGGTCTGAAACCGGACGAAGTCGCGGGCGTTCTGGCCTGTCG
>QBLX01000003.1:50890-64160 GCA_003241825.1 Alphaproteobacteria bacterium
CCGGTGGGCCCGTCAGAGAGATGGATGTCGACCAATCGAGCCCCCGAAGGAATATGACGGCGCGTATACTGATCATCGAGGACGAGGCCATCGTCGCCATGGAACTCCGCTTCGTGCTGGAGGACCTGGGTCACGAGGTGATCGGCATGGCTTCCGATGCACGGGCGGCCCGGAAGGCTGTCGACGCCGGAGACGTTGATCTTGCGCTGGTCGACATCCATCTCTCTGACGGGCCCACCGGCATCGAGCTCGGTCGCCATCTGGCCCAGGACCAGGGGGTGACGGTCGTTTACATGACCGCCAATCCCGGAATGCTGGGCGAGGGCGTGGCGGGCACGATCGGTGTGCTCTCAAAGCCGACAGACGAGCGGGCGGTCCAGACGGCCGTTGACTATGCCCTGCGTTGCCGCAGCGGCCAGCCGACCGAGTATGCCCCGCCCGAGCTGCGTCTTTTCGGCTGAAAGTCTACCAGGCTCCGATCTTTTCAGCCTCGGCGTGGCTGATGGGCTCTCCCCGGGCGGCATGGTCCACCTCGGCGAGGAAACGGGCCGCCTCAAGGGCTGCCATACAGCCCAGACCCGCCGCTGTTACGGCCTGGCGATACACGTCGTCGGTGACATCCCCGGCGGCGTAAACCCCTTCGATGGCCGTTGACGTCGTCCCGGGTTTGACGACCAGATAGCCCCCCGACTTGGTTTCCAGTTGCCCGATAAACAGTTCGGAGGACGGGGCGTGGCCGATCGCGATGAAGACACCATCGGCCGACACCTCGCGGGTCGAACCATCGACTGTGTTCTTGAGCCGCACGCCGGTGACATTGCGCGAAATTCCGTCGACGACGCCGACAATTTCCTCGACCGCATGGTTCCAAATGACCTCGACCTTGGGATTGGCGAACAGCCGTTCCTGAAGGATCTTTTCGGCGCGGAACTCGTCGCGCCGATGCACGACCGTGACCTTGGCCGCGAAATTGGTCAGGAACAGCGCTTCCTCGACGGCGGTATTGCCACCGCCAACCACCACGACCTCCTTGCCGCGATAGAAGAAGCCGTCGCAGGTTGCGCAGGCGCTGACGCCAAACCCCTGGTAGGCATATTCCGATTCCAGTCCGAGCCATTTTGCCTGGGCCCCGGTCGAGATGATTACCGTCTCGGCCAGCATCTCGGCCCCTGAGTCCAGCTTGAGATGGAAGGGCCGTTTCGACAGGTCGGCAGAAACCACGATGTCGTGCAGGACCTCTGTCCCGACATGCTCGGCCTGTTTCTGCATCTGCTCCATCAGCCAGGGGCCCTGGATGACGTCGGCAAAGCCGGGGTAGTTTTCGACATCGGTGGTGATCGTCAGCTGGCCGCCGGGCTGGATGCCCGCGATGATCACAGGATTCAAACTGGCGCGAGCCGCATAGATGGCGGCGGTCCAGCCGGCTGGACCGGAACCGATGATGGCGAGACGGACATTACGGGGCGTGTTCATGGCCTCTATTTAGGCGCTGATTCTGCTCAGCGCGATGGTAAGCTGTGCGCCAACATCGCCAAAAGGATCATTGCATGACGGGACGCAGCTATATCGGGATCGGACTGGTGCTGGGGCTCGTGTTCGGTGCCGCGATCGGCATCGCGATCGAACAGATCACGGCAAGCGTCCTGATCGGCACGGTACTGGGCGCTGTCATCGGATGGTTGCTGGATGTCCAGGCCGATGCTGCCCGCAAACACTCGCGTCGCAAGGACGGCAGTGCGGCCGACGGGAGCCTGCCCATCATTGCCGATGGCGGTGGATCGCGTTCCGGCAAGGACAACAGCAGCCATGACAACGGCACGGACGGCGGTGGCGGAGACGGTGGCGGCGGGGACTGAACCCGGTCCGGCTCACGCGGCTCTTGTCAGATCGGGTGGCAATGCTACGCCAGCGGCCTGTTCCGGAGGAAACCCCCCATGCGTCTTCGATCGATACTGACCGCGGCCTGCGCCCTTGCCGTTCTGGGGGCCGCCTTCCCTGCCCTGGCCGAGACTCCGCCGGTCATCGCCCAGGCATCCGCCGCGGCCGATCCGGCCTTCACCTATCACGACATGATCAGCCTGAACCGGCTGGGCGATCCGCAGGTGTCGCCGGACGGCAATCAGGTCGTCTATACGGTGACCACGACCGACGTGGCCGAGAACCGCCGCAGGGGCAGTCTCTACCTCCTGGACCTGGGCACGGGTGGCGAGGCGAAGCGACTGGCTATCTCGGATGAGGGTGCCAACACCGCGCGGTGGGGCTCGGATGGTCGGCTCTACTATCTGTCTGCCAGATCAGGCACGACCCAGCTATGGCGCGCCAATGCCGCCCTGACGGCAGGGACCCAGCTGACCCACCTGCCAATCGACATCAATGCCTATCGTCTCAGCCCTCGCGCCGACGCCGTTGCGGTGTCCCTGTCGGTCTTCCCGGACTGCGCCGACATCGCCTGTTCTGTTGACCGGGCCCGGGCCATGTCCGAGCGGAAGACGACGGCCCAGGTCTATGACCGGATGTTCGTGCGCCACTGGGACACCTGGGCGGACGGAACGCAGAACCATCTTTTCGTCATGGGCATCGAGGCGGATGCCGCAGCAGCGGGTGCGCCGGTCTGGGTGACCAGAGGTTTCGACGGTGACACCCCTTCCAAGCCCTTTGGCGACGAGAGCGAGTTCACCTTCACCCCTGCCGGTGACGCCATTGTCTTTTCGGCGCGGGTGGCGGGCAAGACCGAGCCATGGAGCACCAATTTCGACCTGTGGCGGACCAATGGCCTCAGCGGCGACGGGACCTTCACCAATCTGACAGACGACAACGATGCCTGGGACACCGGGCCCGTCTTTTCGCCGGACGGTCGCACCATGGCCTACCGCGCCATGGCCCGTCCGGGCTTCGAAGCCGACAGATATGCCATCCTGCTGAAGGATGTGGAGACCGGCCAGACCCGCCAGATCGCGGCTAATTGGGATCGCTCAGCCGACGGGCTGAAATGGTCCGCTGATGGCAACACCCTGTACACGACGGCTGGCGACGTGGGTCAGACCCGTCTGTTCGCCGTCGATGTCCGGAACGGTGTCGTCACCCCCGTCACGGGCCCGGGCCATGTCTCGGCCTTTGGCCTGACGCCCTCGGGCTTCGTCTTTGCGCAGGACAGCCTGACCTCGCCCGGCGATCTCTACGCCAAGACGTTTCTGGGTCGCGAAATGCCGCGTCGCCTGACCACGATCAACCCGCTGCTGGATGAGCGGGCCTTCGGCGAGGCGGAACAGTTCACCTTCGAGGGCTGGAACCGTGAAACGGTGCACGGCTACGTCATCAAGCCCGCGAATGCGGTGCCGGGCCAGAAATACCCGACGGCCTTCATAATTCATGGCGGCCCGCAGAGTTCGCTGGCCAATGCCTGGTCATTCCGCTGGAATGCCCAGACCTATGCCGGGGCCGGCTATGCGGTGGTGATGATCGATTTCCATGGCTCGACCGGTTACGGCCAGGAATTCACCGACTCCATCAGCCAGCACTGGGGCGACCGCCCGCTGGAAGACCTGCAGAAGGGCTGGGCTGCGGCACAGTCGCGCTACGACTTCATCGACGGCGACAAGGCCTGCGCCCTTGGAGCCTCCTACGGTGGCTACATGATCAACTGGATCGCCGGGCGCTGGAATGATGCGTTCGATTGTCTGGTGAACCACGACGGCATCTTCGACACCTTCGGCATGGGCTATGCGACCGAGGAGCTCTGGTTCACCGAATGGGATATGGGCGGGACACCCTACGACAATCCGCAGGGCTACCAGCAGTTCAACCCGGCCAACCACGTCCGCAACTGGCAGACGCCGATGCTGGTAATCCAGGGTGACCGTGACTTCCGCGTCCCGACGACCCAGGCCCTGTCCACCTTCACGGCGCTTCAGAGGCGCGGGATCGAGAGCCGGCTGGTTGTCTTCCCGGACGAGAACCACTGGGTCCTCAAGCCGGCCAACAGCCTGGAATGGCACAATCAGGTATTTGGCTGGCTCGACCAGCATCTGAAGAGCGAATAGACGCCAGACAGCAGAAGGGGCGCGGTCCGATCCGGACCGCGCCCCTTCCTGATTGAGGTGTCGCCGGACTAGCGGACGGCAGCGTAGCTGGTCAGGGCCTGGTTCAGTCGGGCGTGCTCGCGCGCGGTCATGCAGCGCGGTGCCGACCAGGTTTCGCCTGCAGCGCGGGCAGCGAGGGCCTGCTCGGCCGTGACGAAGGTCGGGGCGACGCCATGCTGGCGCATGAAGCCACGACGTGTGGCCTGGTCGGTGTCGCATTGCATGACAACGCGCTGGAGCTTGACCTCACCCGTCCGGGGGCCTTCCGCCGCAAATGCAGGCAGGGCGGCAACGAGAGTCGCTGCAGCGACGGTGATGGCGGCGATACGGGTCATGGGCGGGCTCCTCCGAAGTCCCGAATAAGATCAGGGTCCGGAGCAATAATGCGCTCATTTCCGCGTTTGTAAATGTTATGCGACAAAAAAAAGAAGAGTCGGCGACAAACGGCGTTGTTCGGGTTTTTTGGCGACCAGACGTCGCGGCGTGGCGCTAAGTGGTCTTTTGCGCGTTGACCCTTCCAACACCGGACGCTGCTGCTTGCTCAACCCTCTGAAAAAACTGACGCTCTGGGCAAGACAGGGGCCACGTACCCTTGCACCCGCAGCGGCCTGGTGGCGTAGCCGACGCGACTGGCTGGCTGAGCATGACCCCGTCTACCGAAGCTGGAGCCGGCCCGGCCGGGTAGAGAAACTGGCCGCTACGACGGCCTGTGGCCTGATCGCCGCCCTGCTTCTGGCGCTGGCCCTGTTCGACTGGAACCTGCTGCGCGGGCCGATCGGACGCTGGGCCTCGAGCCATTATGACCGGGAAATCGTGATCGACGGCGATCTGGATGTTCGGCTGTTCAGCCTCACACCGTCGCTGAGCGTCCACGGGCTGAGGGTGGGTGGTCCGCCCTGGGCGCGCGGGGCCAATACACTGGAGGTCGGCCGGATCGAGGGCGCCGTGCGGCTTCGCCGGCTTCTGGTGGGCCAGATCGAGCTGCCCCGGCTGGCCGTCACCCGACCGGTCGCTGTCCTGATCGTCGATCAACAGGGACGCAGGAGCTGGGCGCTTGATCCGGATGAAGCGGACGACGGTCCTGCGACCCTGCCGCTGATCGAGCGGCTGAGCATCACGAACGGGCAGGTCCTGTATCGCGACATCTCCCGTGACATTTCGCTCGATGCCCGGGTCACGGCCAGCGAGACGGCCCGCGGGGTCGAAGGACAGACCGGCTTCCATCTGGATGGCAGCGGCAGCCGCAATGGCCAGCCGCTGACCGTGACGGTGCAGGGTGGGGCGTTCGTCAACATCCGCCGGGACCGACCTTACGACTTCAGCGCCGCCCTCGAAGGGGCCGGGTCTTCCCTGGTCGCCAGGGGTCGCATCCTTCGTCCGTTTGATTTCGCACGGTTCGATGCCGCCCTGACCATTACCGGCCAGAACCTGGCCGACCAGTATCCCCTGACCGGGATCGCCACCCCCAGTACGCCACCCTATCGCCTGACCGGAGATCTCAGCCGAAACGGAAACCGCTGGACGCTGAAGGGGATCGACGGGAGGGTCGGGGCCAGCGATCTCGCCGGTGATCTCGAGGTCGATCGCATCAAGGATCGTCTGACGGTCACGGCCGATCTCGCCTCCCGGTCTCTCGACATCGACGATCTGTCCGTAGTGCTGGGGGCCCAGGTGCAGTCCTCCAGCGAGGGCGACACGGTGGTGGGCTCGGGTCTGCCCGGCAAGCTGCTGCCTGATGCCCCCCTGCAGGTCGAGCGGCTTCGGGCCATGGACGGGACGCTCAGCTACAGGGCGGCCTCGGTGAAGAGAAACGATTTCGCCCTGCGACAGGTCCGGCTCGGGGCCGAGCTTCAGGACGGAATCCTGAAGCTGAACCCGGTGGCGTTCGCGTTTGCGCGCGGCACCCTGATCGGAACGGCCCGGGTCGATGCCACAAAGGACATTCCCTACAGCGAAATCGACTTTCGGCTCGCGGGCTATCCGGTCGAGTCCCTCATCCCCGCGAGGGGCGGCGTGGCACCCCTGACTGGACGCGCGCTCGGCCGGGCGCAACTCGAGGGGTCGGGGGCCTCGCTGCATGCGTTCGCCGCGGCCTCCAAAGGCACAATGAGCGTGGTCATGCCGCAGGGCCAGATGCGCACGGCGTTTGCCGAACTGCTGGGAATCAATGCCGGAAGGGGTTTGCGACTGCTTCTGGCCGGTGATCAGGGCGTCTCCGGCGTCCGCTGCGCCGTCGGGGATTTCTCGGTCTCGCAGGGGGTGGCGACAGCGCGAACCCTGGTGGTGGATACGGATGTCGTTGTCGCGACCGGCAAGGGAACGATCGACCTGGGTGCCGAGACCCTCGATCTGCGGTTCGACGGCGAGACCAAGAAACCTAGGCTCCTGCGCGTCTGGGCACCGGTCACGGTCCGTGGGGCGCTCAGTGCACCGGACATCGGCGTGGACGGATCGGCCATCACCGGTCAGGTCGGCCTGGCCGGAATTCTGGGGGCCCTGATCAATCCTCTGGTCGCCCTGCTGCCGTTCATCGATCCGGGCCTGGCCGAGGATGCCAACTGCGGTGCCCTGATCGCGGGAACCCGTTGAATCATCGGCAGATCGGCGTCCATAAGTCTGGTCGATTAAAGCGTGCGATGTCAGAGATTTTTGCTATGATTGTCCGATGCTTCCGACCCTTCGCCAGCTCCAGTATCTGAAACTGCTGTCCGAGCATGGATCGTTCAGCCGTGCCGCAGAGGCTGCCCATGTCAGCCAGCCCGCCCTCAGCTCGGGCGTGCAGGAGCTGGAGCGGATTCTCGGGGCACCCGTCGTGGAGCGCACACGCGGTAACGTCCAGCTGACTGCCGTCGGGGCCGAGGCCTGCCGACGGGGCGAGGATGTGCTGGCCCGGACCGAGGATCTTGTCGAGGCAGCGCGCAATGCCGGTCGTCCGCTGTCGGGCCGTCTGCGCATGGGCATCATCCCGACGGTGGCCCCCTTCCTGTTGCCCGCGACACTCCCGGCACTGAAGGCGAACCATCCGGCGCTGAGACTGTTCATCCGCGAGGATCTGACCCCCCGCCTGATCGCCGCCTTGAAGGCCGGCCAGTTGGACTGCGCCGTCATCGCCCTGCCCTATGAGGCGAGCGGCATCGATCATGCCCGGATCGGCGACGACGAGATTCTGGCGGCGGCACCGGTTGGCCACCCCCTGGCCGCCCCGGGTCCGATCCAGCCTGGATCGCTGAAGGCCGATGACCTGATCCTGCTGGAGGACGGTCACTGCCTGCGTGATCAGGCCCTGGCCGCCTTCGACATCAGTATCCCGCGCGGGGACGACGTCTTTGCTGCCACCAGTCTGCACACCCTTGTGCAGATGATCGGTTCGGGTCTCGGCGTCAGCTTCCTGCCCGAAATGGCCGTGCGTGCCGGCCTGGCCGACAATGCCAATGTCGTCATCCGCCACATTGCAGCAGATGCCCCGCGCCGCGAGATCGTCGTCGCCTGGCGAACCGGCTCCAGCCGTGCGGCGGACGCCCGGCTTCTGGCCGAGGCCATGCGGCTGGACTGAGCCTCAGTCCGCAGGCTTCGGCACCAGGGCATTGTCGAGAGCGTTCGCCCTCGAAGCGGCAGGGCGGGCCTCCAGTCGCGCCGCATAGTCAACAAAGGCCAGGCGTTCGGGCAGGGACTTGAACATCAGTCCCCACTGGATCTGGCTGCCGACATAGACGTCAGCGGCCGTGAACCGGTCGCCGCAGATATACTCACCGGCGCTGACGGCCTGTTCCAGCGCATCGACGACATGGTCGAAGGTGCCATATCCCGCCATGGCCTGCTTGTCCTTGGGGGCCAGTAGCCCGAGGGAATTGGCGGTGACCGCCGCCTCCATCGGCCCGGCGGCAAAGAACATCCAGCGCAGATAGGTCCCGCGCATGGGATCATCAAAGGCCGGAGCCAGCCCCTTCTGGGGAAACGCATCGGCCAGCCAGGTACAGATGGCCGCACATTCGGTGATCGTGACGCCCCGCCAGGTTATGGCCGGCACCTTGCCCATCGGATTGATCGCCAGATACGCCGGCGACTTCATCGTGGTGCCGTAGTCCAGTACCTCGGTCCGATAGGGTTGTCCGACCTCTTCCAGCATCCATCGAACGATGCGCCCCCGCGACATGGGGTTGGTGTAGAAGACGATGTCGTCGGTCATGGCTGCGCTCCGCGTAGTGGAGCGGAACATAGCCGGAACACGCTGACGTGGCGAGTCCCGGCTGCTGTTGTCAGTTGGGGACCAGGCTCATGTCGCGGCGAGCCATCATCTTGTCGAACTCGCCCCAGACGCCGTCGGCACCGTGCCAGGCGCCCTGGGTCGCGGCCTTTGAGTATTCCGTGGCGCGCGCCTCGAAGAAGTTGGCGTGCTCGACACCCGACAGCAGCGACTGCAGCCAGGGCAGCGGGTTCTCGCGCGAGCCGCCGTACAGTTCCGGCAGTTGCAGCTGACGCAGGCGCCAGTCAGCGATGAAGCGGATGTATTTCTTGATGTCGTCCGGGACCATGCCGTTCACCGGCCCCATCTCGAAGGCCAGGTCGATGAATTTGTCTTCCATGTCGACCACGGTACGGCAGCATTCGACGATGTCGCTGGCGACCGACTTGGTGACCGCGCCGGTCTCCTGATTGAAGGCGTGGTAGAGTTTGATGATGCCCTCGCAATGCAGGCTCTCGTCGCGCACCGACCAGCTGACGATCTGGCCCATGCCCTTCATCTTGTTCTGGCGCGGGAAATTCATCAGCATGGCGAACGAGGCGAACAGCTGGAGGCCTTCGGCAAAGCCACCGAACATGGCCAGGGTCCGCACGATGTCGGCATCGCTATCGACCCCGAACTTGCCCATGTAATCATGCTTGTCGCGCATGGCCTCATATTCCATGAAGGCCCCGAACTCGCTCTCGGGCATGCCGATCGTCTCGAGCAGCAGCGCATAGGCCGCGATATGGATGGTTTCCATGTTGCCGAACGATGCCAGCATCATCTTGACCTCGGTCGGTTTGAACACCCGACCGTATTTTTCCATATAGTTGTCCTGGACCTCGATATCGGCCTGGGTGAAGAAGCGGAAAATCTGTGTCAGCAGGTTGCGCTCGCCGTCGTTCAGATTGGCTGCCCAGTCCTTGCAGTCCTCGCCCAGCGGCACCTCTTCCGGCATCCAGTGGACCTGTTGCTGCTTCTTCCACATGTCGAAGGCCCACGGATATCGGAACGGCTTGTAGGCTGCCGACGATGTCAGCAGGCCTGGAGCGTCAGCCCGGATGATCGGTGAGTGAATGGTCATGGCGGTCCCCGCATGGCGCGTCGAAACTGGAGTTCACCATGCGGCGAAGCGGACCGGGCATCAAGTCGAATTTCGCCTATGTTGCGATCACTTTTGTCGCAGACACCACATGTAGCGTGAAGTCCACAGGGAACTGGGGATGGTCCTGGGGATGGGGGCCGGACGGCCGTCGCATTCAGGCGGCCTCGGCGTCCGGGGTTGCCTCGACCCCGCCGATCACCTGGTCAATGGCTGCATAAAGGGTCGTATGGGTGATCGGCTTGGCCAGATGGCCGTTCATGCCGGCCGCCAGACAGCGCTCGGCGTCCTCTGGCATGGCGTCCGCGGTGACCGCGAGGATCGGAACCAGACCTGACGGGCCTCCCAGGGCCCTGATGGCCCGTGTGGCGGCCAGGCCATCCATGCGGGGCATGCGTACATCCATCAGGATGAGGTCAAATGCCTGGGTCTTCGCCATCTCGACAGCCTCGAGACCATCGCGGGCTTCGGCAATCTCGGCACCGGTCGGTGCCAGCATCAGGCGCGCCACCTCGCGGTTGCCGGCATGATCATCGACAACCAGGACCCGGGGGGGGACATCCCGCGTCGCGACGACCTCGGTCTCGATGGACTCGAGATCCATCTCGAAAGCCGGAAGGGGCAGGGTGATGGTAAAGCAGGACCCATGGCCAGTGCGACTTTCGACCGTGATGCGGCCGCCCAGCCGCTCGATCAACTGTCGCGCAACCGCCAGGCCGAGACCGGCTCCCACATGGTCGCGGCAGATGGAATCGTCGCTCTGGAAGAAGGGGTCAAAGACATCCGGCAGGATTGCCAGGTCGATGCCGCAGCCGGTGTCTGACACGGTCAGGGTGACGGCATCGCCTTCCCGACTGGCCTGGACCAGGACGTGGCCGACCCTGGTGAATTTCACCGCATTGTCGACCAGCTTGTGGACGGCCTGTCGAAGCCGTTTGGCGTCTGTCCTGATCGGCAGTCGGGCACCCGGCTCGACCTCGAGACGCAGGGTCAGGCCCTTGAGTTCGGCGATCTCCCGGCAGGGTGCCACGGCCTGGGCCAGCAGCTCCGGAAGGTGCGCACGGCCCAGACACAGGGTGTCGGTGCCGCGTGAAACCTCAAGCACGTCCTCGACCAGCACCAGAAGCGAGTTGCCCGCATCCTGGATGAGGTCAGCCTGGCGGCGGGCGTCGGCCTTGATATCGGATCGGCGGCCGAGGACCTCTGCATAGCCGACGACGCTGTGCAGGGGCGTTCGCATCTCGTGGCTCATCAGGGCCAGAAAGCGCCCCTTGGTCGCGGCGGACTGCTCGGCCTGGCGCCGCGCAGCCTGCGCTGCGAGGGTCCTGGCCTCCAGCCGGTCCATGAGGCGACGTCGCTCGGACATCAGGGTGCTGAGAGGCACTGCGGTCATGATCACGACGAGCAGGAACAGGTAGTAGAGGCTGAGCCGCCTCTGAAGATCCTGAACACTATCCAGTCCGGGGATTTCGAGGAGCCGCGTCATCATCACGGGGCCCTGCCCCGAAAGGGAGCCGATCGCGCCGATAACGGCTATGATCATGATCGATGCAGCGACCCACGGCGGAGATAGCCGGAACGCGATCAGGACGATGGCCGGGAAGATAAGAAAGAGCAGCGGCGCGATATTCTGGGTGAAAACCCCGGTCGTCACCAGAACGAGCAGGCTCATCAGGGCTGCGACTTCGAGGCGTGACGCCCTGGCGATGCCGCGGAAGCGATGCGCCCGGGCCATGAGCAGGAGCGCGGGCGTGACGATCAGCAGCCCGAGCAACTCCATCCCGAAATAGCGTTGCAGGGTGAAGATATAGACCGGCAGGCTGTATTCGCGGATCGTGGCGGCCAGACTGACCATGATCAGTGCCGACAGGGCGACAGCGGGCAGGATCGCGAGAACGGCGACGGCGACAAGACGCTGCGGGCGGCGCAGGTCGAGCGCGGCGCCCCCGACGCGACGAACGAGCAACGCGGCCAGAAGGACCTGGAACAGGTTCATGACCGGGTTCACGATCAGGAACGGCATCGGGTCGCCGCGCCACATATTGCTGGCGAGATTGATGGCGAAACAGACCGCCACGGTCCAGATCGCCTGACGACGGTGAAGCTGCAGCAGGGCGGCCAGCATCACGCCGTTGGTCGGCCAGATGACGATCGCGTCGAAGGTCCGCGCGCTCCAGAAACCGATCAGGATACAGGCGCAATACAGGGCGACATAGGCGACAGGGGGCGGACCGGCCTCCATGCCTGCTTCGTGTCTGAACAGTCGCCAGCGACCCTTCATTCCCCCCAAAATCCCCAATCACCGCTCGGCAGCCCAATGTGCAAAACGGTCAACTGTTGATAACTAGATCAAACTTCCTAACCGAACACCAAGACCCAGAGACCGGTGAGGGCGAAGCCGGCCGCTGCGGCGAGCCGGATCCAGGCCAGTGGAAGCCGGCGTGCAGCGACCTCACCCAACAGGACGGCCGGGGCATTCACCAGCATCATGCCAAGGGTTGACCCGGCCAGGACCGGGAGGATGGTTTCAAACCGGGCGGCCATCATGGCTGTGGCGACCTGGGTCTTGTCGCCCATCTCGATCACGAAGAAGGCCGCGGCCGTGGTCCAGAAGATGCCCATGAAGGTCTTTTCGATGACTTCGGCCTTTTCCTCGAACTTGTCCGGAATCAGGGCCCAGGCTGCGAATCCCAGAAAGGCGATGCCGACGACCCAGCGTAACCATTCCCCGTCCATGAAACGCGCGAGCACCGACCCTGCGACAGCGGCGAACAGATGGTTGGCCAGTGTCGCCGCGAAGATACCCAGGATGATCGGCAGCGGCCGTCGCCACGTGGCCGACAGCATGATGGCCAGCAGCATGGTCTTGTCGCCGATCTCCGCAATGGAGACGAGGCCGGTCGATATCAGGAAGGCTTCCACCGCGGGCGCACCTCAAGGCCTCCGAGCGAGGACCGGCGGCGCGTCTAGGCGGGTGCAGAGGCTCATGCAACCCTGTTAGCCAAGGCTGAATTCTGGAGCCTTTTCGTTCAGATCAGCCCCTGCTGGCTGGCGGCCTTCTGCAGGTCCTCGCGAAAATCCGGGTGGGCCAGTCCGATCAATGCCCTTGCGCGTTCGGACGAGCCCAGACCCTTCAGATCGACCCAGCCGTGTTCGGTCACGACGATATGGGTGTCATTGCGTGGCGTGGTCACCGGGCCGGACAGTCCGGGCACAATCCGCGAGACCGTGCCCTTCGCCGCTGTCGAATGACAGGCGATGATCGACCGGCCGCCGTCGGACCGGTAGGCCCCCCGCACAAAGTCCAGCTGCCCGCCGGAACCGGTGAACTGGCTGCCATTCAGATATTCCGAACAGCAGGCCCCGTGCAGGTCGATCTCCAGCGTCGCATTGACGGAGATCATACGGTCGTTCCGGGCAATGACGGCTGGGTCATTGGTGTAGCTGACGGGGTGGCCTTCCAGATCGGGGTTCTCGTGGAGGTGATCATAGGTCGCCTGGTCCCCCATGCAGAAGGCGAAGACGGCCTTGCCGGGGTGCAGGGTCTTGCGACGGCCCGTGATCACGCCCGCCTTCATCAGGTCGACCAGCCCGGGGGTCATCATCTCGGTGTGGATGCCGAGGTCGCTATGGTCATGCAGGGCAGCGCATACGGCGTCAGGCAGCGCCCCGATGCCCATCTGCAGCGTCGAGCCGTCCTCGATCAGCCCGGCGATGATCCCCCCGATGACGGTGTCCGCCGGCTGGGGTGCCGCCTTGGGAACCTGCAGCAGGGGGGCGGCATGTTCGACCAGGGCGGTGACCTGACTGACATGGATCCTGCAGTCGCCGAGAACACGCGGCATGTGGGGATTGACCTCGAGG
>QBLX01000003.1:64170-73204 GCA_003241825.1 Alphaproteobacteria bacterium
TTTCGAGACCGGCTGGTTGTAGTCGGTATTGGTCCCGAAGCTGAAGAAGCCGTCGGCGTCCATGGGAGAGACCGTGGCCAGCAGGGTGTCGACGCCGATCTCGTGGCTCAGCAGGCGGGGCGTCTGCTGGAAGCCTGTGGGGATCAGTTCGACGACGCGCCGGCCGTCGGCCCTGGCCCGGGCTTCCAGTGCCCGCTCGACCTTGCCGTAGAACAGGCTGTTCGGATGGATCCGGTCCATCAGCTCGTATCTGAGCACGGTGTCGCCCGCGATAGCCGTCGACAGCAGATAGTAGAGCCGGATGCCCTCCACCTCCCGCGCCTCCGCCCGGTCGGCCAGGGCCTTCAGGATGGCGGGCGGCTGGGACACGCCCAGCCCCATGGCCACCCTTGCCCCCGACGGGATGAGGGCCACGGCCTCGGCGGCGGTCATGCGGCGCGCGGCATACAGGGCTTGGGTCATGATCGGCTCCGGTCGGCTGTCCGGACGGTATCAGACCCTGCGGTCCCACAAAGCCATTAGCCAATGGTCGGGTATCGGCCCCTCAGGACAGCCTGTCGCGGAATTCCGGATAGTCGAAGGCCCGCACGATCCGTAGCGCGTCCGTGTCGCTGTTCCACAGGGCGATGGCGGGCAGGGGCACGCCGTTGAAGGTGTTGGTCTTGACCATCGAATAGTGGGCCTGATCGAGGAAGGCGATGCGGGTGCCGGGTGCCGGCACCGTGGCAAAGCCGTAGTCGCCGATAATGTCCCCGGCCAGGCACGACGGCCCGCCCAGCCTGACCCGGACCCCGTCCTCGACCTCGTTCAGCATGGCCGGACGATAGGGGGCCTCGATCACATCGGGCATGTGGCAGGTCGCCGAGATGTCGACGATCCCGATGGGCTGGCCGTTGTCGAGGGTGTCGAGCACCTCCCCGATCAGGATCCCGGCATCCAGGGCGATGGCCTCGCCCGGCTCCAGATAGACCTGGACCCCGTGGCGCTCGTGGATATTGCGCAGCAGGTCGACCAGAGCGTCGCGCCGGTAGTCTGCCCGGGTGATATGGTGGCCGCCGCCGAGGTTCAGCCATTTCAGCGATCCGGCAACGCCGGCGATCTTCGGCTCGAGCGAGGCCCAGAGCCGTTCCAGCGGCTCGTAGCCCTGCTCGCACAGGGCATGCATGTGCAGGCCGTCGACGCCCTCCAGATGTTCGGGCCGCAGCTGGGACACCGGAAAGCCCAGTCGCGAGCCGATCTGGCAGGGATCGTATTTCGCGACCTCGGCCTCGGAGTGTTCGGGGTTCAGCCGCAGGCCGACCTCGAAGACCTCGCCCGCCGCCCGCGCCTCCGCGATCAGATCGGCGAACCGCGCCATCTGGTCCGGCGAGTTGAAGATGACATGGTCCGACAGCGTCAGGATCTCCAT
This sequence comes from Alphaproteobacteria bacterium, assembly GCA_003241825.1. Taxonomy (GTDB): domain Bacteria; phylum Pseudomonadota; class Alphaproteobacteria; order Caulobacterales; family Caulobacteraceae; genus Brevundimonas. The sequence goes on from QBLX01000003.1 coordinate 65,579, forward strand.
CATGTCCTCGCGCTTGTAGGCGGGCGAATAGGTGCTGAGCTCGCCCCTGTAGTGTTCGCGGGCCAGCCGGGCCTCCCACAGGCCGGAGGCGCAGCACCCGTCCAGATATTCGCCCACCACATCGGCCAGCGACCACATGGAAAAGGCCTTCAGGGCCAGCAGGACCCGCGCCCCGCTGCGGTCCCCGACGTCCTTGAGGATGGCCAGGTTGCGGCGCACCGCCGCCTCGTCGACCACGAAACAGGGGGAGGGCACGCGGTTCAGGTCGAAACGCGCAAAGGCTCCGGCGTCACCGGCCTGGGTCTGCATGGCCATCAGCGTGTCCCGGTCAGAAGGCGAGCGGGGCGTCGAGGTCCTGCACCTTCCAGGGCAGGCCGTGCCTGTTCAGCATGTCCATGAAGGGGTCGGGATCCAGCTGCTCCATGTTGAACACGCCCGCACCCTTCCACTGGCCGGTCAGCATCAGGGCGGCGCCGATCATGGCCGGGACGCCGGTGGTGTAGCTGACGGCCTGGTTGCCGGTCTCGGCATAGGCCTCTTCGTGGTCACAGATGTTGTTGACGTAGACAGTGCGCGCCACGCCATCCTTCTCGCCCGTGGCGATGGTGCCGATATTGGTCTTGCCCCGGGTGATCGGGCCCAGCGAGGACGGCTCGGGCAGCAGGGCCTTCAGGAACTCGATCGGGATGATCTCGCGGCCCTGGAACATCATCGGCTCGATGCGGGTCATGCCGATGTTCTCGAGCACTTCCAGATGTTTCAGATAGGAGTCGCCGAAGGTCATCCAGAAGCGGATCCGCTTGATCTCCGGATAGAATTTCGCCAGCGATTCCAGCTCTTCATGGTACATCAGGTACATGTTCTTCGGACCCACCTGGTCGAAGTCGAACACCTGTTTGTGGCTCAGGGCCGGGCCCTCGATCCACTGGTTGTTCTCCCAGTGCCGTGACGGTGCCGTCACTTCGCGCAGGTTGATCTCGGGATTGAAATTGGTCGCGAACGGCAGGCCCGTGTCGCCGCCGTTGCAGTCCAGGATGTCGAGCGTGTCGATCCGGTCCAGCAGGTGTTTCTTCGTATAGGTGGCGAAGACCGAGGTCACGCCGGGGTCGAAGCCGGAGCCCAGAAGCGCCATCAGTCCCGCTTCGCGGAAGCGATCCTGATAGGCCCACTGCCATTTGTATTCGAATTTTGCCTCTTCGCGCGGCTCGTAATTGGCCGTGTCGAGATAGTTCACGCCGGCCGCCAGACAGGCGTCCATGATGTTCAGGTCCTGGTAGGGCAGGGCCAGATTGACGACCAGCGCCGGTTTCACGGCCCGGAGCATGGCGGTGGTGGCCGCCACGTCGTCGGCATCCAGTGCCGCCGTGTCGATCGTCACGCCCGTGCGCGCCTTCACCGAGACGGCGATGGCGTCGCATTTGGACTTGGTCCGGCTGGCCAGGGTGATGTGCGAAAACACGTCGGCATTCATCGCCATCTTGTGGACCGCGACCGACCCGACGCCACCGGCACCGATAACCAACACCCTGCTCATTCACACACTCCTGACGGCTCGACCTCGACGGACCCGCCGTCTGTATATGGGGCCGGGCTCATAACATGATGACAGTCCGGGGGCTAACCGTCGGGGGCAAGTAATGGCCCTGTCCTGCTGATCCCGTCGTCCGCGAGGCTGAGCAGGTTCGGGGTCAGCGAAAAAAACCGTCTTGATCGTCTTGATCGTCTCGATAGGTGGCCGGGTCTGCAGCATCGATGAGAGGATCGCACGGTTCCGGGCCGTGCCGGGTTCGACGGGTTCCGATTTTCTCAAGGCGTTGATTTTGTGAGGCTGTGTCGGCGGAGTTGTGCTGGACCAGCCACCCTGTCCCCCCGCTCAATCCGGCGAGGGCCGGGATCCGGTGTGTTCAAAAGGCCTGTGCGCGGGATCGCCGGGCGGGCGGGACCGCAAGGACTGTCTGTCCAAAGCGCTGGGTCCCGGCTTTCGCCGGGATGAGCGGAACAACATTTATGCCGCGGCCTGCTCCGCGCGCCTGACGCTGGCCCGGACCTTTTCGCTTTCGGACTTCAGCTGTCCGCAGGCCGCCAGGATGTCGCGGCCCCTCGGCGTGCGGATCGGGGAGGCATAGCCGGCCTTGTTCAGAATGGCCGCGAACCGCTCGATCGTCTTCCAGTCCGAACATTCATAATCCGTGCCGGGCCAGGGGTTGAACGGGATCAGATTGACCTTGGCCGGGATGCCCTCGATCAGTTTCACCAGCGCCCGCGCCTCGTCGGGGCTGTCGTTGATGCCCTTCAGCATGACGTATTCGAACGTGACCCGGCGCGCATTGGAGATGCCCGGATAGGCCCGGATGCCGTCCATCAGCTGGGCGAGGTCGTATTTCCTGTTCAGCGGAACGAGGACGTCGCGCAGGGCGTCGTTGGTGGCGTGCAGGCTGATCGCCAGCATGGCCTGGGTCCGTGTCCCGAGCGGTTCCAGCATCGGGACGACGCCGGAGGTCGAGACCGTGATCCGGCGCCGCGAAAGGGCGATGCCCTCATTGTCCGAGATGATGTCGATCGCGTCCGACACATGGTCCAGATTGTAGAGCGGCTCGCCCATGCCCATGAAGACGATGTTCGACAGGCGGCGGTCTTCCCGGGGCGAGGGCCATTCTTCCAGATCATCGCGGGCGACCTGGACCTGGGCGACGATCTCTGCCGCGGTCAGGTTGCGGACAAGCGCCTGGGTCCCCGTGTGGCAGAAGGTGCAGTTCAGGGTGCAGCCGACCTGGGACGACACGCACAGCGCTCCGGCCCGGCCGACATCCGGGATATAGACAGCCTCGACCTCGATGCCCGGAGCCGTGCGGATCAGCCATTTGCGGGTGCCGTCCTTTGACACCTGGCGCTCGACGATCTCGGGCCGGGCGAGGGTGAAGGCTGCGGCCAGTTTCGACTGGGTGTCCCTGGCCACATTGGACATGGCGGCAAAGTCGGTGACGCCGAAATGATGGATCCAGCCCCAGACCTGGCTCGCCCGCATCCGGGCCTTCTCCGGCGGACAGATGTCGGCATCGATCAGGGCCTGGCGCAGGCCCTCGCGCGTCAGCCCGGACAGGTTGACGGGGGCCCTGGGGGCCGGGGCAGAGGTGCGCGACAGATCGAGCGTGATGCTCAAGGCGAAGGTCCTGAAAACGGGGGAAGACAACACAATAGCATGAAATGAAGCCGGTGTCTTACCGCTGGCACCGCTTCCCCGCCCGTCGCATATCCATGATTGACGACAAGCGTCACTGTGGCAGTTTGCACTTCGGTCGATCGGCGGCCCTGAGGAGGCACACGTGGCGCACAAATTCGAGATCTACAAGGACAAGGCCGGAGAGTTCCGGGTCCGGTTCAAATACAATTCCGAGACCATGTTCTCGACCGAGGGCTATGCCTCCAAGGCCTCGGCCAAGAATGCCATCGAGTCGATCAAGAAGAACGGGCCGGACGCGCCGATCGACGACACGACCGATTAATCGGGCTCTCGCTCGCCAACCTCTGTCGGACGCACGGCCAGCAGCCAGCCGTCCGACAGATGCAGGTCCGGGACGCAGACCCGGGTGAACGGCAGATACCAGGTCTGGCCACCGGCAACGGGGGCGATCTCCAGCATGTCGTCGGCACCGAAATTCTGGACGGCACGGACGGTGCCGAGAACCTGTCCGTCAGGGTCCCTTGCCTCGACCCCGATCAGGTCGGCGAGGTAGAACTCATCCTCCTCGGGCGCCGGGAACCGGTCGCGCGGAACGTAAAGCTTGAGCCCGCGCAGGGCGTCGGCCTGTTCCTTGGTCTGGATCTCGGCGGCGCGGCCGACGAGGCCTTCCTTCGTCGGACGCGCAGCACTCAGCGTCAGGCCGGGCGAGCCGTCTGCGCGCAGCAGAGGTCCATAGGCGCGTAACGCCAGGGGGTCCGCGGTAAAGGCCGTGACCTTGACCTCACCCTTGACGCCAAAGCCCCCGCCGACCTGGCCGACGAGGACGAGATTGGGTTTGTCTGTCATGTCGAGCAACCCATTCATCCGCTCATCCCGGCCAAAGCCGGGACCCAGTTCTATCGTATGGCAGCGCGTTCAACGCAAAAGCACTGGGCCCCGGCTTTCGCCGGGGTGAGCGGATCAACAGAAGGATCAGGCCTCGGGCTTGTCTTCGGAGGCAGGCTCTTCAGCAGCAGCTTCGGCAGCAGGCTCTTCGGCGGCAGGCTCTTCGGCAGCGGGTGCCTCTTCAGCAGCGGCTTCCGGGGCGGCCTCTTCGGCGGCAGGCTCTTCAGCCGGCGGTGCGTTCCTGGCAGCTTCGGCAGCGGCAGCAGCCTCTTCCTTGGCCTTCTGGGCGGCTTCGGCAGCTTCGATCTTGGCAGCGGCTTCGGCCTCGGCGCGGTCGGCCTCGCGCTGGGCGCGCTCGGCAGCACGTTCCTGGGCCTTCTTGCCCGGGGTGCCCTTGTTCGGGTTGTTCGACTGGCTCCACTTGACCTTGCCGGCCAGGGACTCGTCCTGCGAGATGAAGCGCGCGACGCGGTCGGTCGGCTGGGCGCCCTTGGACAGCCACTCGGAGATCCGGTCGGCCTTCAGGCTGACGCGGGGCTTTTCGCCGTCGCGGGGCAGCATCGGGTTGTAGGTGCCGACGCGCTCGATGAATTTGCCGTCGCGGGGAGCGTGGCTGTCGGCAACGACGATGTAGTAGTAGGGACGCTTCTTGGCACCACCGCGGGCCAGACGAATCTTAAGCATTTTCAGTCTCTTTCTGGGAAATCAGTTTTTCTTGGGAGGGAAGCCGGGCAGGCCGGGGAGCCCTCCCGGCATGGAACCGCCGCCCAGGCCGGAGAGCCGGTCCTGGAGGGCTTTCATTTCGTCTGCGCCGGGCTCGATCTTGCCGCCGCCCAGGGCCTTGAGGCGGGCCATGTCCGGTCCGCCCATTCCGCCGGCACCGCCGCCGAGACCGCCCATCATGGCGGCCATCTGCTGCATCTTCTTGCCGCCGCCCCTGGACATCGACTTGACCATGTCGGCCATCTGCCGGTGCTGTTTGAGCAGTCGGTTGATGTCCTGGACCTCGACACCGGCGCCGGCGGCAATCCGCTTGCGACGGCTGGCGTTCAGCAGGTCCGGCTTCTTGCGCTCGGCCTTGGTCATGGAGCTGATGATGGCTTCCTGACGGGCAATCATCCGGTCGTCGACGCCGCTGTCGGCCATCTGGGACTTCATCTTGGCCACGCCGGGCAACATGCCCATGATGCCCTGGAGGCCGCCCATCTTCTTCATCTGCTGCAGCTGGGTGGCGAGGTCGTTCAGGTCGAACTGTCCCTTGGCCAGCTTGCGGGCCATGGCCTCGGCCTTGGACTGGTCGAGGTCCTGTGAGGCCTTTTCGACCAGGGCGACGATATCGCCCTGACCGAGGATGCGACCCGCCACGCGGCGGGCGTCGAAGACGTCAAGCGCGTCGACCTTCTCGCCCGAGCCCATGTATTTGATCGGCAGGCCGGTGACGGCCCGCATCGACAGCATGGCCCCGCCACGGCCGTCGCCGTCCGCACGGGTCAGGATCAGGCCGGTCAGGGGCAGGCGTTCGTGGAAGGCCTTGGCTGTCCGGACGGCGTCCTGGCCGGTCAGGCTGTCGGCGACCAGCAGGGTCTCGACCGGGTTCGACACCCGGGCGACCTCGGCCACCTCGGCCATCAGGGCCTCGTCGAGGGTGATCCGGCCCGCGGTATCGAGGATCAGGACGTCGAAGCCCTGAAGTTTCGCGGAAGTCAGGGCGCGTCTGGCGATCTGGACCGCGCTCTCGCCCGCCACGATCGGCAGGGTGGCGACCTCGATCTGCTTGCCGAGGGTGGCCAGCTGTTCCATCGCCGCCGGACGGCGCGTGTCCAGCGAGGCCATCATGACCTTCTTGCGATCGAATTTCGTCAGCCGCAGCGCCAGCTTGGCCGAGGTCGTCGTCTTGCCCGAGCCCTGCAGGCCGGCCATCAGGATCACGGCGGGCGGGGTCGCATTGGTGTTGAGGGGCGTCGGCTCCTCGCCGCCCAGCATCTCGATCAGGCCGTCATAGACGATCTTGACCACCTGATCGGCGGGACGGACCGAGCGGATGACCTCTTCGCCCGTGGCGCGTTCGGTGGCGAAGGCGATGAAGTCCTTGACCACCGGCAGGGCGACGTCGGCCTCCAGCAGGGCCACGCGCACCTCGCGCATCGCCTCTGCCACATCCTTCTCGGACAGCGCACCGCGACCGGTGATCCGGTCGAAGACGCCTGACAGTCGCTCGTTCAGAGCCTCGAACATTCATGACCTCATTTGGCGGGTGAGGCGGCTCCATACGAAAACGGCCCCTGGCGACGCTCACGTCGGCAGGGGGTTCTCGCCGGGCTCATTCTTCACGGGCTATCGATCTTGCGGCCTGCCTGAGCCCGAAGGGCTGTGCTCGAGCAGGGCGGAGCGCGATAGCACCAGGAAAGAGGTCGTCCCGGTGGAGACGCAGGTTCACTTGCGCCGGAAGCGCGGGCTTATGCGGGAAACGGGCGGCAAAGGCAAGGCCAGGCTGGCTGGCCCGGCCTCTAGCGTGCCTGCAGGAACAGGATCAGGGTCGCGACCGCGAACAGGACGCCCCCGGCCACCATCATCACCAGGGACGGACTGACGTCGAACGTGGCCTTGGCCTGTTCGCGCAGGCGGCCGAGCAGTTCGGGCCAGGTGTAGCTGACGAAGTCCCCCTGGCTCATCATGCTGATCAGGACGCCCTGATCGTTCACGACCGGCAGGTGGCGGAACCGCTCGTTGGACATCAGGCGCAGCCAGTCCAGCAGATCGTCATCTGCCCGCGCGACCTTGAGGTCCGTGGTCATGATCTGGTCGAGGGTGGTGGTCTCGATATCCAGGCGCCGGTGCAGCAGGCGGCGCATGAGGTCACGCTCGGTGACGATGCCGATCGGCTTGCGCTCGGGGTCGACAATGACAACGGAGCCATAGTTGCGCTCGCTCATCACCGCGACGGCATCGGCGACGCGGTCGCCGGGCGCAAAGGTGAGCACAGTCGCCTTGCTCCGAAACTCGGGACGATCCTTGATCTTCATCGGGCTCTCTCCATCAGGCCGAACAGACTGCGCCCCCGAACCGGATGCGCCCCTGCGACCAGATGTTGCGTGACGTCGGGTCGCAGGCAACGAAAAGGGCGGGTCTGTTGCCGGACCCGCCCCCTGTTCGTTCAGACTGAGCCGAGCGTGGACTAGAAGTCCATGTCGCCCATGCCGCCCATGCCGCCGCCGCCACCGCCGTGGCCGCCGCCGCCCGACGCCTTCTTCGGTGCATCGGCAACTGCCGCTTCGGTGGTGATCAGGATACCGGCCACGGAGGCCGCGTCCTGCAGAGCCGTGCGAACGACCTTGGCGGGGTCGATGACGCCGGCCTGGATCATGTCGACATACTCTTCGGTCTGGGCGTTGAAGCCGTAGGTGGGCGAGGGGTTCTCGAGCACCTTGCCGACCACGATCGAGCCTTCGACGCCGGCATTTTCCACGATCTGGCGGATCGGGGCCTGGATGGCGCGACGGATGATGGCGATACCGGCGGTCTGGTCGGGGTTGTCACCGGGCAGGCCTTCGAGCGCCTTG
>QBLX01000003.1:73214-78060 GCA_003241825.1 Alphaproteobacteria bacterium
TTCACTTCCACTTCGGTCGAACCACCGACGCGGATCACGGCAACGCCGCCGGCCAGTTTGGCCAGACGTTCCTGCAGCTTTTCCTTGTCGTAGTCGGAGGTGGTGTCCTCGATCTGGCGCTTGATCTGGCTGATGCGAGCCTCGATCGCTTCCTTCTCGCCGACGCCGTCCACGATGGTGGTGTCGTCCTTGGTGATCGTGACCTTCTTGGCCTTGCCGAGCATGTCGATCGTGACGTTCTCGAGCTTGATGCCGAGGTCTTCCGAGATCACCTGGCCGCCGGTCAGGACAGCGATGTCCTCCAGCATGGCCTTGCGGCGGTCACCGAAGCCCGGTGCCTTGACGGCAGCGACGCGCAGGCCGCCACGCAGCTTGTTGACGACCAGCGTGGCCAGGGCCTCGCCTTCGATGTCCTCGGCGATGATGACCAGCGGGCGACCCGACTGGACCACGGCTTCCAGGATCGGCAGCATGGCCTGCAGTGACGACAGCTTCTTTTCGAACAGCAGGATGAGCGGCTCCTCGAGTTGAACCTCCATCTTGTCGGCGTTGGTGATGAAGTAGGGCGACAGGTAGCCGCGGTCGAACTGCATGCCTTCGACGACGTCCAGCTCGGTTTCAGCCGTCTTGGCTTCCTCGACGGTGATGACGCCTTCGTTGCCGACCTTTTCCATGGCCCTGGCGATCATCTCGCCGACCTCGGTGTCGCCGTTGGCCGAGATGGTGCCGACCTGGGCGATCTCGGAGTTGGCGCTGACCTTCTTGGAGGTCGACTTGATCTCGGCGATCACGGCGGCAACAGCCTTGTCGATGCCGCGCTTCAGATCCATCGGGTTCATGCCGGCGGCGACGGACTTGAGGCCTTCCTGCACGATGGACTGGGCCAGGACGGTTGCGGTGGTGGTGCCATCACCCGCCTTGTCGTTCGTCTTGGACGCGACTTCGCGGATCATCTGGGCGCCCATGTTCTCGAAGGGATCCTCGAGCTCGATCTCTTTGGCGACCGAGACGCCGTCCTTGGTCGAGCGCGGGGCGCCGAAGGACTTCTGGATGACGACGTTGCGGCCCTTGGGACCCAGGGTGACCTTCACCGCATTGGCGAGGACGTTGACGCCGCGCAGCATCTTCTCGCGGGCATCGGTGGAAAACTGAACTTGTTTGGCAGCCATGAGGCAGCTCCTTGAAGAGGGGATGAGTGTTTCGTGATCCGTGACCGCCGGGGGTCAGGGCGGCGGCGAACCGGTGTCGGTCGCGCCAGCCATCGTCACCGGCGACAGATCACTCAGAGAACGCCGAGGACGTCCGACTCTTTCATGATGATAAGGTCTTCGCCTTCCAGCTTGACCTCCGTGCCCGACCATTTGCCGAACAGGATGCGATCACCGGCCTTCAGTTCCAGGGCGTTGACCGTGCCGCGCTCGTCGCGCACGCCGGGACCGACGGAGACGACTTCGCCTTCCTGCGGCTTTTCCTTGGCGGTGTCGGGGATGATGATCCCGCCCTTGGTCTTGGATTCTTCTTCCACGCGCTTGACCAGCACGCGATCGCCGAGAGGACGAAACGCCATCTGTATGTTCTCCATTTTGGACTTCGAAAAGGTCCGCCGGCACCCCGTCTTCCCGCTTTGGCAGCCGGACCCCGAGAGTGCTAACGCGAGCTGCAAGTAGGGTCCGGCTCCGTCAGCGTCAAGCGGGACCGCTCCGGCGAGGGTAGTGAATTTTTGATGACGCATGGACCACCGGGCTCATGATGGCGTCTTGCTGAAATTCACCTAAAAAACTCAGACTTTGGCAACCTTGACTATAAACCGTTCCCTAAACGCTTTTATAGTAATTGCAGTTCGAGGCGGGCGTTCCCGGGCTCGGAGTGGAAGATGAAAACCCCGGTTCTCGCCCAGATCAGGCGCTGCGTGCGCGATCTGCTCGTGCAAACGGGCGGCGGCACGGCCGTGATATTCGCTATTGCCCTGCCCGTTCTGGTCCTTGCTGTCGGTGGTGGCTTCGACCTGAGCAACGCCATGTCCCATCGCCAGAAGGTTGCCAACGCCCTCGAGATCGCCTGCGCCAGTCTGCGATAGAGATCAATAACACCATCGCCGAAGGCAGGGACCCGGAGTCCGATTTTGGGCCTGATACGGTTGTCCCAATCGCCAGAGCGCGGATTCTGGACGCCGGGATCAAGTCCGGCGTCACAGTCACGGGCAGCACGGTGCAAACTGCCATCACCATCGACGGCACCAGCAGTTCACCCGCTCATTTTGCCCAGATCGCCGGCCTCAAGACCTTGCCGGTCGAGGTCAGGCGGGAATGCCGTTTTGCCCTGCCAGAGCAGAACATTCCTCCCGGCCAGACCCTGTTTGTCGAGTCGTTTGAACAGGCGCACTCAGTCGCCCGCAACTCCTGGACCGTCCTCGGACAAAACGGCAGACAGCCGAGCGGTGCGACCTGGAACGGGTGGCAGACTTTCAACGCCGGAATCGAGATCAACGGCATGCCCCAGTTGTCAGGGGGCACGATCCGGTTCGGCAATTTCTTCGCCGAGCTGGATTCGCACTGCTACGTTGCGGGTTGCAACTCCAACTCGGCCATGTCGCGAGTTCTCGACCTCCAGCCCGGGAATTATCAGGTAAGCTACTGGTATACGTCGCGAATCAAGAACAACGCCTCTGCCTGGCGGGGAATCGTGGCCTGCGGCGCGACGGAGACCGACCCGGCGGTTGCACCTTACCGGGCCTGGAATCAGGAAACCAATCGCATCGAATTGTTCGTCGAGAAGAAGGGCGAGTACACTTTCGAGGCAAAGAACATGGTCGATGTCTGTGTCTATGCCGATCAGTGGGTCCAGCGGACCGTCAAATTCCAGGTCCAGAAGGCCGACGAATATCGCATCAGCTGGCGCGCTGCGGGCAAGCAGGACACCACCGGCGGTCTGATTGACTATCTGCAGCTCTGCAAGGACGCCTGCTCTTGACCGTGCGGCGGCTTGGAATGCACTGGCTTGGCCGCTTCCGTCGCCACGACGGCGGCGCCACGGCCGTTGAGTTTGCCATGGTCGGGGGCGTCTTCATCACTCTTCTCCTGGGGGTGATCCAGTTCGGACTCTTTTTCGTTTCTACCTTCCAGATACGTTCGGCAGTGGCCGAGACCGTGGCCTATGCGTCGGTTTTCTCGAACACCGAACTGTTCCCGGACAGCCGCGATCAGGACAAGGTTCGAGAGATGATCTGCAAGGACCTGACTCTGGTTCCGAACTGCACAGAGACGCTGAAGCTCGAGCAGATGCCCCTCCAATCCCTTTCGACGGGCAAACATGCCATTACGGGCAACCCGTTCATCGTCGGGGCACCCGGGGATGTTCTGGTGCGGCGTGCTGAGGTCGGGATTGTCACATTCGTTCCAGGGATGTCCTCGCTGACAGTCCGCACGTCTTCGATATTCCTGCAACGATGACCGCCCTCCGAAAAATCCTGGGCCGGTTGCGGGCAAATATCGTTCTGGCCGATGAGGGCGGAGCGGCAGCTGTCGAGTTCGCAATGATCGTCAGTATCATGCTCCTCCTGGCTGGTGGAGGCTATGACATGAGCCGATTGACCACGACGCGCCGAGATGCCGAACGCGTGTCGGTCGAAGTCAGCCAGACCCTGGCCGCATGCACGACAAGTCCCTGTGTGCTCAAGGCCGGTCAGGTCATCACTTCGCGCCTTGAGAATGCCTTCCTGACTTCAGCAATACCGACGGTAAGCTGGGCCTATGTATCGCGCGTGGACGGCGCAATCGTCGTCAGTTTCGGCAATATGACCTATCTGCCTGCCGACATTCATCAGGCCGCCATGGCGGCTCTGCCCGACAATAACGACAACGGCGTTTGCAGCCTCGTGACGTCCAGAATCAGCTCCATCGGCATTGTTCAGGTCTGGTCGAGTGCCGCGGCAGGCGATCAACGATACTTCATATGCACCCTGCAATCGAAGGACGTGAAAGTCATCTGAGGCCTCAGGGGTTCTGGACCAGCCTGAGCAGAGTCCCGTCAGGGTCGACCAGACAGGCGATCCGCATACCGCTCGCCTCGATGCTCGCCGGGTGCAGACGCGGGTGGCCGGTGGACGCCTCCGGCACACCGGCCGCCATGGCCGCCGCATACAGGGTGTCGATATCGTCCAGTCGCAGGCAGCAGGAAAAGCTGCTCGTCAGCGGGTCAAGATCGGGCCAGTGGAAGAACTCCAGCATCAGTTCGCCGCGCTCCAGGATCATCCAGCCGTCGTCCCGCCACCCCTGCTCGAAACCCAGTGCGCCATAGAATTTCGCCGTCGCGTCGAAGTCGCGGGCTGGCAGGTTGGGCGTGGCATGATCGGCCATGGTCGAACCCTCAGATCAGCCGGGTCAGCAGCCCGGCCGTGGAGGGGTCGAGCGTATCGGACGCCGAGCCCGCTGCAACATCGTTCAGGATGGCCCTGGCCAGTACCTTGCCCAGTTCGACGCCCCACTGGTCGAAGCTGTTGATGTCCCAGATGACGCCCTCGACGAAGGTCTTGTGCTCATAGAGGGCCAGCAGGGCTCCGACCGTCTCCGGCGTGACCCGTTCCATGACGATGGCGGTCGAGGGCCGGTTGCCGGGGAAGGTCTTGTGGGGGGCCAGACGGTCGGCCTCGGCGGCCTCGGCTCCGGTGGCCAGAAGTTCGGCGTGTGCCTGTTCGGTCGTCCTGCCCAGCATCAGGGCCTGACCCTGGGCGAGGGCATTGGACCACAGCGGGCTTTCCGGCGCGTCCTCATGGGTGGCCCGCACGATCACGAACTCGGCGGGGACGACCTGGGGCCCCTGATGGATCTGCTGGAAGAAGGCGTGCTGG
>QBLX01000040.1 GCA_003241825.1 Alphaproteobacteria bacterium
GTCTTGGCGTTCAGAAGGTTGAAATGCTGGAAGATCATGCCGATCCGGCGACGCGCGGCGCGCAGGTCGGCGGCCTTGAGAGCCGTGATCTCCTGATCGCCGACAAAGACTTTGCCGGCATCCGGCGTCTCGAGGCGGTTGATCGTGCGGATCAGGGTCGATTTCCCTGCGCCCGAGCGCCCGACCACGCCGAACACCTGCCCACGCGCCACGGTCAGGCTGACGGCGTCCAGCGCCACGCGCGCGCCCGCCGCGCTGTGGTAGCGCTTCGTGACCTCCTCGAGCCGGATCATTCAGTCGATCTCGAGCGCTTTCGCGGGGATGATGGTGACGCTCTCGCCACAGCCGCAGGCGTCGGTCTGGTTCGGGTTCCGGAACACGAATTTGGACGCCAGTTTGGTCGTCTCGTAGTCGATCTCCGACCCGATCAGGAACAGGATGGCCTTGGGGTCGATCAGGATCGTCACACCCTTGTCCTCGACCACCTCGTCTAGCGCGCCGATCTCCTCGGCGTAGGCGAAGGTATATTCCTGGCCGGCACAGCCGCCATTCTTTACCCCGACGCGGAGGGCAACATAGGCCTTTTCCGCATTGGTCATGATCTCGCGTACGCGCCCGGCGGCGGCGTCCGTCAGGGTCACGGCCTTGGGACGCGGGCGACGCGGCCGCCCCCCGGTCACGCCGGAGGATATCGATGTCTCGAAGTCGGTCATCGCTTCACCTCAGAACATGTTCAGGGCCAGTTTGGCCTCGTCGCTCATCTTGGAAGGGTCCCAGGGCGGCTCGAATACCAGGTTGGCGCGCGCCGACTTGATGCCCGGTACGGTCATCACGGCATCCTCGATCCAGCCCGGCATCTCGCCCGCCACCGGACACCCCGGAGCCGTCAGGGTCATGTCGATCAGCACGTCCTTGTCGTCCGACAGATCGACCTTGTAGATCAGGCCGAGCTCATAGACGTCGACCGGGATCTCCGGGTCGAACACGGTCTTCAGCGCCGTGATCAGGGCCTCGGTCAACTGGTCCAGTTCGCCCTGCGACAGGGCAGCCGCCTGCGGCTCCGCCCAGGTCTCGGCAAAGGTCTCGCTCTTGCTGATTGATCCGTCCATCTGGCTCACACAAAGAACTCCCGTGCCTTGATCAGCGCGTCCACGAAGGCGTCCGCGTCTTCAACGGTATTATATAGGGCGAAGCTGGCCCGGGCGCTTGCAGTGATGCGGAAGCGGCGCGACAGAGGCTCGGCGCAGTGAACCCCGGCCCGGACCGCCACGCCATACCGGTCAAGGATCTGGGCCACATCATGGGCATGGATATCCGCAACGGTGAAGGTCAGGATCGCCCCCTTGCCCGGAGCCTCGCCGATGATGCGCAGCCACTCCCGGTCCCCGAGACGACCGACAACATGGTCATACAGGGCCATCTCGTGCGCCGCGACCGCATCGCGGTCGAAGCCCATGAACCACTCCAGCGCAGCCCCCAAACCGATCGCTTCCAGGATCGGTGGCGTGCCCGCCTCGAACCGGTGCGGAATGCCGGCATAGGTCACCGTATCCTCGGTCACCGTGGCCATCATCTCGCCCCCGCCCTGATAGGGCGGAAGCGCCTCGAGTGCGGCACGCTTGCCGTACATCCCGCCGATACCGGTCGGGCCGTACAGCTTGTGGCCGGTGAAGATATAGAAGTCGCAGTCCAGCGCCTGAACGTCAGGACGGCAGTGCACCGCCCCCTGACAGCCGTCGACCAGCACCAGGGCTCCGGCGGCGTGGGCCAGATCAGCAACCGCCCGCACATCGTTCACCGTGCCCAGCACATTGGACATATGGGTCACGCCGACCAGCCGCGTGCGTGGCCCGATCAGGGCGGCCAGCGCCTCCATGTCCAGCGCGCCATCGTCGCGGACCGGGGCCCATTTCAGCACGACGCCCAGCCGTTCGCGCAGCATGTGCCAGGGCACGATATTGGCGTGGTGTTCCATCTGGCTGATGACGATCTCGTCGCCTGCCTGAAGCGTCTGCCCAAGACCCGCCGCAACCAGATTGAAGGCCTCGGTGCCGCCCTTGGTCCAGACGATCTGGTCCGGTGTCTCGGCGTTCAGGAACCGGGCTGTGGTCTCGCGCGCGGCCTCGAAGGCGTCGGTCGTCTCGTTGGCCAGGGTGTGCAGCCCGCGATGGACATTGGCATAGCTGCCTTCCATCGCATGGGTCAGGGCATCGATCACCGCCCGCGGCTTCTGTGCCGAGGCCGCCGAGTCGAGATAGATCAGCGGCTTGCCGTTCACCTGTCGCGACAGGATCGGAAACTGCGCCCGGGCAGCATAGGGATCAAAGCGGTTCAGAGCCGAGCCGTCAGCCATGACCGGACCTCCTCTCTCGCGCCCTCATGGGCAATACGGTCGACGACCTCGATCAGGAAGGCCTGTGTCAGCAGGGCCCGGGCCTCGTCGGCGGGCAGGCCCCGCTGTTCCATGTAGAACAGCGCATCCTCGTCCAGATTGCCGATGGTATTGCCGTGGGCGCACTGAACGTCGTCGGCATAGATTTCCAGCTCGGGCTTGGCGTCGATCTCGGCCCGCTCGCCCAGGATCAGGGCATGGTGCCCCATCCGGGCATCCGTCCCGTCAGCGCCGCGCTCAACGACGATCTTGCCCTGGAAGACGCCACGCGCCGTGTCCCGCACCACGCCCTTGGTCAGTTGCGACGTGAGGCCATTCAGCCCGCCGTGACGAACCACACTGGTCAGGTCGGTGTGGCGTTCGCCGGACAGGGCATACAAGCCGTCCAGGGTGATCTCGGTCCCCTCGCCGCCATGGACCAGATGCGTCTCCTGACGCTGCAGCCTTGCGCCACTGGTGATCGTCGTCTGGCGATAGATCGCGCCCGGAGCCGTCTTCACCTGGGTGACCGCCACCGAGATGGCATCGGCGGGCTCGTCGAGCAGAACGACACGCGTGACCTCGGCTCCGGCCGGGATGTCCAGCTCGATCCGGTAGTTGGCGACATAGGCCGAGCCCACGCCCTCATGGCTCTCCAGCAGCGTCAGCCGTGCTCCGGGTCTGACGGCAATCCGCACGGCCGCCGAATGACCCGTGCCGGTGGCATCGGAAACGAACCGCAGCCTGAGCACCTGCTCGCCCGAGGCGACAAAGGCATCCGCTCCGACCGCCCGACCATTGGCAAACGCCAGCTCCTCGCCGCCCAGTGCCGCGAAGGGCCCGCGCGACTCGATCACGACGACTGGCGAAGGCGGCGGCGTCTCCCTCAGAACCTTGCGCAGGTCCGTGTATTTCCAGGCCTCGACCCGCCGCGAAGGAAAGGTCGACGGATCCCGCAGATCAACCAGACTCAAGCCGCCACCGGCAGGTATTTGTCATACCCTTCCGCCTCCAGCTGATGCGCGAGCTCGGGCCCGCCCGAGGCGACGATCCGGCCAGCCGCCAGCACATGCACCCGGTCGGGTTTGATATAGTCGAGCAGGCGCTGGTAGTGGGTGATCACCAGCATCGCGCGGTCGGGCGAACGCAACGCATTGACCCCCTCCGACACGATCCGCAGGGCATCGATGTCGAGCCCCGAATCCGTCTCATCGAGAATGAGCAGCGATGGCTCCAGCAGGGCCATCTGCAGGATTTCCATCCGCTTCTTCTCGCCGCCGGAGAAGCCGACGTTCAGCGGCCGCTTCAGCATCTCGAAATCCATCTTGAGCGCCGTCGATGCCGCCCGGACCATCTTCAGAAAAGCCGGTGCCGAGACCTCCTCCTCGCCCCGCGCCCGCTTCTGGGCGTTCAGCGCCGTGCGCACGAACGTCAGGGCCGGAACGCCGGGAATCTCGATCGGATACTGGAAGGACAGGAAGACGCCCTTGGCCGCCCGCGCTGCCGGATCGAGTTCGAGCAGGTCCTCGCCCGCCCAGGACACCGACCCCTCGGTCGCCTCATAGCCGGGCCGCCCCGACAGGGCGTACCCCAACGTCGACTTGCCGGCCCCGTTCGGCCCCATGATGGCGTGCACCTCGCCCGCCGGAACGTCGAGCGTCAGACCCTTTAGGATCGGCTTGTCGCCGATGGTCACGTGAAGGTTGGATATTGAGAGCATCAGGAACGTTCCGAAACGATCTTTCCCTTGCGGGAGAGCAGCCAGAAAATGGCAAACAGGGTGAAGGGCGTGGTCAGAACAACAGCGATCATGAACAGCGGGCGGCCTGCCAGCACCTGCTGCGTCGCCAGGATCACAACCAGCATCTCGATCCCGACGATACCAATCAGCACAGCCCACCCCTCGCGGGTCACAGGCACCCAGCGCAGACCATCTTTCGACCGGAACCAGGGCCTTGGGTCGGGCTGGCTCACCCGACACTCCCCTCTAGGCTGATCGCGACCAGCTTCTGTGCCTCGACGGCGAACTCCATCGGCAGTTTCTGCATCACGTCGCGGACGAAGCCGTTGACCAGCAGGGCCACAGCCTCTTCCTGCGACAGCCCGCGCTGCTGCGCATAGAACAGCTGGTCATCCGACAGGCGCGTCGTCGTGGCCTCGTGCTCGAGCTGTGCCGAGCCGTTGCGCGCCTCGATATAGGGCACGGTGTGGGAGCCACAGTCGCCACCGATCAGCAGACTGTCGCACTGGGTGAAGTTGCGCACGCCCGTCGCCTTCGGGTGCACCGAGACCAGGCCGCGGTAGGTCGAGTCCGACTTGCCCGCAGACACGGCCTTGGCGATGATTCGCGACTTCGAATTCTTGCCCAGATGGATCATCTTGGTGCCAGTGTCGGCCTGCTGATGCCCATTGGTGATGGCGATTGAATAGAATTCGCCCGAGCTTTCCTCGCCGCGCAGGACGCAGGACGGATATTTCCAGGTCACGGCCGAACCCGTCTCGACCTGGGTCCAGCTGACCTTGGAACGATCGCCGCGGCAGTCGGCACGCTTGGTCACGAAATTATAGATGCCGCCCTTGCCTTCGGCATCGCCGGGGTACCAGTTCTGGACCGTCGAATACTTGATCTCGGCATCGTCCAGCGCCACCAGTTCGACCACGGCCGCATGCAGCTGGTTCTCGTCCCGCATCGGAGCGGTACAGCCCTCAAGGTAAGAGCAGTAGCTGCCCTTGTCGGCGATGATCAGCGTGCGTTCGAACTGGCCTGTCTGGCTGGCATTGATCCGGAAATAGGTCGACAGCTCCATCGGGCAGCGCACGCCCGGCGGGATGTAGACGAACGATCCGTCCGAAAAGACCGCACTGTTCAGTGCCGCGAAATAGTTGTCCGAGACCGGAACAACCGATCCCAGGTATTTGCGCACCAGCTCAGGATGTTCGCGCAAGGCCTCGGAAATAGGCATGAAGATCACGCCGACCTTGGCCAGTTCGGCCTTGAAGGTCGTGACCACCGACACACTGTCGAACACCGCGTCCACGGCATAGCGGGGCGATCCCTCGACGCCCGCCAGGACCTCCTGCTCCTTCAGCGGAATGCCCAGCTTGGCGTAGATTGCCAGGATTTCGGGGTCGACCTCGTCAAGGCTTGCCGGACCGACCTTTTGTTTCGGTGCCGCATAGTAGAACAGGCTCTGGTAATCGACCGGCGTGTATTTCACCGACGACCAGGTCGGCTCCTCCATGGCCAGCCAGCGCTCATAGGCGGCCAGACGCCATTCCAGCATCCACTCGGGCTCGCCCTTCTTCTCGGAGATGAAGCGCACGATGTCGGCGTTCAGGCCGCGCGGCGCATACTCCGTCTCGATGTCGCTGATGAAGCCATGCTCGTACTTTTCCAGCGCGGCAACGGCGTCGATGGTTTCCTGGACGGCGGCCATATCAGGCGGTTTCCTTCATGCGCGCAGCAATCCGCGCGCGGTGTTTGTCATATGCGGTGGCCCAGGCCTCGGCGAACCGTGACCAATCGTCCGCTGTCGTGCCCCAGCCGCCCGACACCCGGACGCCGCCGGTCGCCAGATCCATCCGACCCATGCCGACGATGGCACGCGACGGCTTTGTCTTTCCCGAGGAACAGGCGCTACCGGCCGAAACCATGATGCCCGACAGGTCCAGGGTGATCAGTTGCTGGGGGCTGTCCCAGTCACGCACGGCCATGAACAGGGTATTGGGCAGGCGCGGCGCAGCCTGTCCGATGATGGTGGCACCGGCTGCCACCACGACAGCCTCAGCCGCATCGCGCCAGGCCTGATGGGCACCAACGCCCGACAGGTCCCGCATCGCGCACTGGGCGGCGACGCCGAAACCGGTGATCCCGGGCACATTTTCGGTTCCCGCCCGCAGCCCGCGCTCCTGCCCGGCTCCGAGGACGATGGCTTTGGCGGAGAGCCCTTCGCGCATGACCAGCGCACCGACGCCCTGGGGTCCGCCAAGCTTGTGTCCGGACAGGGTCAGGCTGTCGACGTCAAGCCCGCGCATGTTGACGGCGATCTTGCCCGCCGACTGGATCGCATCGACGTGCAACCAGCCCTTGGCAGCCCGTACCAGCCGGGCGGACTCGCGGATCGGCTGGATCACGCCGCTTTCGTTGTTGGCATGGTGGATGGCCACGACCGCACGACCCGGCAGCCGCAGCAGTTCCTCCAGCTTGGACAGGACGACGACGCCGTTGGCATCAACCGGCAGCACCTTGACCGGCTTGCCCGAAGCCATCGCCGCTTCGGCCACGCAAGGATGCTCGGTCGCACAGACGATCAGCCGTTCACAACCATCCGCCAGCGCACTGGCGATCGCCTGGGCATTGGACTCCGTCCCGCCGGACGAGAAGATGATCGACGTCGGATCGGCGCCGACAAGATCCGCAACTTGGCCCCGGGCCGTCTCGACCCGTGCCCGGGCTCGCCGCCCTGCCGCGTGGACGGCGGATGGATTGCCGTTGTCGGCGAGGGCCTGGGCCATCGCAGTCTGCACCTCGGGCCGCACAAGGGCCGAGGCGTTGTAATCCAGATAGACGGGGCTCATTCCGCCGCCTCCAGGGCCGCGCCCTGCGAAACATGCTCGGCCCGACGGTGCCGCGCCGACGTCCGGTTCATCACCACGTCCTCCAGCGACACGCCTGCCAGATAGCGATGGATTTCATCGCCCAGATCTTCCCAGAGATTGTGGGTGATGCACCGCTCCCCGGCCAGCATACAGCCCTTGGGCGAGCCGTGCGCCTCGCAGCGCGTCGCCCGGATCGGCTCGTCCACAGCCATGACGATATCGGCGACGACCGTCTGGTCGGAGCCCTTGGCGAGGCGATAGCCACCACCGGGCCCGCGCACGCTCTGGACCAGGCCATGTTTCCGAAGACGGGCGAACAGTTGTTCCAGATAGCTTAGGGAGATTTCCTGACGCTGGGCGATTTCGGCCAGCGACACGGCCCGGCCCGTCGACGTGCCAGCGCCGCCGTCCTTGCCGTGTTTGGCCAGATCGGCCATCGCCATCACGGCGTATCGTCCCTTGGTCGACAGTCTCACCGACGTCCCTCAAAAATAACACGCATTCCAGGGCTGTTGTGCTAAGACCCGCGCCTTCTGACAGGCGGCTTGCGTGGTCTGGACTTAGAAAGTCCTACCCCGGCAGTCAAGTATTACGCCGCCTCAAACGACGATTGAACGGATTATTCGAGCCCTATGCCTGAAGTCATCCTGCCCGGCGCCTCTGGTCGCATCGAAGGTCGCTATTCCCCCGGAAAGCGCGCCAACGCCCCTATCGCCCTGATCCTTCATCCCCACCCGAAGGCGGCCGGGCATATGAACAACCCGATCGCGGTCACCCTGTACCAGCTGTTCGTGAAGCGCGGCTTCGCGACCCTGCGCTACAATTCGCGCGGAGTCGGCAAGTCTCAGGGCGAGTTCGATTCGGGCATCGGTGAACTGGCCGACGCGGCCACAGCCCTCGACTGGCTGCAGTCCAACAACCCCGCCGCCAGCCAGACCTGGGTCGCCGGCTATCAGTTCGGCGCCTACATCGGGATGCAGTTGCTGATGCGCCGCCCCGAGACGGACGGGTTCATCTCGGTCTCGCCGCCGTCGAACATGTACGACTTCAGCTTCCTTGCCCCCTGCCCGGCATCGGGCCTGTTCCTGCACGGGACGGCGGACACGATCGTACCGCCGGTGGAGGTCGAGCGCGTGGTCAACAAGCTGCGCACCCAGAAGGGCATCATCATCGACTACGAACTGGAAGAAGGCGCGAGCCACTTCTGGCAGGACCATGTCGATGCCGTCGACCGCCGCGTCGGCCTGTACCTCGACAAGCGCCTGGAAGAAAAACCGGCCTGATCGGGCCGTCCGGCCGGCTCATCCTGCGGGACGATCCGGTCGGTAACCAGCCTGCGGTCAGCCTCAGTACATCAGGAACGGCCGCCGCGCCTCGACCCATGCCGCCTCGTCCTGCCCGGCCAGAGCATCCAGATCGCCCGCCTGCGCCCCGGCATCATCGACCCATGTCCGCAGGCCCGGCCCGCCGTTGATCACATCGATGGCCAGCTTGCCGAACGCATATTCGTACGGGAAATCCCGCCACAGGTCATAGTCGGGATACAAGGCCCGGATCGCCTTGAACGCCGCGGCCTGGACCCGCCATGGCCGAAAGGCGGCGTGGTCATAGTGGGGGTGTTCGACATGGATCTGCACCCCGCTGCAAAGCGCACCCACATGTTTGTGAAACGTTGGCTGGAACCACATGTCCCTCAGCACACAGCCTTCCAGCCACTGCGGGGCCAGTCGCCGCATCTCCGCGATCACATTGCGGGCATCGATGTCGGGCGCGCCGAAAAGCTCCAGTGGCCGGGTCGTGCCGCGGCCCTCCGACAGGGTTGTGCCCTCCAGCATCACCGTGCCGGGATAGGCCCTTGCCATCGACAGGTTCGGCGCATTCGGACTGGGGTTGATCCAGGCCCGCTGGTCCAGAGGCCAGCCGAATCCTGGCCCGGCCCCGGCGTCATAGCCCTGCATCTCGATCACGCGATAATCGACCGTCAGACCGAAATGCGAAATGAACCAGTGCCCCATCTCGCCCAGCGTCATCCCGTGCCTCATCGGCATCGGTCCGGCTCCGACGAAACTCTCCCAGCCTGCCATCAGGGTCGTGCCTTCGACGGGCCGCCCGGCGGGGTTGGGCCGGTCCAGCACCCAGACTGCCTTGCCGTGCTCGGCCGCCGCTTCCAGCACATAGAGCAGGGTCGTCACGAAGGTGTAGATGCGGCAGCCGAGGTCCTGAAGATC
This sequence comes from Alphaproteobacteria bacterium, assembly GCA_003241825.1. Taxonomy (GTDB): domain Bacteria; phylum Pseudomonadota; class Alphaproteobacteria; order Caulobacterales; family Caulobacteraceae; genus Brevundimonas. The sequence goes on from QBLX01000040.1 coordinate 9,199, forward strand.
GATCAGGATCACGTCGAACGTCTGCATCGAGGCCGCCGTCGGCCGGCGCACCTCGCCATACAGGCTGAAGACAGGGATGCCGTGGACGGGATCGACCTCGTCCGGGCTCTCCATCATATTGTCCTGCAGGTCGCCCTTCATCCCGTGCTGGGGCCCGAACAGCGCGGTCAGCCGGATGTCTCCGCAGGCCGCCAGGGCATCGACGGAATGGGTCAGGTCTCGCGTGACCGAGGCCGGATGCGCCAGCAGCGCGACCCGTCGTCCCTTGAGCGCCGCGCGCAGGTCAGGCTCGGCCAGCAGTCGATCGATGCCGAAATTCATGCAGGCTCCGGGGGCAAGAGGGTCACGGCGAAGGAATCAGGGTGGTGAAAATCAGGCCTTCCCGACGGATGAGCCAGCGCCCAGTAGGATTTCGTACCACCCTCGGGCTCGATCACCGCTGACAGGCCGAGGCGGCGCGCACCGGCCGGCAACTGGATCGTCCCTTCCAGCGCGACCATCCCGTCCGCCCCGTCCAGGCCGGCGACAACGACCGTCTGGTCTGCGCCCCGCATGCCCTGCCGATAGCCATCGAACGCATAGCTGGCCCAGGCACCGGAGGGCGACAGGTTGAATTCGACATAGCCATCCGGTGTCTCCACGAAGGCCTCGAAACAGGTCGTCATCCACAGATCATCCGTACGCACCGGCCCTGCCGCCTCGGGCCAGCGCACGGTGCCCACCTCGCCCTCGACCACAAACCTGAGCCACAACACGGCCTCGCGCCGCTCGAACTGGACGGTGACGACCCGCACCGGACCGGAGGCATCCGCGGGATGCGCCACCAGGGTCGCGGTCTGAAATCTGTCGCTGGTTCGCGCTTGCATGACGTCGTGCTACACGCCCCCTCCTCCCCAAGCCAAGACCCGATGATCCAATGACCGAGCCCGCCTTCAAGTCCGACTTCCTCAAGACCCTGCAGGCGCGCGGCTATATCCATCAGGTCACCCACCCGGTCGAGCTTGACGCGGCTGCGGCTGCCGGGATCGTCGTGGGCTATGTCGGCTTCGATGCCACGGCCAAAAGCCTGCACGTTGGCAACCTGATCTCGGTGATGATGCTGCGCCGGCTGCAGCAGGCCGGTGGAAAGCCCGTGGTCATCATAGGGGGCGGCACCACCAAGGTCGGTGATCCGACCGGCCGCGATACCTCGCGTCCTCACCTGACCGACGATGACATCGCAGCCAATATCGCCTCCATCAAGTCGGTGTTCGAGGTCTTCCTGACCTTCGGCGACGGCCCGACGGACGCCATCCTGATCAACAATGACGACTGGCTGTCGCAGTACGGCTACATCCAGTTCCTGCGGGATTACGGCACCCATTTCACCGTCAACCGGATGCTGGCCTTCGACTCTGTCAAGCTGCGGCTGGAACGCGAACAGCCGATGACCTTCCTCGAGTTCAACTACATGCTGATGCAGTCGGTGGACTTCCTCGAGCTCAATCGCCGCCACAACGTCACCCTGCAGATGGGCGGGTCGGATCAGTGGGGCAACATCGTCTCGGGCGTCGATCTGGTCCGTCGCGTCGACCAGAAGGCCGCCTTTGGCCTGACCACGCCGCTCCTGACCACGGCTTCCGGCGGCAAGATGGGCAAGACGGCCCAGGGCGCGATCTGGCTGAACGCCGAACAGCTCAGCCCCTATGACTACTGGCAGTTCTGGCGCAACGCCGAGGATGGCGACGTCGGCAAATTCATGCGGCTGTTCACCGACCTGCCGCTGGACCGGATCGCGGAATACGAGGCCCTCGAGGGGGCCGGGATCAATGACGCCAAGAAGGCCCTCGCCGACGCCGCCACCACCCTGCTCCATGGGGCCGCGGCTGCCGAACAGGCGCGGCAGAGGTCCGAAGCACAGTTCGACCGCGGCGAGACCCAGCCGATCGAAACCATCGACCATGTCTGGGACGATACAGCCGAAGCCCTTTCGGCAGCCGCCCTCGTCAAGGCTGCGGGCATCTCGTCCTTCAAGGATGCCAATAAATCGATCGCCAATGGCGAGATCCGCATCAACGGCCAGAAGGTCGCCGGGTCGGAACTCTATGCTCGCGGCGATATCGATCCTGCCCACGGGGCCTTCCTGGTCCAGAAGGGCAAGAAGACCTCGAAACTGGTCCGCCCCGTATAACCCCGACCATCCCGGCGAAGGCCGGGACCCGGAGCTTTGGCATATCGGTGGTGGCGATCGGTCGCGTTGCCGATCCGGCGAACTAAAATCAGAACTGAATCCCGGCCTTCGCCGGGATGAGCGGAGAATGAAATGTCACTCGAAACAGGCACCAGACCCCCCGCATTCGAGATGCCGGCCGACAACGGCACGACTGTTTCGCTGGAAGCCCTGAAGGGCCATCCTGCGGTCCTGTATTTCTATCCCAAGGCCGACACGCCGGGCTGCACCAGCGAGGCGAAGGATTTCACTGATCTTGCTCTGGATTACGCAGGCTTAAGCACGATTGTCATCGGGGTCTCCATTGACCCGGTGAAGAAGCTCGACAAGTTCAAGGCCAAGTACGATCTGAAGGTCCAGCTGGCCTCTGACGAGACCAGCGGTGTCACCGAGGCGTTCGGCTTCTGGGTCGAGAAGTCCATGTATGGAAAGACCTATATGGGCATCGAGCGGGCCACGGTCCTGATCGACGGCGACGGGATCGTCCGCCGGGTCTGGCGCAAGGTCTCGGTCAAGGGTCATGCGGCCGAAGTGCTCGAGGCCGTGCGCAGCCTGTAATCGGCAATCGCGGGTCGCAACCAGGCCTTGCCATGCATCACCCCCTGCCGATAACTGTCGCCCGGGTGGCTAAGAAGCGCGGGGTCAGGCCTGTGCGGCCGACAACAGGTGGAGACCATCATGTTCAACAAGACCAAGCCAGACACCGGCTCCTCCAGCGGCCTGGGCATTCCCAACCCTCCGGAGCCGGCTCCGTATCGCCCGTCAGAGACGGCACGGCCGGCGGAACCGCCACGGGCCGCCGCCCCGGTTGCGGCAGGCGCTGGCCGCTCTTCCAATCTGTCGACCCTGTCGGCAGGCGTGAACTACGAAGGCAATATCTCGGGCAGCGGGGAGCTGCAGGTCGATGGCAAGCTCAAGGGCGACATCCGCGTCGCCCGCGTCGTTGTCGGTGAAAACGGCTCGGTCGAGGGTAATGTGGCTGCCGATGTCGTCGAAATCCGCGGTCGGGTCTCTGGCACTATCGCTGGCAAGTCGGTCAAGCTGTTCTCGACTTCGCGCGTCGAAGGCGACATCACCCAGGAGCAGCTTTCTGTCGAACAGGGTGCCTGGTTCCAGGGCCGCTGCATCCAGGCCAAGCGCGAGGCACCTGCCACTGCCGCGCCCTCGCCCGCCCAGTCCGCCCCGGACCGCTACCAGCCCGAAAAGCCCGTCGCCCCTGCCCTTCCCGGCGCCAAGGTCTAGACCACTCTGTTTCCGCTCATCCCGTTGCGTTCGGGATGAGCGGATTTCAATCAAGCCACTGAAGACCCGCGCGTTTCGCCAACCCGCTGGGCCAGGGCTGCGCCCATGAACGGATCCAGATCACCGTCCAGCACCCCTTGGGTGTCCGAAGTCTCGACCTCGGTCCGCAGATCCTTGACCATCTGGTACGGCTGCAGGACGTAGGACCGGATCTGATGCCCCCAGCCGATGTCCGTCTTGGCATCAGCCAGCGCCTGGGCTGCGGCCTCGCGTGTCTGAAGCTCGAGTTCATACAGCCGGGCCCGCAGCATCTTCCAGGCCTGTTCACGGTTCTGGTGCTGGGACCGCCCGGCCTGGCAAGCGACGACCGTATTGGTCGGGACGTGCGTCAGCCGCACGGCCGAGTCCGTCTTGTTGATGTGCTGCCCGCCTGCTCCCGATGCGCGATAGGTGTCGGTGCGCACGTCGGACGGGTTGATATCGATCACGATCGTGTCGTCCACGACCGGCGAAACCCCGATAGAGGCGAAGGAGGTATGCCGCTTGGCCGCCGCATCATAGGGGCTGATGCGGACCAGCCGGTGCACGCCCGATTCCGATTTCAGCCAGCCATAGGCATTGGGCCCGCTGATCAGGATCGTCGCCGACTTGATCCCGGCCTGTTCGCCCTGTTCCTCGGCCTCGATCTCGACCTCATAGCCGTGAGCCTTGGCCCAGCGCATATACATCCGCAGCAGCATGCCGGCCCAGTCGTTCGACTCGGTCCCGCCAGCTCCGGAGTTGACCTCCAGATAGGCGTCATTGCCGTCCGCCTCTCCGGACAGCAGGGCTTCCAGTTCGGCCCGGGCAGCGCGTTCCTTGATGGCTTTCAGGGAGTCGCGCGCTTCTTCCAGCGTCGCCTCGTCGCCCTCTTCGTCGGCCATCTCGGCCAGCATGACGCCGTCCTCAAGCTCGGCCTCCATCGCCTTGACCGTATCGATCTGGGCCTGCAGGCGTGAGCGGTCGCGGCTGACGATTTGCGCCGCATCGGGGTCGTTCCACAGCGTCGGGTCCTCGACCCGCGCGTTCAGCTCATCGAGCTTTCGAAGGGCGACATCCCAGTCAAAGACGCCTCCTGAGCAGAGCGACGCTCTGCTCGATGTCGGCCTTCATGGCCTCGACATCCGGTCTCATCGCAATCTCCGTGCGAAATTCTGCGCGACCCGTGGGCCGCAGGGGAGCGGTTCACTAGGCCCTTAGTAGAGCCCGCTCAAGTCCTCGGCCGGTTCCTTCTCGGCCGGGGGTGGCGGGGCGGCCTGCTGCGGAGGCGCGGCAGTCGAGATGGCAGCCGCAGCGGCCTCCTGTTCGCGCCGGACAACCTCATTGTAGTCCTGCGGACCCGATGGCGTTGAAGCCGCCGCCGGGGCCTCCTCGACCTCGCGCTGGCGCTCGGTGCCCGGACGGAAGGCTTCCTCGACGCCGCGGACCGTGCGGAAAACGGCATTCCGGGGCCTGACGAACGGTCGGGCAGGACGCGATTTCAGCGCCACCTGCATGAACTCGGTAAAAACCGGCACCGGACCGGTCGCACCGGTCTCGCCGGACCCGAGGGGCCGGTTGTCGTCAAAGCCGATGAAAACGCCGACGACGATGTCGGTCGTGTAACCGACGAACCAGGCAGACCGGTATTCGTTGGTCGTACCCGTCTTGCCCGCGACCCAGCGGCCCAGGCCCCGGGCGCTGGCCGCCGTACCGCGCTGGATCACGCCCTCGAGCATCGAACTGATCTGATAGGCAGTGATCGGGTCGATGACCTGATCCCCCCGCGGATCGAGACGCGGCGACTCCTGGCCACTGAAGCCACGGTTACAGCCCCGGCAGTTGCGGGAATCGGCCCGGTAGATGGTCTCCCCGTCCCGGTCCTGCACATACTCGATCAGATAGGGGGTAACGCGGCGGCCACCATTGGCGAAGGCCGCATAGGCTGCCGTCAGATTATAGGGCGTCACTTCCCCGGCCCCGAGCGACACCGACAGGTTCGGCATGAGATTATCGCCGACACCCATCTTCTTGGACAGGTCGATGACGTTCTTCATGCCCACGGCCTGGGCGAGGCGCACGGTCATGACATTGCGCGACAGCTCAAGGCCACGACGCAGGGTCTGTGGACCGTAGTATTCACGGCTGTAGTTCTCCGGCGTCCAGCGGCCGCCGTTGGCTCCGCCAGCGAAGCTGATCGGAGCATCCAGCACGATCGACGCCGGCGTGAAGTCTCCCTCCAGTGCGGCGGCATAGACGAAGGGCTTGTAGGCCGAACCCGGCTGCCGCTGCGCCTGGGTCGCGCGGTTAAAGCTGGACAGGGCGTAGGAATAGCCACCCACCATCGCCAGCACCCGACCCGATTGCGGCTCGATCGCGACCAGGGCCCCGTTCACGCGCGGCACCTGCTTCAGCATGAACTGGCCGCCTCGCGGCTCGACGAAAATCAGGTCACCGCGCTTCAGCGGGCGATTCGCATTGGCCCAGGCCGCATCCGCTACCAGCAGGCTGCCTGTCTTGCCCTCGCGTGCCGTGATGACACGGACATTATTGCCAGCCACGCTGTCGACCGCTGCGGCTTCCCACGCGCGCCGCTCGGGCGGGCGGGTCTGTTTCAGGGCGTCTTCCTGCCAGCCGGGTGCAAAGTCCGTCGTGCCCCATCCGCCGCGCCAGCCATGACGACGGTCATAGTTCTCGAGACCCTTCATCAGCGCATCACGGGCCGCCGTCTGCAGCGTGGGGTCCAGCGTCGTGCGCATGTAGAAGCCGCCGGCATTCAGCTGATCGCCGAGTTCCGGGTTTGCCCGCGCCTGACGGCGGGCCTCTTCCACGAAGAAATCTGCGTCCTGGTACTGGGCCCGGCGCGGCGCGTCCTGGGTCACCAGCGGGCGACCGCGCGCGGCAATCAGCTCTGCATTGGTGATGAACCGGCTCTGCTCCATCTCGCCCAGCACCCAGTCGCGGCGCTGCTTGGCACGCTCGGGAAACCGCTTGGGATGATAGTTGTTCGGGCCCTTGGGCAGGGCAGCCAGGAAAGCCGCCTCGTCCGGCCGCAACTGCTCCAGCGACTTGCCGAAATAGTTGTAGGCCGCCGACGCCACGCCGAACGACCGGTACCCCAGGAAAATCTCGTTCAGATACAGTTCGAGGATCTGTTCCTTCGACAGGGTCGCTTCCAGCCGGGACGACAGGATCGCCTCCTTCAACTTGCGGCTGAGGGTCGATTCATTGGTCAGGAGAACGTTCTTGGCCACCTGTTGGGTGATCGTTGATCCGCCCTCCAGGCGGCGGCCTGCCACGACGTTGAAGACGTTGCGGAACATGGCCCGGCCCAGGCCGGACACATCGATACCGCCGTGGTTGAAGAAATTGCGGTCCTCGGAAGCCAGGAAAGCCTCGATCACCGGCTCCGGGATCTGTTCATAGGTGACATAGATCCGCCGCTCGTCCGAGAACTCGCCGATCAGGGTGCCGTCGCCGGCATAGACCCGCGTTGCCGTCGGTGGCCGATAGTCGGCCAGATCGGTAGCATCGGGCAGGTCGTGAAACAGCCAGGCCGCATAGACAGCCACCACGAGCCCAGCCAGGGCAATCGCACCCAGCAGGCCAATCCCGGCCATCACGAACCAGCGTTCGGCAATCTTCACCCGGCACTCCACGAGATGACGTCGAGGCAGGGTGTAACTCGCGTCGGAGGTCGCGCCTAGAGGCTGATCGACGGAGGCGGGGTCAGCGGACGATTTAGCGCCCGGGCGCGTCCGTCAGCCGGGCACGCCCATGGATGCCATGACGACAGGCGAACTCGGCTCGCGGAAATACCGGTCGATTCCCTCGGCAACCGCCTGCATCAGGCGGCGACGACGACGCTCGTCGGCCAGGGCGCGCTCGTCATCCGGATTGGTGATGAACCCCATCTCCAGCAGGACAGCCGGCACGTCAGGGGCCAGCAGGACCGCAAGGCCCGCGTCCCGATGGCTGCGGCGCAGCAGCGGATGGTCGGCTGCCTCGATATGGGTCAGCAGCACCCGAGCGAACTGCGCAGACCGATTCTGGGTCGCGCGCTGGGTCATGTCCAGCAGGATACGGTCCACCGACGGGTCTCGGCCCGGCAGATGCAGGTCGCGGTGCCAGTTCGACGACCGTGTGACCTCGCGCACGGCCCGGTTCGCCCCCTGCTCCGACAGCGTATAGACACTGGCCCCCCGCGTAGCCGGATCAGCCCCGGCATCGGCGTGGAGCGAAATGAACAGGTCGGCATCAGCCTCGCGCGCGATCCGGACACGGCGGTTCAGATCGACGAAGACATCGCTGTCGCGCGTCAGGCGCACACGATACCGATTGGTCCGCTCCAGCTCACGCTTCAGTTCCAGCGCCGCCGCCAGTGTGATGGCGCTTTCGTTGTTATGGGCACCAATAGCCCCCGGATCGCGTCCACCGTGGCCGGCGTCGATGACGATCAGTGGCTTCTCGTCCCTGCGATTCTCTGCGCGCGGAGCCATCGGACGTGCTGCAACCGGAGCCGTCCCTGTGGCCTTGAGGTCCACGACATAGCGATAGTGCGCAACGCCATCGCCAGGCGGCAGCAGGAAACGGCGCTCGATGTTCGCATTTCGCGCCAGATCGAACTGGACGCGCGACGCAGTCCCGACAGGCGTGACCCGATAGCCCCGGACCAGACCCGAACCATTCCCGTCCAGCCCGCGTCCGGGCGCGACACCGGTCAGGGTCAGCACGACCTTGCCGTCAGCGCCGGTCTCGATCACCTGCCCGCGGGACGAACGGTCCAGATCAACCACGATCCGCGTCCTTTCGCCGTCGCCGCCGAACCGGACACCCAGCACCTCGCCGACTGCACCCGCAGCGAGCCCGCGGCCTCCCAGCAGCAGCACGCCAAGCACCACGGCGAGCGCAAGCGCTGTCATGGTCCACTCACGGAAGCCCCATCGGGACAGTTCGAAACGCGAAACACCGTACATTCTGACGGACACCCACCTTCTTTGGTTGGGAGCATCATCAACGAACGTGATTGGGATTGGGTTAAGCCGCGACAGAATTTGGCATTAACCTGAGCCATACCGGCACGGCCCTTTCATTTTGGTGCCAGCGTGATTATGCTTTGCACGTCACGGACCTGCGCAGCTACCGATCTGATCGGCTCCAGCGCATTCCGGTCCTTGGCACTGACTTTCACGCATCCGAGGGTCGATCCGTTCTGAACGGGCGATTCGAAGAACCGGACCCATCCACGCCGCCTGCCCTTGTCTGGCGCGTCGGGTCCAGGACAGACCTAACCCATGGGCTCCATCGCCTGCGCTCCCGAAAGGCCTGACATGGCCATTACCGCGATCCGCGGTGGGATGACGCCTGCGCCTGCCCTTCATCCCGTTCGGCGAGCCGCCCTGAACCCCAATGCTGGGTCCGGCAGAGCGCGCCAGAGAGAAGTAATTTATGTCAAAGACCATGCTGATCGATGCAGCACACGCCGAGGAAACGCGTGTCGCCATCGTGGACGGACGCCAGGTTGAGGAATTCGACTTCGAGTCGAAGACCAAACGCCAGCTTCGCGGCAACATCTACCTCGCCAAGGTTACCCGCGTAGAACCCAGCCTGCAGGCCGCCTTCGTCGAATACGGCGGCAATCGCCACGGCTTCCTGGCCTTCAACGAAATCCACCCTGACTATTACCAGATCCCCGCCGCCGATCGCGACGCCATCATGGCCGAGGCGAACACGGCCGAGGACGATCAGGACGACTCCGCCATCCGCGATTCGGACGATGGCGAATCCGAGGGTGGGCTGGCCGAGGAGGAACGCCTCAAGCGTCGCCTGATGCGGCGCTACAAGATCCAGGACGTCATCAAGCGCCGCCAGATCCTGCTCGTGCAGGTGGTCAAGGACGAACGTGGCGGCAAGGGCGCGGCCCTGACCACCTGGCTGTCCCTCGCGGGTCGCTACTGCGTTCTGATGCCCAACACCGGCAAGGGTGGCGGCATTTCCCGCAAGATCACCCAGGCCACCGACCGCAAGCGCCTGAAGGCCGCGGCCGCCGCCCTCGATGTGCCGCGCGGCATGGGGCTGATCATCCGTACGGCCGGGGCCAAGCGCACCAAGGCCGAGATCAGCCGCGACTACGAATATCTGCTCCGCCTGTGGGAAACGATCCGCGAGACGACACTGGCCAGCCATGCGCCATCGCTGATCTACGAGGAAGAAAACCTGGTCCGTCGCGCTGTCCGCGACATGTTCGACAAGGATTTCGACGGCATCCAGGTCGAGGGCATCGAAGGCTTCAAGGAAGCGCGCGACTTCATGCGCGTCCTGATGCCCTCCCAGGCCAGGAAGGTGCACCTTTATCAGGGGTCACGGCCGCTGTTTGCCGCCAACGGCATCGAGGAACTGCTGACGCAGATCCACCAGCCGATCGTCCCGCTCAAGTCCGGCGGCTATCTGGTGATCAACCAGACCGAGGCCCTCGTGGCCATCGACGTCAACTCGGGCAAGGCGACCAAGGAACGCAACGTCGAGGCCACGGCCTTCAAGACCAACTCCGAAGCCGCTGTCGAGGCCGCCCGCCAGTTGCGCCTGCGCGACCTTGCCGGTCTGGTCGTCATCGACTTCATCGACATGGACGAGTCCAAGAACAACCGGACCGTCGAGAAAATCCTCAAGGATGCGCTGAGCCACGACCGCGCCCGCATCCAGATGGGCAAGATTTCAGGCTTCGGCCTGATGGAAATCAGCCGCCAGCGCCGCCGCCTCGGCGTTCTGGAAGGGGCCACCGAGGTCTGCCCGCACTGCCAGGGCGCAGGTCGCATCCGCTCGGCGGAGTCCGCGACCCTCATGACGCTCAGGGCCGTCGACATCGAGGCCGGCAAGAACGGCGCAGGGACCGTTATCCTGCGCGTCTGCAGCGTGGTCGCCCTCTATATCCTGAACCACAAGCGCGATTACCTGGAGCGGATGCTCAAGCAGCGCGGCCTGGCCGTGATCGTCCAGATCGACGACCGTCTCGCCCAGAACGAACACGCGATTGATCGCACCGAGACCAACGAGGACTTCGTTCCCGCCGAGCCGGCGATGGGCCTGCCGGACCTCAGCGACGACTTCGACGACAGCGCCTATGCGGATGACGACGATGATGATGAAGTCATCGAGGACGATGACGAGGACGAGGCATCCCTCGACCGCGACGATCGTGACCGCGAGGACTCGGACGACGACCAGCCCCGCGACCGTGCCGAGCGTCATGACGGCGACGGTGGCGGACGCGGCCGCAAGCGCCGCCGCCGTGGTGGACGCCGTGACGAGGAGACAGCGCCTCGCGATCCCGAAGCCGTCGATGCCATCGCAGCTGTGTCTTCGGAGGACGACGACGACTCCGAAGCCGGCCGCCGCCGTCGCCGTGGCCGTCGTGGCGGTCGCCGTGTCCGTGAGGATGGCAGCGAAGGCGCAGGCTCGTTCTTCTGGGTGCGCGGTCGCACACCCTCGCTGGACGACCCCTATGTCTGGTTCGACCCGATCAACCCGGCCCCGCGTGCCGAGCGTGAACCGGAAGCCACGAATTCGGCTGGCACAGAACCTCGCGAGACCGAGGAATGGGTTGGCGAACGCCCCGATGGCGAGACCGCAGGGGATCGCGAAGGCGGTCGTTCACGTCGTCGCCGTCGCGGCCGCGGCCGTGGCGAACGCGCCCAGCCGCATGACCTGAAGGTCGAGGCTCGCGCCACAAATGAAGGCATGCCCGCCGCTGGCTCGCCCGACACACCGATGGCCGTCATGGCTGAACCGGATGTCGACGCTGCCCCGGTGATCGCCGCCGAACCGCAACGCCGTCGGGTCCGTCGCAAGCCGGCGTCGGCTTCGGCGACAGTCGAGACCGTTCTGGACACGGCGATCGAGCCCAACGAGGCCGAGCCCGTCACGGCAGCCGTCGATCTGGACGTCACTCCGGCCGAAGCCGCAGCAGAGGCTCTTTCCGAAGC
>QBLX01000041.1:0-5498 GCA_003241825.1 Alphaproteobacteria bacterium
TTCGAGGCGGGGGCCTTGTCGGTCATGAGCGGGTTCAACGACCTGAACGGCGTGCCGACCAGCGGCAATCACCGGATGCTGACTGAGATCTTGCGAGACGAGTGGGGCTTCACCGGGTTCGTCGTGTCGGACTATACCTCCGAACAGGAGTTGATTGCTCACGGGTTCGCCGAGGACGGGCGGGATGCGGCGCGGATCGCCCTGCTGGCCGGGGTCGACATGTCCATGGTTTCGGGGCTGTATCTCGAACACATTCCCGACCTGGTGGCCAAGGGCGACGTACCGATGGCGCGGATCAACCAGGCGGTGCGGCGCGTGCTGCTGACCAAGGCCATGCTGGGGCTTTTCGACGATCCCTATCGCGGGTGCGACCCTGTGCGGGAGAAGGCGGTCCTTAATGCCAAGGCGCACCATGACCTGGCGCGGGAGGCCGGTGTCAAGTCGATCGTGCTTCTGAAGAACGAGGGCGATCTGCTCCCTCTAAACCGCGCTGGCCAGAAGATCGCCCTGATCGGGCCGTTCGCGGCGGATCTGGACGTGTTCGGGCCGTGGACCATCTGGGGCGATGAGAGCAGGAAGGTATCGTTGGAAGCCGGGTTCAAAGCGGCGATGAGCGACCCATCGGACCTAGTGATCGTCCAGGGATCGGAAGTGGAGGCGGCGCTGGACGGCGGGATCGCTGCGGCGGTCGCAGCGGCGCTTGGAGCCGATGTCGTGGTGCTGGCTCTCGGCGAGAGCAGTAAGATGTCGGGCGAGGCCCAGTCGCGGACCGAGATCGACATCCCAGCACCTCAACGTGCCCTTGCCGAGGCGGTGGCGGCGACCGGCAAGCCCGTCGTGGTCCTGCTGCGCAATGGTCGGGCGCTGGAGCTATCTGGCGCCGTCAAGGACGCGGGCGCGATTGTGGTGACCTGGTTCCTGGGCAGCCAGATGGGCCATAGCGTCGCCGATGTGGTGTTCGGCAAGATTTCGCCCTCGGGGCGGCTGCCCGTAAGCTTTCCCCATCGTTCGGGCCAGCAGCCCTTCTACTACGATCACAAGACGACGGGCCGTCCGGCGAACCACGCACTGGCGACCCAGGAATACGTCGCCCGCTATCGCGAGACGACAAATACGGCCCTATATCCGTTCGGCCACGGCCTGACCTATGGCGAGGTTCGCTATGGTGCAGTGCAGCTGTCGTCGGCGACCATGGACAGCAATGGCCGGATCGAAGCGTCGGTGGCGGTCACCAACTCCGGCTCGGTGCCGGTCGAGGAGACTGTTCAGCTGTACATCCACGACCGCGTGGCCAGCCTGACCCAGCCGGTGCGCCGGCTGCGCGACTGGCAGAAGGTGAGGCTTGCGGAGGGTGAGACCAAGACGGTTCGGTTCGCTCTGACCCGGCAACAGCTGGAGTTTATCAACCAGCAGGGCCGACCAACGGTCGAGCCGGGCCTGTTCCAATTATGGCTGACGTCTTCGGCGCAAGGGGGCGAACCGGTGGAGTTCCGCCTCAAGCATTAATGCAGTGCTGACAAGTGAACTGCACCAAGCAAAAAGCCGCCCTACTCTGCTTTTGCCGGGCTCAGTCAAGTTAACTGCTGGCGGTCAAAGGTCCCTTTCCCGCCTGATTTCAAGCAAAGTCATCCGGGGGCTGTCAGGTTAATCGCTGCAAGGTGTAAGCCGCCCTCCCCAGCCGAAATCAGGCAGTCCCAAATGCCCACATAGCATCGGCTTCGCTGCGGAAGCGCCGAAGTGTGGGTCTACTGACTAGATGACGCTGGATGTTGAAGGTGTTGTCGGTCGCTACGTGATTGGTTAGGAACCGCTGGGCTGAGGCTTGGATTTAAACTCTGCTGCTGCCGTTCTCGCCGCCGGATTGGAAGATGGGAGTTTTCAATCCGACTGTTCTCCCTGAGCCGTCCAAGTCGGTGCGGGCGACGCTGCTTTGCTGACTATCCTGGCAGCATCGGCGTCCTAAATCTCCGTTCCGGCCGCCATGCGCCTGGCGGCGCCCCAGGCGGATGCGGGCGTCTTCGTGACGGCATCCCTGGCCATCACCTTTCCCTTCAACCTCACGTTTGGGATCGTGCTCTACACCGCCTGCACCCTCTGGCTATGGTGAGTACAGCCGTCGGATCGGCCGGCGGCCAAGCCTCCCGCCGAAAAGCGGACATTCCCAAATGCCCATTTGATTCAAAATCGAACATCCCTCTACTGCTCGCTCGTGCCAAAGCAGCATTCTGCGAAGGCACGTCCATGTCGGTTTGCTCCGTTCCTCTTAGGCTGACCTCGAAGGGCGGCCCCCGAAGGATTTACCCTCTCGAAGATTGGAGCCGGCGTTCATCCACGATGCATTGGCCCACTGACCCGTAACCGGTTACAGTCACCTCAAAAGACTACGACAGGGTCGGAAAACACATGGCAGACGTCGTTCTCGCCGGCATTCGCAAGACGTTCGGTACCACCGAGGTATTGAAGGGGGTGGACCTCGCCATCGGCGATGGCGAACTCGTCGTTTTTGTCGGACCGTCGGGCTGTGGGAAGTCCACCCTTTTGCGTGTCATCGCCGGACTTGAAGATGCCGACGTGGGCGAGGTCTCGATCAAGGGCCGCGTTGTAAATGCGCTCGGACCTTCCGACCGGGGCATCGCAATGGTGTTTCAGTCGTACGCGCTCTATCCGCACATGAGCGTGCGCCAGAATATGGCCTTTGGGCTGACGCTGGCAAAAACCGGCAAGGCAGAGGTCGACCGAAGAGTCATGGCGGCCGCCGAAACCTTGAACATCGTTGAATATCTCGATCGCAAGCCAAAGGCCCTGTCCGGGGGGCAGCGCCAACGAGTCGCCATTGGCCGGGCGATCGTGCGCGAGCCGGATGTCTTCCTGTTCGATGAGCCGCTTTCAAACCTCGACGCCGCGCTTCGGGTCCGAATGCGCTACGAGTTTGCAAACCTGCACGGCCGTTTGAAGACGACCATGATCTACGTCACCCATGATCAGGTGGAGGCCATGACTCTCGCCGATCGGATTGTCGTGCTGAATGGAGGTGTGATCGAGCAGGTTGGCGCCCCGATGGAGCTCTATGAGCACCCCCGCACCCGCTTTGTCGCCGAATTCATCGGCAGCCCGAAGATGAACCTGATCTCTGCGGAAGTCGTGGAGGCGTCGTCGCACGGGGCGGTCGTGGTAACCCCTGCAGGCGAAAAGATCGGCGTAGACGTCGATGCCGGGCATGCCAAGGCCGGGCAAGCTGTCATGCTGGGCGTAAGGCCGGAGCATCTCACATTGTCAGGCAAGGGCAACGTGATTGAGGCAAAGGCTGCGTTTGTGGAGACCCTCGGGAACGCCACATATGCCTATGTGATCCATCCCGGGTCGCCCGAAACCCTGACGGTGCAGTTGCCGGGCGAGGTTCGCCCTTCGGTCGGCGAAGCCTTGAAGCTGCACATCGATCCAGCCCGTGCGCACCTGTTCGATGCCGAGGGCAACGCCTTCGTCCGGCTATGATCTCATTGCCGGGCTGTCGGAGCGCTTTCTGAACGCAGTTCGACGCTGAGCGTGCCAGCGGGGATGTGCAGGTTGCGGCCGGTCCAGCTGGCATCCTGGCCATCAGTTCGCACGAGCGAAGGTAGGGCCTCATCACCGGGCCACGGAAGGATGAACCCGCCCGGCGGTCGAGCGTCCCCTAACAGTGTGAGTGTCGTCACTCCGCCCCTCCGGCGCAGGCTGTAGGTGAGCGGCCCGTATGGCGTACGAACGCCCCTCACCCCGACACCGGTCGAGCTGTCGACCCACGGCATCGACAGGCCGGCTGCCAGCACAAGCGCATTGTCCTCGTCCTGTTCGTACACGAATAGATCCAGTGCCGAGCGGATGTAGTCCGAACTGATCCAGGCGTGGGGCATGTCGCCAATGAATCGCGGTTCGCGAAGGTCGCGCCCGACGACTTCTGCCCAGCCATTCCAGGGCTGGGGCCGGCGGTCGGCAAAAAAGAAGTCCAAAGCCTCCATGGCCCGCTCGCGCTGTCCCAGCCGCACGAGCGCACCGACGGTGCGCAGCTCGTAAGGCGTGTAGTCGCGCCAACTGATCTGGTTGGCCCGACGTGCGGTGAAGTTTTCCCAGTATTTCTCGAAAGTTCTCGCCAGAAGCGCCTGAGGAAGATCGGCCTGCAGGCCTGCGGGCGAAAGCCCGATGGTGGTCGAGGTCGCATCGAAGTCGCCCCGGTCGGCGGCCCCAGCGATCCAGTCGATGCCATGATGGGCTGCAGTCGCGGCCACCGACGCCATGACGTCGGCGCTGAACTCTTGCCGCGCCGACTCGAACCTCGCTGCGGCGTCATGCTCATCAAGAGCCAGGGCTATCTGCACAGCATCGGCATAGCCGAGCAGACCCCAAAAATCGTCCCAGTAAGACCAGGCCGGGCGGTCTGAATATCCTTCGTGGCTGATGCTCGGCGGAAGCAGACCAAACAGGTGTCGGGTCTCCGGCGTCTGGTTTGGAGCAACCCGGGTCGAGGCACGAAGGCCATCCATATATCCGATGGCTGCCTGGACCTGTGGCCAGACCGAGCGCAGCAGTTCGCGATCACGGGTGTATCGGAACGTCTCTGCGGCAAGGAAGATGAACTCGCCGTGGCTGTCGTTCTCGGGCACCGGATCAGCACCCCGGCGGTCAACGCAGCACGGCACCTTGCCATTGTCGAAGACATAGGGCGCGTACCAATGAAGATACTCTGCAGACAGGTCCGCGTGGCCCAACCGGTTGAGCCCCTCGGCCATCATGGCCCCGTCACGGATCCAGGATCGATTGTAGCTGCGCGTTCCCGGCTGAAGCACGGGGCCCTGTGTCGACATCAGCATATGGGCCAGCGACGTCTTCATCGTGTCTTCGATACGCTGACCTTCCGGCGGCACGACGAGGTCGAAGCGGTCAAGCTTCTGGCGCCAATCCGCCGAAACCTTTGCTTGGACGTCGGCGAAAACCGCTGCCGGCGATACCCCGGGAGAGCGTTCTGGCAATGCGCCTTCCAGGCTGGTGACCCAGCCGACGGTGCGCGTCTCGCCCGGCTGCAGGACCAGATCGTAAGTCAGGGCCCCGGCCATCAGGCCCGACCTGTCTGACTGTACGGCCACATCCCGGAGGCCGTCCGGGCCTCGCGCGAGCAGACTCTGGGGATCCGCCCCCGCAGCAAATGTTGCCAGCCGGACATCATCTGGCGTGCCGAGCGGCAGGATCCGCAGGGTGTCGTTCAGAACCAGTTCCGTGCCAGTCCACTGGATCTGTTCCAGGGGACTGGCACCGCCAGGCACTGCCAGAAACTGGATCGGGCCGTTGACCTGAATTGGTCGAGCCGCGAGCGCCAGTGTCAGGGTCCTGACCCGCGAAGACCTGTTGGTCAGTTCATAACGGCCGTAAAGGGCGGCCGCTCCGGGCATACCCTCGGCAATGGCCGTGATCCGCAACGTCCAATCTTCGTGATCCCACTGGACGGAAGGAATGGGCAGGTCGTCCTC
>QBLX01000041.1:5508-20346 GCA_003241825.1 Alphaproteobacteria bacterium
GACGGATCCCGACATCGGCCCAGGTCACCAGGCGCCCGTTATCCAGCACGAAGGGTTCGATCAAAGGGCCGCCGCGCCTGATCTCGATCGCGCCATCTTCCGAGATCAGCCCGCTCTCGCCGCCGCCATCCACGCCGACAAGGGTCCAGTAGGGCTGTTCGCCAACGAACCCGCGCGGATAAAGCCCGCGGCGGCTCTCGCCAGCCACAGCCGTCAGAAAGGTCGTACGGTCCTTGCCGAAGGCGAGCGGCTCGATCCGCAGTTCGGCGAGGCCGTAAACGCCCGCTGCGGTCGAGGCGGGCCCGGCTCCGGTCAGGCCGGATGCTGCGGGAGCCGGAGCGGCGCTGACAAGGTCCAGCCGCAACCAGCGCGCAGAGGCCTCGGTCGTCAACAGCCAGTCGGTGCCGCCATCGCCATCGTCCACGCGAGCCAGCTCCCTCCAGTCTCGTCGATCCGCGGAGGCCATCAGCCGATACGCCGAAGCTGATTGCCCTTCCGCCCAGCGCAGGGTGACGCCCCCGAACTCCCGCTCATACCCCAGATCGAGCGTCAGGCTCTGCGGCTCCAGAGCGCTTGCGCGCCAGGCCGTTTGCGCATCGTCATCCACGGCCAGGGAATCAATGGCAGGTGCGAGCGCACTTGTTGCCGTAGCCACAGCACGTGGGGGCACTGAGGGTTCAGGCGGCAACGACCGCAGGGTCAGATCGTCGATCTCGAAGAACCCCTCCCCGCCCTCGCCCACGACCACAACGAACTCGATCCGGTCTGCCCCGCGAAAGGTACGGTCGGGGTTCGGTCCCCAGGCCCAGATGACCTGGCGCTTCTTGATCGTGACCTGGGTCCAGCCGTCGGGAAAATCGTAACGCGTGGTCTGGCGCCAGTGCACGTTCTCGCCAGAGGCGTCGGTGAATTTGACCTCGAAAGTGTTGATCGGGCCCACGCCGCGGATGCGGAAGCTGATCTCGTAGTTTTCCGGTGCTTCGAACGAGAGATCCCGCGCGGCAAAAGCATAGCCCGACCGACCATTGAAATCGTAGTCAAGCCGAAGCGCAGTGCCTGTGACACCTTCGACCGCCGAAAGGGTCGAGGATACATCGGTCGAGGCGTCAGCTGTCCAGGGCGTCAAATCCTCGAAGGCGTCGAGAATGCGAGATGTCTGGGCACTCGCAGGCGCAGCAGACACCGCCACCAGAAGCAGGCCCAGAACCATAGCCCGGATGCGTCCTATGCCCGCCGACGAGCCGTGTCGCAGATCTTGCTGCCGGCTGGGCAGGGCTGCAGGCTCCACGGAGCGACGGCCGCCCTCCACTCGCCTGCCGGCCGTCATGCTGTCGATTAGATGGGCGAGTTTCATCAACTATCCCTTCACGCTACCCGCGAGCATGCCGCGGATGTAGAATCGCTGGAGCGCCAGAAACAGGATCAGCACCGGAGCCACGGTGATGACCGCCCCGGCCATCATCAGCTCCACATCCTGCACATGCTCGCGCGACAGGGCGGCTAGAGCGACCGGCAGGGTGTAGTTCGACTGATCCGTCAGCACGATCAGCGGCCACAGGAAGTCATTCCAGCTGCCGAGAAACACGAACAGTCCCAGCGTCACCAGGATGGGCGACAAGGTCGGCAGGACGATGCGCCGGAAGATCTGGCCCTCGGTTGCACCGTCGATCCGGGCCGCCTCCAGCATTTCGTCGGGGATGGAGAGGGCGTACTGGCGAACGAGGAACAGCCCGAAAATCGAAGCCAGCCACGGGACCAATGCGCCGGCATAGGTGTTCACCAGCCCCATGGACTTGAGCATGAGAAACAGCGGCAGGGTGCCGATCTGCGCCGGAATGACCAGGGCCCCGATCAAAAGCTGGAACAGCCGGTCACGCCCCCGGAAGCCGAGCTTGGCAAAGGCGTAGCCGGCGGGCACCGTGAAGAGCAGGGCCAGCGCGGTCGCAAGCGTGGCGAGCGCGAAGCTGTTCCACATGTAACGCCCCATCCCCTGGTTCACGAACAGGTCGCGGTAATGCTCAAGCGTCCAGGTCTTCGGCAGGAGGGGTGGCGGAAAGGTCGCGGCTTCTCCGGTGGACATGAAGCTGACCGAGACCATCCACAGCAGTGGGAACAGCACGATCAACCCGATCATAGCGACGCCCAAATTCAGAAGCAGGGCGCGAACCTTCACGTGTGATCTCCGCCCAGCCGCCGAGACACCGCGAGTTGCAGCAGGGTGACCGCGAAGATGCACAGGAAGAGGATGAAGGCCACGGCGCTGGCTGAGCCCAGGTTCCACCATTTGAAGCCCTCTTCGTACATGAAGTAGAGCACGGTGACGGTTGACTGGGACGGCCCCCCCTGGGTCATCACATACGGTTCGGCGAACAGCTGGAAAAAGCCTGCCACCGAAATGATCGAGACCAACAACAGCGTCGGTGCGATGGCCGGGAGTGTGACGTGCTGAAAGCGGGCCCACGGCCCGGCCCCGTCGATGCGGGCAGCCTCATAGAGGTCATCTGGCACTGTCTGCAGAACCGCCAGGAAGATCAGCATGTTATAGCCGAACGCCTTCCATACCACGAACATGAGTATGGCCGGGATCGAGGTATTCGGACTGCCCAGCCAGTCGACGGCCGGCAGCCCGAAGCTGGTGATCATCCAGTTGATGACCCCGTAGCGGGTGTGCAGCATGTAGTTCCACAGCACCGCCGTAGCGACCAGTGTGGTGACATAAGGCGCGAAGAACATGACCCGCCAGAGAGGTCGCCATTTGACCGTCCGGGCATTCAGGATGACCGCTGCCAGTAGCGAGGCCCCGATGGTCAGCGGCACACCCAGCACGCAGAACCACATCGTGTTGCGCATGGCCCCCCAGAACAGCGGGTTACCCAGAAGACGCTCATAGTTCTGCAGGCCAACGAACCGCATATTGCCGAGGTCCGCCAGCGCATAGATGTCGAAGTCAGTCAGGCTCAGCAACAAGGCAGAGAAGACGGGCACGACGAAAAAAATGGCGATGGCAATCAGCGACGGAGCCACGAAGCCCCATGCCGCCCGCTCGGTCTTTCCCATCCGGGCTGCGGTCACGATGCCCGCCCCTGTTCGATCATCCAGCGCCGCTTTTCCAGGAGCCTGTCGGCCCGGCGATCGATCTCAGCCCCGGCGGCCGCCACTGTGAATTCACCCCGCACCATGCGTTCTGCGACGATCTGCATCTCGGTGACGATCCGCTCCCACTCCGGCACCTTGGGTACGGCCCTGGCGCGCGCGAGTTGACCATTGAACGCGGCGATATATGGATCGGACGCCACCTTTGGTGCGGCCCAGGCCGATGGTCGCGCAGGCAAGTCGCCGGAAATGACGTTGAATTCGGCCTGCACCGCAGGTTCGGAAAGATAGCGCACCAGTTTCCAGGCCGCGTCCTGATGCGGAGAAGAGCTGAATACGGCAAGGGACGACCCGCCAGGTGCCGAGGCTCCCGGCCCATCGGGGCCAGGCACGCCAGCAGTCGTCCAGTGTGGCTGGATCTCGGGTGGAAGACGGCTCTTCATGTCGCCAATGGTCCAGGGGCCCGAGAAATAGAAGGAGAAATAGCCCCTGGCGAACTCGGTCCAGACGTTGGAAATCTGAGCCGCCGAAGCGACGGGGGCCAGACCTTCGTCGAACAGACTCTTGTAGAAGGCCAGGGCCTGGAGAAAGGACGGGCTGGAAAAATTGCCTCGCGTGTCGCCGTCTCGAAGCAAGGGTTGATCACCCTGCAGTCCGAAGGTCAGAAGCTGCTCAAATTCATTGACGGGCAACAGGATCGCGAAATTGTCGGGTCCCGATACTCGTTTGACGGCGTGCATGGCCCGTTTCCACGCTTCCCATGTCATCGGCATCGCATCGAAGCCTGCACGGGCCAGAATGTCGGTACGGTAGTAAATCAGCCGGGTATCGACGTACCAGGGCGTAGCCATCGCCCGGCCGTTGATTCGGTTTGTCTCCAGCACCGCCGGAAACTGGTCATCCAACAGGTCCGCAGCAGCCGGCGGCGTCACCGAAAGTGCCCCGATCGCTGCCAGTTCCGCGACCCAGGTATTGCCGATCTGGCTGACGTCCGGCAGCGAGTCACCGGCATAGGCAGTCAGCAGTTTCTGGTGCGCCGCTGTCCATGGCAGGGGCTGGACCTCGACCCGGATGCCGGGATTGGCAGCTTCGAACGCGGGCAGGATCTTCGGGACGCTGGATCCTTCGTTACCCATCGCCCAGAAGGTAAGACGTATGATCCCGTCGTCCCGGGCACACCCCGCCAGTGCGGCCCCCGCCCCCACCATCAGTCCAAGCGTTGCGCGCCGGTCGATCATGCCGCCAGCCAGCCTCCGGTGAACCCGGCGCGCTCCAGCCCGCGCCTGAGGTTCGGCTCAGTCCGCATGTATCGCCAGACAAGATCGGAGCGGCCATTCTCGATCATCGTCACGATTGGCCCCTGGTCGATGCCCAGATAGTCACCGTCGACCCAGCCCACGCCAGGAAGGATCCGACCGTGCAGCAGGGGACCATCACGGTCCTTCAAGGTGGGATTGAACGCGTCAAGGAAACCCCATTCCCCGTAAATCGCTGCGCCATACCGGTCCTTCATGGCCTTCAGGCATGCAGTCACTTCCAGCGGGGCGAAGGGATAGCTGGCCATAGCAGCGGTTGGCGCGATAGTGCCGTCGTCCCGCTCCCCCGGACCCCGGGCTGAATAGCTGAAGAATTCGCGTTCGCGCCCATCCACGACCTGAAAGAAGTCACCCGGGCCGTCACAGGCCGTCAGACCCCATACTGCTGCCGAATAGCCGGCCCAGCCGCCGGGATTGTCAGCGGCATACTTCCGCTGGGCCTGAACCGCACGACAGCTGTTCTCGAAATAGTCGAACGCGCCGATTTCTGCTGATTTCGTCCGCATCCACGCATCGCGGATGCCGCGGAAGTCGATGAACAGATGGCTATACTGGTGCCCGAACAAGGGGGCGAAATGCAAGTGGACGGGCCCCCAGGCATCAGTCCAGCTGCGATCATAGACGCCACACCATTCATCCCAGACCGTCGTGGGAACAGAATGGGTGGGACTGCCCAGTGCCAGAAGCAGGACCAGCATACCCTCGTTATAGACGTGCCAGTCCGCCTCGATAAAGCCGGTCTCCGGGTGCCATCCCATGGTGATCCGGTCGGGACGGACCACAGCCCAGTCCCATTCAATCCGTTCGTAGATCGCCTGCGTCAGGCGACGGAGCTCGGCCTCCTGGGGATCGTCGCGATCAAAAAATCTGGCGGCGAACAGCATCCCGCCCATGAGCAGCGCGGTATCCACCGTGGACAATTCGGTTGTGCCGAAGCGGTGCCCAGTATCCATGTCGAGGAAGTGATAGAAGAATCCCTTGTGGCCCGTCATGCCCCGGGCATCCGGTCCCTGAGGCGCGTCATGGAAGAATCGAACCGTGTTCAGCGTTCGGAACCGCGCTTCTTCCCGGGTCATCCAGCCTCTCTCAACACCGACCGGCCAGCAAGTGAGGGCGAACCCGATCGCAGCGACGGAAGAGAAGGATTTAGTCGGCCAGCGGTCTGGTGTCAGACCCCTGTCGCGGTCGGTGACCCTGACAAACCAGTCGAACGTCCGGCGCTGCAGTTCTTCGACCGCAGGATCCAGCGGAAGACCGCTCACATGTTCGGGTGAGCTAGCACAGGCGGCTATACCGAATGAGGCGATCACTGCGGCTGTGGAGGCCATCAGAAAACGGCGACGTTCCATACTCATTCATCCTGTAACTGCGCCCCCGCGTCACTAAAAAAAAGGCGACCGTCGTCGGCTTGCCGACGACGGCCAAGGCTCAGGGGAGTCCTAGAATGTGTAGCGCAGCCCAACCTGGAAGCTGCGGTTGGGCAGGAAGCTGCTGAATGGCCGGCCAAACCGGGGATTATTGAAGTCGCCTTCAAACGAGTTGTAGTTGTCAAAGCCGAAGACGTTGATCGCATCGACGATGAACTGGACTTCGTGCCCCTGCCAGGTCTCGAAGGATTTTGTCAGGCGAAGGTCGATCTGCCGGTATGCAAAGCTCAGCCCCGGGAAGACTTCGCGGCGATCGGGCCGCCCCCCGTTCCAGCAGATGTTAGGATTGGTCGCGTCCGGGCAGTTGAACACGTTGAAAGGCAGACCCGATCCCAATGTAACGATCCCCGACAGCAGGAAATCAAAAGGCAGACCGACCGTGCCGGATGCGACGATGCGATGCTCTTCGTCGGTCGCGGACGGATACTCCGGCGAAAGACCGGGCGTGTTGTAATCAAAGTCAAAGCCGGTGATGCCGGAATCCCGGCTTCCGTTCTGCGTCGCCTCCGACAGCGTATAGGCAAGGTTGAAGCCCCAGTTCGAGTCACGGTCGAATGGCTTGTCGACGGTAAAATACAGTGCCTTGAACTCAGCTTCCTTGTCGGCGTTCTGGAAGAAGATCAGATTGTTGAACTCGGGACGACCGACGGACGCTGGAGTCGGACCGTTGAACCGGCCGCCCGTCTCAGTGGACGCATTGGCAATATACCAGGCGGACAGATTGCTGGTCTTTGAATAGGCAAGCGTCAGCGCGGTCTGGAAGATACCTACCTTTTGCCGAACGCCAAAGTTGAACTGATCTGTCACGGGCGGTTCCGCATCATTGTTGACCAGGAAGATTTCTCCTCGCCCGGGCGTCGCGGCCAGCAAGGGATCGAGACCGGCAGTGGTCAGGTAGGTCGGGTTGAACGCGATGGTATTCTGACCGCCGACCATTCCTCCGTTACGAGAGAAGAAGATCTGCTGGTTGAACTGGAAGGGCTTGAAGCGTTCGTCGAAGGAAAAGTTGAAGCCAAGGCGGTCATAGTAGCGACCGGCCCCCCCGAACACGACCGTCCGTTCGTCGGCGAAGACGTCATAGGAAAAGCCGATACGCGGCTGGAATGCGCCCTTGAATGCCTCCCGGTTGCCGTCAGAGATATAGTCTGAAGGGTTGAAGTACGACGGGAAATCGTAATTCGGCAGCGCCTGTATGCGGGTCAGGGTCTCGCGGATATTGGCCGGGGTTACCCAGTCGTTATTCACCGCATTGTCTTCATAATCCCAGCGCAGTCCGAGGTTGATTTCCAACTGGTCAGTGATCTGCCAGTCATCCTGAATATAGAGGCCGATGACATTGTTATCGATATCGGCTGGCGGCACGAACGCGCCAAGGAAGACGGAGACCGGAATGTCACGGCTTCCATTGATTTCCGACCGGCCCTCGATGTCGAACACGAACTGTGGATTACGCCCGAACTCCTTGTTCACGAAGTAGTTCTGCATCGAGTATTTGGCACCGAGCTTGATGGTGTGGGTGCCCATCCACTCAAGGTCGGGGATTGTGATGTCGTTCCGAAGGGTATGGCTTTGCTGTTCAATAAACTGGCTGTCGCTACGCCCGCCGGTATTGAAGACTGTCTGCTCGCGGCTGAAGATATTGTACTGGAAGCCGGGCGCACCATCCGCGTCGCGGAAAATAACGAATTCCCGTCCGAATGCATCCGACGAGAGTGGTGTCGGATTATAGGTGTAAGAGAAATAGTCGTATGTGAACTCGTTCAGGAAGCGGTCGCCCTGGAAGGTGTGACGCGCGTTGATTGAGCGGACGTCGGTATTGGCCTGTTCCGAGCGGCTAACGGACGTCTGACCGCCGAACCCTCGAATTTCGTTTTCCGATCGGTAGGTGCCGCTGAGCTCAAGCCGTTGACGGTCGTCGATCTGCCAGGACAGCTTGCCAAAGAAGAGGTCTTCTTCAAACGGCGCGGCGAAAGTGCCAACCTCGGATGCGAACTGCGACGCATAGGCTGTGTTGTTCACAAAAACCGAGTTCGAGCGCGTTTCATCCTTGCGTTCATAGGTACCGAAGAAATGCAGCCTGTCACGAATGATGGGGCCGCCGAGCGCAAACCCGTACTGCTCGCGTTTCAGTTCGGGTTCGATCCGGCCTGCCCTCTCATCGAACACGTTCTGATCAATCCAGCCTTCGTCCTGATAGGTGCCAAACACCTCGCCATGAAACTCATTGGTACCTGAACGGGTGACGGCCGTGATGATGGCGGACCCGGCCTGTTCGTACTCGGCCTTGAAGTTTTGGGTGATAACCCGGAATTCTTGCACGCCTGCCTGCGGGAAGGGGTTGCCGCGGCTGTCGTCCTGACCGGCAACGCCCCCATCGATGATGGTTGATTTCTGGTTCTGGCCATCGACGAAGACATTGATAGCCTGGGCGGGCTGACCCCCGGCGGAGATTGTCCGCTCGTTCTCGCCCTCCGTCACGCGCACCCCGGGCGCCAGCGCTGCGAAGTTGAGGAAATTCCGGTTTGTCTGCGGCAGATTGTTGATCTGTTGCTGACTCACACCGGTGGCAACTTCCGAAGTCCTGACCTCGAAAATACGCCGGCCGGTGACCACGATTTCTTCGAGATCAGTTACACCATCCGCTCCAGCGGCGGCTGTAGCGACACTGGCCACGTCAAGGTCGAGCGTGCCGACCTGTCCGGTCGATAATGTAACCGTATCCTCCGCCGTCTGGCCGTCTGCACCGGTCGCTATGATGCGATAGGTTCCCGGACGCAGCCCGACGATGACGTATCCACCATCTGCGCTGATCCGGCCTCGATAGGTAAAGCCGCTGGCTATCTCGGTGGCGACAATGGTTCCGCCAGCCTCTGCCGAAACCCCGTCGTAAAGAGTCCCGCGCAGGGTCGCGTTGGTCGCTTGGGCGGAAGCTGAGCCAGCCGCCATCAGGGCAGCAACGGCAAGCGCTGATGCGGCACAAAGGGCGCGGTTGCGCAGGGTGGTCCGGGACATATTCACTCTCCGTTTGAGGCGATGGGAGCCAGCGCGTGTGCCGCGTGGCCTGGGCGGGTGGCGATAGACGACGTCGTGGACTGACGGACGACGAGGCGGGGGCGGATGACCTCACATGCCAGGTCCGGTGCTGCACCAGGATCGCTCGAAGCGGTGATCAACCCGACCAGACGTTCCATCGCGCGGCTTCCTGTTTGCGCGATATCAATCCGCATCGTGCTGAGCGAGGGGCGAACCAGAGCGGCAATCGGGACGTCGTCAAACCCGACAACAGCCACATCCTCTGGACAGCGAAGGCCCGCGTCCTGGAGCGCCAGAAGCGCCCCCAGAGCCATCATGTCATTGGCGGCAAAGACGGCCTGCGGAGCACGACCCTGCCGCAGCAGTTGTGTCACCGCCGTATGGCCGGAAGCCTGCGTGAAGTCCCCCTGGGCGATCAGGACCTCTTGCCCTGCCGAAAGCATGGCCTGCGAGTATCCCGCTTTCCGGTCGCGGGCCTCCAGATTTCCGGCTGGCCCGCTGATATGAAGTATCCGACGGTGACCGAGATCGAGGAGATGCCCGACTGCTGCAGCGGCTCCGCCCATATTGTCGACGACGATCGAGGGTCGACCCGCGTCATTGGCCCCGCCGTTCATCAAGAGTACCGGAAGCCGCCCGGAAAGACTGGCAGCGAGATCGACCGCATCGAGATGCGGTGACAGGACGATCAGCCCATCGACCCGCCCTCGCATGGATCGGATTGCAGCAGCGGCATCAGCAGCATCGTCATGGGAGCTCGATACGATCAGATGCAGCCCATGCGCTCTTGCAGTAATGTCCATGCCGCGGATCAGCTCGGAGAAAAACTCGCCGAATAGGTCTGGCAAGATCACCCCGACAGTGTCGGTCCGACTTGTCGAAAGGCTCCGCGCACCCGAATGTGGGACATAGGCCAGGGCCGCGACGGCCTCGAGGACGCGCTGGCGCGTAGGCTCGGCAACAATGCCGGCCCCCGTGAGCACGCGAGATACCGAGGCTACGGAAACCTCTGCACGTGCCGCCACGTCACGGATGGTCGCGGCCTTCACGGACGCGATCCACATTGCCCGTCACCTGGGCGAAAATGACATGAAAGCAATGCCAAACGGATGTCCTGGGTCCCCGGGCGTCATACCGGCCCCCTTATCGAAGGTCCGTCGACTAATTCCTGTAATCGGTTACATGACACACTAGCCTTATGCCTTGCAAGTGCCGTAGTCTGGCCACACGAACGTTTTGCCGACAGAAGCCCTACCGTCCATCAGGCCTGCTCCTGACCGGACCTCCCCACCGAGAGCTTGCCGATGACCACGCGCTATACCTTCCCTGACAACTTCCTCTGGGGGGCCGCGACCGCCGCCTATCAGATCGAGGGCTCATCCATGGCCGACGGTGCCGGGGCATCGATCTGGGACCGGTTCAGTCACACCCCCGGCAACATGAAGGATGGCGATACCGGGGACATAGCCTGCGACCACTACGTCAGATGGCGCGATGATATCGAGGTCATGAAACGGCTGAACCTCAAGGCCTACCGGTTTTCCGTCAGCTGGAGCCGGGTCATGCCGGATGGGACCGGCCGACTGAACGAGGCGGGGCTTGCCTTCTACGACCGGTTGATCGACGGCCTTCTCGAGGCTGGCATCGAGCCGCTTTGCACCCTTTACCACTGGGACCTTCCGGCAGCTCTGGACGACCGGGGAGGCTGGCTGAACCCCGAGATCGCCGACTGGTTCGCCGATTACGGACAGGTGCTGTTCGAGCGGTTCAAGGGGCGGGTGAAGACGTGGGGAACCATCAACGAACCATGGGTCATTATCGACGGCGGCTATCTGCACGGCGCACTGGCCCCTGGACATCGTTCCGCGTTCGAGGCCGTGATTGCCGCGCACAATGTGCTGCGTGCTCACGGTGCGGCTGTGAAGCGTTTCCGTGAAGTCGGCGAGGGCAGGATCGGGATCGTGCTGAATATCGAGCCAAAATACCCGGCCAGCGATAAGCCCGAAGACGAGGCCGCTCGCAAACGCGCAGAAGCGCAAATGAACCGCTGGTTCCTGGATCCCCTGATGGGACGAGGGTACCCGGACGAACTCAAGGACGTATACGGCAAGGCATGGCGGGAGTTTCCGGCTGAAGACTTCGACCTGATCAGTCAGCCGACTGACTGGATGGGGTTGAACTGGTACACACGCGCCGTGCCCGAAGACGCACCGGACGCGTGGCCGGTTCGCGCGCGACCGGTAAAGCAGATCCAGCATGCCCATACCGAAACTGGCTGGGAGGTTTATCCCCCGGCCCTCACCGATACCCTTGTCTGGTTGCATGAACAGACCAATGGTCTACCCCTCATGATCACGGAGAACGGCTCGGCTTGGTATGACCCGCCCCATGCCATCAATGGCCGCATCAACGATCCGATGCGGGTCGACTACCTGACCAATCACCTAAAGGCAGCGCACGATGCGATCGGTCGTGGTGTCAGGCTGGAAGGCTATATGGCTTGGTCTCTGCTGGATAATCTGGAGTGGTCGCTCGGCTATTCAAAACGCTTCGGCATCACGCATGTGAACTTCCAGACCCAGGAGCGGACCATCAAGGATTCAGGTCTGCTTTACGCAGACGTGATTCGCACCCACGGCGCAGTCCTCGACACACTTTAGGGCGCGATGCGATCCCGGTAACGGGTGATCAGATCAAGCCGGTCCCCGAAAGGTACCGGCCTTACAGTTGGGCCTAAGTTCGTGAATTCCAGCAGCACCTCAGTCGCCGCGTCGAACCGTGGCCATGATGGATGTTTAAGCGGGCGCGGGGAGCCCGTAACAGCAAATGTGGTCCAGTAGTCGGCCATGGCCGTAGCGGCCCGGAAGTCACGCTCGCCCATCGCTCTGCCTACGGTGTGCAGATTGTCGAACACATAAGGTCGCTCAGACGCATGAGTCGCCCCGCCGCTGGGTTCGGGGTTGGAAGCCGGGACGAAATCGAAGCGGTAGAGCCATGTCGGGCTACCTGTCCGGGCGTGGAGGCGTGCCAGATGACGTGCCGGCTCATTGAACACAAGGTCGCTGACGACATGGGCGTCGTAGCCCGTCTGTCCACCGTAGGCTTCGACCAGGTCCAGGCGTTCTTCCTCGGTCATGGCATCATCGAGCCTTCCATAGGCTCCGGCGTCATTCGGCCGCATCCACCAAAACTCAGCGCTATTTGTGCCGATCAACAGAGGAACGCGGGCCTGACGCCCGGCGTCGAAAACTGCAACGACGTCTTCGGTCAGCACGGTGCCGTCGACGATCAGGTTGTCGGTCGAGAAAACGGGGGCCGGGGTCAGGAACACCTCAGCCGGCAGGGCACGAAGCTCGGCCGCAGATGCGCCGGGAGAGATGCCTACTGTGCTTGCGAAAGTATATCCCAGCGATTGTGCGGACGCGCGGCCGGGGCGATCGGAGGCCAGTCGTGTCGATTGCTCGCGTCCCAGCCCTGACTGCACGACGGCCTGGTGGAAGAGACCTCGCGCAGACGGCGCCGTCATCAACTGAAGAACAGCGGCACCCCCTGCAGATTCACCAAAGATCGTCACTCGGGCGGGGTCACCCCCGAAGGCCGCGATGTTTGTTTGAATCCACTGCAACGCAGCAATCTGATCCATAACACCATAGTTGCCGCCCGGAGTGCTGTTGTCTCGTTCGGCGGCCAGTGCGGGATGATCAAAGAAGCCCAGCCTGCCAAGCCGGTAGTTGATCGACACGACCACGACTCCGCGCCGCGCGAGGTTCGTGCCTTCATAAAGTCCGGCTGTCCCTGATCCGTTGTTGTACCCGCCGCCATGAATCCACACCATGACAGGCAACGATCTGGTTGCACCTCCGGGCGTGTGGACGTTGAGCGTAAGGCAGTCCTCGCTCATGGGCAGGGGCCCGACACCTGGATCCCCGTTAGAGGGCGGCTGGATGCAGATCGCGCCAGGTTCCACGGCCTCCCGGAGGCCGGTCCAGCCTGCTGCAGGCCGGGGAGCGGTCCAGCGAAGCGCCCCGGTCGGAGGTGAAGCAAAGGGGATTCCACGAAAGGCTTTCACACCTTCTTGGTTCTCGCCGACCAGA
Organism: Alphaproteobacteria bacterium; assembly: GCA_003241825.1. GTDB lineage: Bacteria > Pseudomonadota > Alphaproteobacteria > Caulobacterales > Caulobacteraceae > Brevundimonas. The sequence goes on from QBLX01000041.1 coordinate 18,472, forward strand.
ACCCCCTGGGCTACCTGCGCACGGGGCGAAGCTTCGTCGAGCTCGGCCGTGGTGGCCACGATCGCTAGCAGAGTGGACGCAAGAAACATGGAATCTCCTGTCATCAGCGGGCTGCCAGGTTAGGTCAGCCCGCCCCAAAAGTAGAGCTATTCAATCGCCGACTTACAAAAAATATGTTTTAAGTTCGGGGGGTTGGAGCCAAGCGGCATCAGTCCCTCGGTTCTCAGTGATCGAAGAGCTTCACCCGACGTCACCCCGGGTTCTCATCCAGCCGAATCCAGCGTCCTTGGTTCATCTGAGCTTCGGCTCGTAGGATCGGCAAGAGGCCGGCCTGCGTGCCTATCAACCAGCGACGCAAGCCAGCCAGGCCGTGAGTGCTGCCAGTTTCTCTGAATTCGCTTAGTGAGCAAACGCCACATCGCGTTCATGCACCGCGTTCCCGGGACGGTCTGGAGCGCGGATGGCGAACGTAACAGTGTTGCGATAGGCATCTGGCACGGGGATATCACGTTGGCTTTCGAACTGGAGAGGGTTGAGATGCGGACTATGAAGCTAGGCAGCAGTGCGCTGGACATTCCGGCTATCGCCGTAGGATGCATGCGCATCGACAAGCTTGCCCCGGCAGAACTTGAGCGGTTTGTAGAAAGCGCGCTGGCCCACGATGCCAACTTCTTCGACCACGCGGACATCTATGGTGGTGGCGAGTGCGAGAAACGTTTCGGCGAAGCGATACGGTCGACTCAAACACCTCGCGAAAGCCTCATCCTACAGTCCAAATGCGGCATCCGGGATGGGATGTATGATCTCTCGCGAGAGCACATTCTTGCTTCCGTGGACGGCAGCTTGAGCCGCCTCAACACCGACTATCTTGATGTGTTCCTGCTTCATCGCCCGGATACCCTCGTCGAGCCCGACGAAGTCGCCGAAGCTTTTGAACTGCTGGCGGCAGCCGGGAAGGTCCGTCATTTTGGAGTTTCAAACCACACCCCGGGGCAGATCGAGTTGCTCAAGCGCGCCGTAGGCCAGCCGTTGGTCGTCAACCAGTTGCAGCTCAGCATTGCCAACGCTTCGATGATCAGCAGTGGCTTCAACGCCAACATGGCGAATGCTGCAGCTGTGGATCGGGACGGTTACGTTCTCGACTATTGTCGGCTGAACGATATTACCATTCAGCCATGGTCGCCTTTGCAGTTCGGGTTTTTCGAAGGGGTTTTCCTGGACAATGATCAATTCCCCGAACTGAATGCCGTGATCGACGCAGTCGCCAGGCAACATCAGGTTAGCAACGTTACAGTCGCAATTGCTTGGCTTTTGCGTCATCCGGCCAGGATGCAGCCGGTCACTGGCACAACCAATATTGGGCGCCTCATGGATTGCTGCCGCGCCGTCCAAGTCGCGATTTCAACTCAGCAATGGTACGCAATCTATCGCGCCGCAGGCAACGTTCTACCGTGACGCCTCGCGTACGCGCTACTAGGATAACTGCGCCGCGCTGAGAAGTGCCCTACCCTCTCGTGATCAGGCGAACGCAGCCGACAAGGCGCTGTCAGGTTAACGGCTGCCGGCCAAAAGGCCCCTTCCCCGCCTGATTTCAGGCAAAGGCGGCCGCCCATGCAGCATCGGCTTCTGCACGAAAGTGCCGAAGGGTTGGCCTGCTGATCAAATGGCGCTGGGTGTTGAACGTGTTGTAGATCGCTGCGTGGGTGGTGAGGAATCTCTGGGCTGAGGCCTGGGATTTGAACCGCTGCTGCTGTCGTTCTCGTCGTCGGATTGGCAGGTGAGAGTTCTCGATCCGATTGTTTTCCCGGAGCCGGCCCGGTCGATGCAGATGCCTCAAATTGAGCTGATCCAGAGCCGCGCCATATGAAGCCAGAC
>QBLX01000042.1:0-3870 GCA_003241825.1 Alphaproteobacteria bacterium
CCGGTCGTGCCTATCTGGAAGCGGCCGTCGATCCTTCGGAGGCCCGGGAACTGGTCCGGCTGGGTGCCAGGCTGATGGCGCATGACCTCAAGGCTCTGGGCATCACAGTGGACTGTGTGCCGGTGCTGGACGTGCCGGTGCCGGGTGCCCACGATATCGTCGGCGACCGCGCCTATGCAGGGGATCCCGAAACCGTCAGTCTGCTGGGACGGGCCGCAGCCGAAGGGTTGCTGGCGGGCGGGGTGTTGCCGGTCATCAAGCACATGCCGGGTCACGGTCGGGCGTTTGCCGACAGTCACAAGGAGTTGCCGGTCGTTCACGCCGATTGGGCGACGCTGGACGCCTGGGACTTCGCGCCCTTCAAGGCTCTTTCTGACATGCCCATCGCCATGACGGCGCATGTTGTCTTTGATGCGATCGACCGGAAGCGACCGGCCACGACCTCAAAGAAGGCGGTCAGGATGATGCGCGAGCATCTGGGCTTCTCTGGCCTGATCCTGTCCGACGACCTGACGATGCAGGCCCTGTCGGGAAGCCTGACCGACCGCGCACGGGCAGCGCTCAGGGCGGGATGCGACATCGTCATTCACTGGAATGGCGACATGGGCGAGATGCGGGCCGTTTCCGACGGCGTCGGCAAGCTGAAAGGCGCTTCGCGGCGGCGGGCTGATGCAGCCCTTGCCCGGATCGTTCACACGCCCGAACCCCTCGACACGGTCGCGGCCCGTGCCCGTCTGGATACTGCCATGCAGGGCCGACTTGATGCCGCCAGGGGTCCGGACGTGGGTGAGGCCCAGGCCTCCGGCCCTGCGACATGACCGAAGCCTTCCAGCCCAATCTGGATTTCAGTGCGGCTGAAAGTGTCGACGCCCGCGAAGCTTTCGTGGTCGACCTGGATGGCTATGAAGGCCCGCTGCATGTGCTGCTGGCGTTGGCCCGGACCCAGAAGGTCGACCTGCTGAAGCTGTCGATCACGACGCTGGCGGAACAGTATCTGGCTTTTGTGCACGAGGCGCGCCGCCGCAATTTCTCGCTGGCAGCGGACTATCTCGTGATGGCGTCCTGGCTAGCCTATCTGAAGTCACGCCTGCTTCTGCCCCGGGCCGAGAAGGGCAGGGGCGATGAAGTCCCGGCCGAGGAGATGGCCGCGTCGCTGGCCTTCCGCCTGCAGAAGCTCGAGGCGATGCGGCGGGCGTCGGACGCGCTGCAGGCCCGGCCCCAGCTAAAGCGCGATGTCTTCACACGCGGCGACCCCGAGGCCACGGTGATCGTGCCGTCCGACAGGATTGATGCCAGCCTTTACGACCTGATGAGCGCCTACGTCGCCCAGCGCCGTCGCGAACAGGCCCGCCACTACAATCCGACCCAGCGTGTCGAGGCCTATCCGCTGGGGGATGCACGCGACTGGTTGAGGGAGATCCTGCCGCGACTGGCTGACTGGACCCCGCTGGAGCGGGTCGCGCCGAAGGCAGGCGGACACGGGCCATCCCGGGCCAGCTATCTGGCCTCGACCCTTTCGGCCAGTCTGGAACTGGTCAAGGAGGGGGCGATGGACGTGCGCCAGGAGACTGCCTTTGCCGAGCTCTGGCTCAAGCGGCATGGTGGGGGCATGCCTCTGGAACTGACCCCATGACCGACCTGCGGTTTGCACCGGACGAGACCGAGATCGAACGGCGGGTGGAAGCCCTGCTGTTTGCGGCCACCGGGCCGCTTTCAGCAGCCGAGATTGCCCGTCGACTGCCCGAAGGGGCGGACATCGGCCAGGCCCTTGCCGGGCTGAGGGCCCGTTACGAGGGGCGGGGAGTTGAACTGGAATGTGTGGCGGATCGCTGGCGGTTCCGGACGTCGCCCGACCTGTCGTTTCTCATGACCGAGGAGCGCGAGGAGCCACGGCGCCTGTCCAAGGCGGCCCTCGAGACGCTTGCCATCATAGCCTACCACCAGCCAGTCACCCGCGCCGAGATCGAGAGCGTACGCGGCGTGTCCATCTCGCGCGGGACGCTCGACCTGCTGCTGGAGATGGGGTTCGTCCGGCTGAGAGGTCGTCGTCGCACGCCGGGCCGCCCCGTGACCTATGCGACGGCCGACCGCTTCCTCGAACATTTCGGGCTCGCCAGCGTGCATGATTTGCCGGGGGCGGCGGACATGCGGGCGGCGGGCCTGCTCGACCTGTCGCTGCCGACCGGTTTCGAGGTGCCCGATCCCTCCCGCGGCATGCATGAGGACGAGGACCCCATCGAGGACGGCGATGCGCCCGAGTTCGCCCAGGACTTCATCGGCGGATAGCCCACGGCAACTTCACGGCAGTTGTCGCGTTGGTCAGCCAATGTCGATCGATCGTCCGGGAGATTTCCGAATGCGCCTTCTCGCCACCGTAACCGCCCTTGGGGCTGTCGCCCTCGCACTGGGGGCATGCTCGCCTGCAGCAGAAGGCCCGGTCGCGGAAGAACCGCGCGAAGAGATCCGGTCCTCGACGGCGCCTTCCGTTGGCGGTGCTGCGGCCCTGCCGACCGATGGTGGCGTGACCCCGGCCCCGGACTCGCTGGCCGACGCCACGGCCGAGGATGTAGCGGCTCCGGTTTCCCCTGCGCGCGCAGCGGAACTGTCCGGCGGTCAGCAAGCCCCAGACAACTGACCGATCAGTCGGCGAGGGCCCGGGGCAGTTTGAAGACCACGGTCTCCGGCTCGCCGGGGTCGTCGGCGACGATCACATCGAATTTGCGCCTCAGTGCATCGACGACGCCCTGAACAAGCGGTTCGGGAGCGGAGGCCCCGGCGGTCACGCCGACCACGCCGACGCCGTCGAACCATGACCAGTCGATCTGCGATGCATCATCGATCAACTGCGCATCGGCCGCACCGGCGCGCAACGCCACCTCTACCAGTCGCACCGAGTTGGACGAGTTCCTGGAGCCGACCACGAGGACGAGGTCCGACCCGTCGGCGAGACCCTTCACGGCTTCCTGCCGGTTGGTCGTGGCGTAGCAGATGTCTTCCTTGTGCGGGTCGGGCAGTTCCGGAAAACGGGACTTCAGCGTCCGCACGATCTCGGCCGTGTCGTCCAGTGACAGCGTGGTCTGGGTGGCATAGGCGAGTGGCTGGTCACCCGGACGCTGGAAGGTCTCTGCGTCCTCGACGGTCTCCACCAGGCTGATCGCACCGTCCGGCAACTGGCCCAGGGTGCCCACGACCTCCGGATGGCCGGCGTGACCGATCAGGATGATGTGCTTGCCGTTCGCATGATGCCGCTCGGCCTCGATGTGCACCTTTGACACCAGGGGGCAGGTCGCATCGAGAAAAAGCAGCTCGCGCGCCCGGGCCGCAGCCGGGACGGCCTTTGGCACGCCGTGCGCCGAGAACACGACCGGCCGGTCGTCAGGGCATTCGTCCAGTTCCTTGACGAAGATCGCCCCCATGGACTTCAGCCGGTCGACCACGTGGCGATTGTGCACGATCTCGTGGCGGACATAGACCGGTGCACCGAATTTCTCGATCGCGCGCTCGACGATCTGGATGGCCCGGTCCACGCCGGCGCAGAAGCCGCGGGGTGTGGCCATGCGCACAGTCAGGGCGCGCTTCGGGATCGCATGAACGGTCATGGACTGTAATCTAGTCGCTCGAAGCGCCTGCGGCTACCGCATGTATAGCGCGGAGTGGTTTGCCGCGCCTCGCTTTAGCCGCTATCAGCAACCAGCGTTGACGGGTCGCAGACCGGCCGGGGATGCGCGTCTCTTTCGCAGTCGGATATTGCCTTGATGCGTCGCGTCCTCACGTCCCTTATCGCCGTCTCCGTCCTGGCAATCGCCTTGCCCGCTGCGGCCCAGATGCCTGGCCAGCAACAACAGCCGGGTCAACGCGGCCAGCAGCGAC
>QBLX01000042.1:3880-20098 GCA_003241825.1 Alphaproteobacteria bacterium
GATGCTCAGGAGGCCCCGCGTAGCCGCGCCCCCCGCATCGCGCCCCTTCGCCAGCGCGCCAATGCCGGCCCATGCCCCTTTGTGAAGGTGCTTTACGATGCGGCTCGCTATGTCGAGCTGGCGGATAATCGTGCTGCGACAGCAAACGTAGGCTTTACCGGCGAGATCGAGGGCGTGACTGCAGGCTGCAGCTATCGTGACAACGAGCCGATCACCGTTCAGATCGACATGCTTTTCAATCTGGGACGCGGCCCGCAGGCTTCGGGTGATCAGCGGACCTATCGCTACTGGGTGGCACTGACCGAGCGGAACAGTGCCGTTCTCGCCAAGGAATATTTCGACCTGCCGGTCAATTTCGACGGCAGCCGCACTGCCTCGGTGACTGAGGAAAAGACGATTGTGATTCCGCGCAAGGGGCCTGAGGTCTCAGGCTCCAATTTCGAGATTCTCGTGGGCTTCGAGGTGACGTCCGAGATGGCTGCGTTCAACCGGACGGGCAGCCGGTTCCGCGTCAACGCCGGCTCGGCAACCGCCGCTCAATGACCGATCTGAAGACTGCGCTCGGCGAAGCGGTAGCCGCCGCCTTCGCTGCCGAAGGCGTGGACAAGGCGCTCGCGCGTGTCACGACCTCTGACCGCCCCGACCTGGCTGATTTCCAGTCAAGCGGTGCCTTGGCCGCGGCCAAGGCCTTGAAGGCCAATCCTCGTGAGCTGGCGGCCCGGATCGCGGAACGCCTGTCCTCTGATCCTCGCCTCGCTTCCGTCGAGGTCGCGGGACCTGGCTTCGTCAATTTCCGGCTTTCAGACGCTGCTCTTGCCGAACGGGCGGCTGAGGTGGCGTCGGATGCCGATCATGCCGGTGCCTCGGCTGTCGCCAAGCCGCGCAAGGTCGTGATCGACTATGCCGGGCCCAATGTCGCCAAGCCGATGCACGTCGGCCATCTGAGGTCCTCGATCATTGGGGAGAGCCTGAAGCGGTTGTTCCGTTTTCGCGGCGACACGGTCTGGGGTGATGCCCATTTCGGCGACTGGGGCTTCCAGATGGGGCTGCTGATCGTTGCGGTCGGTGACGAGGGCGGCGCGGATGCCTTCCTCGCCGAGGGCGATGGGCCCTTTCCCGCCGACAGCCCGGTCACGCTGGAGGACCTTGAACGGCTGTATCCACTGGCTGCCGGACGCGCCAAGGAAGACGGGGAATACCGCGACCGGGCCCGCAAGGCGACGGCGGCCCTGCAGGCGGGTCATGCCGGCTACCGTGCCCTGTGGTCGCATTTTGTGGCGGTGAGCCGGGTCGCGCTCGAGCGCGAGTTCGGGGCGCTGGGCGTTACATTCGATCTCTGGAACGGCGAGAGCGATGCTGATCCCCTGATCCCTGGCATGGTCGTGGACCTGAAGGCCAAGTCGCTGCTGGTCGAGGATGACGGTGCCCAGGTCATCCACGTCGCCCGCAATGGCGAGACCCGCAAACGCAAGCTGGCTGATGGCTCGGTGATCGAGGCCCCCAGTCCGCCGCCTCTGCTGGTGATCAGTTCGGAAGGCTCGGCCATGTACGGCACGACCGATCTGGCCACGATCCTGGACCGCCGGAACAGGATCGACCCTGATCTGATCCTGTATGTCGTGGACGAACGCCAGGCCGAACATTTCGAACAGGTGTTCCGCGGTGCCTATCTGGCCCGGTACGCCGATGCCGGCTCGCTGGAACACCTCGGCTTCGGCACGATGAACGGCACCGACGGCAAGCCTTTCAAGACCCGCGCGGGCGGCGTGCTGAAGCTGCATGACCTGATCACCCAGGCCACGGACAAGGCGCGGGACCGGCTGCGCGAAGCTGAACTTGGGGCCGATCTGGACGAGGCGACCTTCGAGGCGACGGCGCAAAAGGTGGCCATTGCGGCGCTGAAGTTCGCCGACCTGTCGAACAGCCGGACCACAAGCTACGTCTTCGACCTCGATCGCTTCATGAGCTTCGAGGGCAAGACAGGCCCGTATCTTCTGTATCAGGCTGTGCGCATCAAATCCCTGCTGCGGCGTGCGGCTGAACAGGGTGCCAGCGCCGGCGGGGTCGTCATTGTAGAGGCTGCCGAGCGCGACCTCGCGTTGACGCTGGACGCCTTCGATCAGGCGGTTGCTGAAGCCTATGACAAGCGCAGCCCGCATGTCGTGGCAGAGCACGCCTATCGCCTCGCGCAGAGTTTCTCGAAATTCTATGCCGCCTGCCCGGTACTGGTAGCTCCCGACGAGACGACGCGGGCCTCGCGCCTGACCCTGTCGAAGGCTGCCCTTGACCAGCTCGAGATCGCGCTGGACCTTCTGGGCATCGCTACGCCGGAACGGATGTGACCTGTGACTGACGCCTCCCTTGCCCCCTTCATCGCTGGCCTGCCCAAGGCCGAACTGCACCTTCATATCGAGGGCAGTCTCGAGCCGGAGCTGATGTTCGAACTGGCGCGCCGCAATGGGGTCGACATCCCGTACGACAGCGTCGAGGCCGTTCGAGCGGCCTACAATTTCTCGAACCTGCAGGATTTCCTCGACATCTATTATGCCGGGGCCAACGTCCTTCTGACCGAACAGGATTTCCACGACCTCGCCCTGGCCTATTTCCGGCGCTCGGCGGCGGACAGCGTGCGGCACGCCGAGATATTCTTCGACCCCCAGACCCATACCGACCGCGGCGTGCCGTTCCAGGTCGTGGCCGACGGACTGCTGTCGGGCATGGCGGCTGCCGAGGCAGAGCATGGCGTTACCTCGCGGCTGATCCTCTGCTTCCTGCGCCATCTCGACGAGGACGCCGCCTTTGCCACGCTGAGGGCGGCCGAGCCCTGGCTGGATCGGATCACCGGCGTCGGGCTTGATTCGTCGGAGGTCGGCCATCCTCCGTCGAAGTTTCAGCGCGTGTTCGATGCCGCGGGATCGCTGGGGCTGAAGCGGGTCGCCCATGCGGGCGAGGAGGGGCCGCCGGACTATGTCTGGCAGGCGCTGGACCTGTTGAAGATCGACCGCATGGACCATGGCAACCGGTCGATGGAAGACCCGGCGCTTGTCAGGCGTCTGGCAGCCGAGGGCATGACCCTGACGGTCTGTCCGCTTTCGAACCACAAGCTCTGCGTCGTTGATGATCTGGCTGATCACCCGCTGCCCGCGATGCTGGCCGAGGGGTTGCACGTCACGCTGAACTCGGACGACCCCGCCTATTTCGGTGGCTATGTGAACGCCAACTACCAGGCGCTCGCCGATCATGCCGGGCTTACGCGCGACCAGATCGTGCAGGTCGCAGTGAACAGCTTCGAAGGGTCATTTCTCCCCGAAGCTGACAAGGCCGCGCGCATTGCCGAAATCCGGGCCTACGCCGCCACCTGATTGTGCGGTGCGGCCGTCTGCCGCTTGACTTGAGCCCGGACTCAAGGCCTAGGTCCGGGCGATCTCGCGGGAGAGATCGGGCCGTCCAGCCTCCCCCTATCGGACGGACCCGAGGCCGAAGGCGCAACCGCCCCGGAAACGCTCAGGCAAACGGACCGCGAGGACATACGGACGCTGGAAAGCAGCCCGCGAGGGCTCGCCGAAGGAGCAAGACTCGCAGCGCCCTGATCGGTGCCGGCGCGTTGGAATCTCTCAGGCAAAAAGGACAGCGGGGGCGCGAGACCGGCGGATCGATCCGCCTGCACACGCGACTCTGAAAGCCTGATCCTGAATGTCCGACACCATGCTCAAGACCACTCCTTTGAACGCGGCGCACCGGGCGCTCGGTGCCCGCATGGTCGGGTTCGGCGGCTATGACATGCCCGTCCAGTACGAGGGCGTGCTGGCCGAGCATCGCTGGACGCGCGAGCATGCCGGTCTGTTCGACGTCTCGCACATGGGGCAGGCCCGGGTATCGGGTGCCGATGCGATTGCCCAGTTCGAGCGGTTCGTCCCGGGCGACTATACGGTGCTCAAGACCGGGCGGCAGAAATACTCCCTGCTGCTGAATGCCGATGGCGGCATCATGGACGACCTGATGGCTGGCAAGCCTGACCATGATGGCCTGTATGTCGTCGTGAACGCGGGCAACAAGGATGCTGACTTCGCGTACCTGAAGGCCAACCTGTCGGGTGACGCCAAGCTTACAGTCCTGTCGGACCGGGCCCTGCTTGCGATTCAGGGGCCGGAAGCCGCGGCTGTGATGGCGGCCCACGAACCGGTGCTCGCGGAAATGGCCTTCATGGATTGCGCCCGGCTGATGCTGTTCGGCGTCGACTGCTTCGTCTCCCGGTCTGGCTATACCGGTGAGGATGGCTACGAGATTTCCGTGCCCAATGCCGATGCCGAGCGCATCTGGAACACGCTGCTGGGGGATGCTCGGGTCAAGGCGATCGGTCTGGGAGCGCGCGACTCCCTGCGGCTCGAGGCCGGACTGCCGCTGCACGGACACGACATTGACGAGTCGACATCTCCGGTCGAGGGAGCCCTGACATTCGCGCTTTCGAAGTCGCGCAGGGAGGCTGCCAATTTCAACGGCGCTGAACGCATCGCCGCCGAGGTCACCGACGGCCCGGCCCGCGTGCGGGTTGGCCTGATCGTCAAGGAAGGCGCGCCGGCCCGTGAGGGAGCCGAGATCGCCGATGTGGATGGCACGATCATCGGGACCGTGACATCAGGCGGGCCGTCCCCGACCCTGGGTCGCAATATCGCCATGGGCTATGTGCCACCTTCGCATGCCGCACTCGGGACCGACCTCAAGGTCGTGGTCCGGGGCAAGCCCGCCGCTGCCGAGGTCGTTGCCATGCCCTTCGTCGCCCAACGTTATCACCGCAAACCCAAGAGCTGAGACCAGACCATGCATTTCACCAAGGATCACGAGTGGGTTCGCCTTGAGGGCGACATCGCCACTGTCGGCATCACCAAACACGCTGCCGACCAACTGGGTGACGTCGTCTTTGTCGAGACCCCGGAGGCTGGCAAGACCGTCGCGGCCAAGGACAGCTTTGCCGTTGTCGAAAGCGTCAAGGCAGCCTCGGACGTCTACGCACCCGTTTCGGGTGAAGTGATCGAAGGCAATGTCGCCCTGGCAACCTCGCCGGAAACCGTCAATGCGGATCCCGAGGGCGAGGGCTGGTTCGCGAAGCTCAAGGTGTCCGACGCCGGTCAGCTGGACCAGCTGATGGACCGTGCTGCCTACGACGCCTTCCTCGCCACGCTTTAAAATGCCTCCGCTCATCCCGTGAAAGCGGGATGAGCTGTTCGTCCTCCCCGGCGACATCCTTCGCCCACAGCCCTGGGTCCCGGTCTTGTCCGGGATGAGCGGAATCAAGACATGCGCTACCTGCCCCTGACCCCCGACGATCGCACAGCGATGCTGGCCGCGATCGGTGCCAACTCCATCGACGACCTGTTCGTCGACGTGCCCCAGCCTGCGCGCCGCGACGGTTTCGTCGATCTGCCGCGGGTATCGGGCGAGATGGAGGTCGAGCGGGCGCTCGTGGCACTGGCAGCCAAGAATACGGCGGCTGGCACGGTGCCCTTCTTCTGCGGGGCCGGAGCCTATCGTCACCATGTCCCGGCGACCGTGGACCACATCATCCAGCGGTCCGAGTTCCTGACCAGCTACACGCCCTACCAGCCCGAGATCGCCCAGGGCACGCTGCAGTATCTGTACGAGTTCCAGACACAGGTCGCGAACCTGACCGGCATGGATGTGGCCAATGCCTCGCTCTATGACGGGTCGACAGCAACGGCCGAGGGCGTGCTGATGGCGACCCGGGTGACGCGCCGCAACAAGGCCGTCTTCTCCGGTGGTGTTCACCCGCACTATGTCCGCGCCTCCGAGACGGTCGTGCATGCGGTCGGCGTCGAGACGGTCAGCCTGCCCGCCGCCATCGATGCCGAGGCGGCCGTCATCGAGGCCATCGACAAGGATACGGCCTGCGTCGTCGTCCAGACCCCGAACGTGTTCGGCACCGCCACTGACGTGACGAAGATCGCCGCGGCCGCCAAGGCCGCCGGCGCCCTGCTGATCGTCGTCGTCACCGAGGCCGTTTCGATGGGCCTGCTCAAGTCGCCGGGCGAGATGGGGGCAGACATCGTGGCCGCCGAGGGCCAGTCGATCGGCAACGCACTGAATTACGGCGGGCCCTACGTCGGTCTGTTCGCATGCCGTCAGGCGCTGATCCGCCAGATGCCCGGACGCCTGTGCGGCGAGACAGTCGATGCTGACGGCGAGCGGGGTTTCGTGCTGACGCTGTCGACGCGCGAGCAGCATATCCGCCGTGACAAGGCGACGTCGAACATCTGCACCAACTCCGGCCTCTGCTGCCTCGCGTTCAGCATCCATATGAGCCTTCTGGGTGAAACAGGCCTGCGCAAGCTGGCGCTGCTGAACCATGAAAAGGCACTGGCGACCCGGGATGCCCTGGCCGCGATCCCCGGCGTCGAGGTCCTTACGCCCCGGTTCTTCAACGAGTTCGCCATCCGCCTGCCGCGCCCCGCCGCGGAGGTGGTCGACGCCCTGGGTGCGCAACGCATCCTCGCCGGCGTGCCCTACAGCCGTCTCGCGCCAGGGGCCGGTATGGACGATGTCCTGCTGGTCGCCGCGACCGAAACCACACTCGACGCCGACATCACGATCCTCGCCGACGCGCTGACGCGCGTTCTGGCCGCCTGAGGGATATGACCATGAGCACGATGAACACTGTCGGCCGCCCGACCGCCCCGGCTCCGCATCAGCCCGAGCATGACTTCAAGCATCCGACCCTGACGGGCGGACGTGGCCTGCTCCAGGACGAGGGCCTGATCTTCGAGAGCGACGGCTGGTTCAAGACCGGCGTCGACCTGCCAGAGCCAAAAGGCAACGGGTCCGATCTGGGGTCACTCGTCCGGCATGATCCGATCGGCCTGCCCGGCCTGTCGGAGCCGCAGGCCATGCGCCACTATGTGCGTCTGAGCCAGAAGAACCACGCCATCGACCTGGCGCTCTATCCGCTCGGCTCGTGCACGATGAAGCACAATCCGCGCCTGAACGAGAAGATGGCGCGCCTGCCCGGTTTCTCGGACATCCATCCGCTGCAGCCGATCTCGACGGTGCAGGGTGCCCTCGAGCTGATGGACCAGCTGGCCCACTGGCTGAAGACGCTGACTGGCATGCCGGCCGTGGCCATGTCGCCCAAGGCCGGTGCCCATGGCGAACTGTGCGGCCTGATGGCCATCCGTGCGGCCCACGAGGCCTCCGGCGAGCATGAACGTCGCCGCAAGGTACTGGTGCCGACCTCGGCCCACGGGACCAATCCCGCAACGGCCGCCTTCGTCGGCTACACGGTCGTGGAAGTGGCCCAGACGACCGATGGCCGCGTCGATGTCGCGGACCTGGCGTCCAAGCTGGGTGATGATGTTGCCGCGATCATGGTGACCAACCCCAACACCTGTGGCCTGTTCGAGCGGGACATCCTCGAGATCAGCCGCCTGACCCACGAGGCCGGTGCCTACTTCTATTGCGACGGCGCGAACTTCAACGCCATCGTCGGGCGGGTTCGCCCCGGCGATCTCGGCGTCGATGCGATGCATATCAACCTGCACAAGACCTTCTCGACCCCGCATGGCGGGGGCGGGCCAGGTTCGGGGCCGGTGGTCCTGTCTGCTGCGCTGGCACCGTTCGCGCCTGCCCCCTGGGTGGTCGACGACGGCGACAGTTTCCGTCTCGTCGAGCGCGAAGAGGACGAGGCGGCACAGGCCTTTGGCCGCATGTGTGCCTTCAACGGCCAGATGGGCATGTTCGTCAGGGCTCTGTCCTACATGATGAGCCACGGCTCGGACGGCCTGCGCCAGGTCGCCGAGGATGCCGTCCTGAACGCCAACTACATCAAGGCTCGCCTGTCGGACGTCATGTCCGCCGCCTTCCCTGACGGCCCATGCATGCACGAGGCGCTGTTCGACGACAGTTGGCTGGAAGGCACTGACATCACCACGCTCGACTTCGCAAAGGCGATGATCGACGAGGGCTTCCATCCCATGACCATGTATTTCCCCCTGGTCGTGCACGGGGCGATGCTGATCGAGCCGACCGAGACGGAGTCGAAACAGGAGCTGGATCGCTTCATCGTGGCCCTTCGTGCTCTCGCGGCAGCCGCAAAGGCGGGCGACGTCGAACGGTTCAAGGGCGCGCCGTTTCATGCCCCCCTGCGTCGTCTCGACGAAACAAGGGCGGCAAGGGCGCCGAAGCTTCGCTGGTCTGCCCCTGAAGGCCATAACATGGCGGCCGAATAGGCTTTTTCGGAGAGTCCCTGATGGTCTGGCGTGTGAGTGACATCCCTGACCTGAAGGGGCGACTGGCGATCGTGACCGGTTCCAACAGCGGGACCGGCTACGAAACTGCGCTCGTCCTCGCGGGGCGTGGAGCAGACGTTGTCCTGGCTGCACGCAACGCCGGAAAGGCCGCTGACGCGCGGCAGCAGATCCTTGCGGCCTATCCCGGGGCTTCGGTCCGGATCGAAACGCTGGATCTGGCCTCACAGGCTTCCGTCACTGGCCTTGCCGAGCGGTTGCTTGAAGCCGGAAATCCCATCGACATCCTGGTGAACAACGCCGGGGTCATGGCTCTGCCGAGACGCCAGGTCAGCGTCGATGGTTTCGAGTTGCAGATGGCGACCAACTATTTCGGTCACTTTGCGCTCACGGCGCGACTGTTGCCGCTGCTGACGGCAGGAACGGCCCGCGTGGTTCCGGTTTCGTCGATCGTTCACCGTCAGGGCCAGATCCGGCTGGCCGACCTCAACCATGAAACGGGTTATCGGCCATGGCCGGTCTATGCCCAGTCCAAGCTCGCAATGCTGATGTTCGCTCTCGAACTGGCCCGACGCAGCGAAGCCGGGGGCTGGGGGCTGACCAGCGTCGCAGCCCACCCCGGCTATGCCCGGACCTCGCTCATCGAGAATGGGCCAATGGTTGCCAGTGCGGTGGCGCGGGCAGGCCTGAAACATGTCTTCAGGCCCTTCATCGAGCCGATGATCAGCCATTCGGCCGCCAGCGGAGCCCTGCCGATCCTGCTCGCCGCGACCTCGCCTGACGTGAAGCCCGGCGATTATCTCGGACCGACGCAACTGAACGAGATGAAGGGGCCGCCTGGTCCTGCCGAAATCCGCCCGCACGCCCTGGACGTCGAGGTGGCTGCGCAACTCTGGTCGGCAACCGAGCGTCTGGTCGGGGTCAAATTCGGCTGAACGGCGGCGCCCTGGACCGTGTCTGATTGGCCACGTCCGTCACATCGCTGCCGATGGTGACTGAAACGTCATGCGTCTGCCACGAACCGGCCACGGGAACGGTCTGTAAAGTCATCTGTGACACGATCGCCACGTTGGCCGATTCCCTTGCCGTCGAGGCATCCATCGGTCGCTGCGAACGTTTCTGGACATAGACCTCCCTGACAAGGCCCCCGCTTCTTGACCTTCGTGCCCACATTTCTGCAACCCGGCTTCAAGCCATCCGGCGATTCGGTCGCCCGGGTGTTGCGTCGCGTTGCCTATCTGGTGGCGGGGGTGCTGGTGGTCATTCTCGGGATCCTGATCGCACCCCTGCCAGGTCCGGGCGGAATCCCGGTCATTGCCCTTGGGCTGGTTCTGATCCTGCGGAGCTCGTTCTGGGCCAAGCGGCAGTTCATCCGGGCGCAACACGCACGGCCCAGATACGTGTATCCGTTTCGGCGGTTGCTGCGCAGAAAGCCCGAGATTGCGCCCGTCTTCTGGCAGCAGGCACTGCGCGCAGAAAAGGTGTTTCTCAAGGCTGCCCATCGCCGCCTGGCGCGTGTGCGTCGCAGCAGTCGCCGCTTCTGGCGGCGAAATTTCTCACGCTGAACAATCGCTTCACCCGTGCTGCAGCGCCAAAGCACGGTTAATTGAACACAAAGCTGTCATGATTGGCCCGAAACGGGCGTAGGCTTCCCTCGCGTTATCGGGACGAAAACCGGCGTTGGGAGGCGCTCTCGTTATGATGTCACGCGTACAAAAGGGCCTGGTCGCAGGTCTGGCGGCCACAATGTCCGTCTCTTTGCTTGAGTTGGGTAACCTCGCATTGGGGTCGCCCGTCATGGCATTCCCCGCTTTTATCGCTGAAACGCTCGGGCTCGGGGGTAACCTCTGGCTGGGCTGGACGCTGCATCTCGCGATCGGCGTCATTGTCCTGGGAGGTGGCTTCGGTTTTCTCTATGCCCGGCTGCCGACCACCACCCCGGCCACCAGGGGAATCGTCTACGCGGTGGGGGCCTTTACCGTGCTGCTGGTCGGAGTCCTGATGGTCGGAGATCCTCGGATGTTCTCAGGTTCAGACGGGTTTGGCACAGTGGCATGGCTGCTGATGACCCATGCGGTGTTCGGCATCGTGCTCGGTAGTGTCTATGGCACGCTGGTGGAACGCGAAAAGCGTGAGGCGAGGGCCATGGCTGACACAGCGCCGGCGCACTGAGTGCGCGAAGTCATGAGCGGGTCCTGAGGCCAGTCCTCTGGACGCCCGTTCAATGCGCATGAAAAAGGGCCGCATCCTGGGGGAGATGCGGCCCTTCGTCATCGGGGAGCCTGGGGGGGAAGGCTCACCCGGTCTTCTGCGCTTCGCGCAACAGCGTAATGCACCGAAGCGCTAGCGGTTCCAAAGAACCTAGTTCGGCATCACAACAGTATCGATCGCATGGATGATGCCGTTTGTTGCGGCGACATCGGCGATTGCAACGGTGGACGTGCCGCCATTCTCATCCGTCAGGGTGATCGAGCCATTGGCGGCCTTGGCCGTCAGCGTGCCGCCCTCAACCGTGGTCAGTGTCGCTGTGCCACCACCGGCTTCGATCTGCGTGGTCAGGTCGGCTGCGGTCACGCGACCGGGCACGACATGGTAGGTCAGGATCTTCGTCAGGTCGGCCTTGCCTGCGGGGGCCATCAGGCTCTCACGGGTTGCGGCGGGGATCTTTTCAAAGGCAGCGTTTGTGGGGGCAAACACCGTGAACGGGCCAGTGCCGCCGAGCGTGCCAGCCAGATCAGCAGCGACAACAGCGCTGACCAGAGTGGTGAAGTCAGCATTGCCCTGGGCGACTTCGACGATGTTGCCCGAAGCGGCAGCGGCCGGATCGGCGACGGGTGCCATGGGATCGGTCGCAGCCGTGGTTGCGTCCGTGGTTGCGGTTTCTTCAGCCGGGCTGCAGGCGGCAAGTCCGAGGAAGGCGGCCGTGGCAACGCTAACGGCGAGAATGCGGGTATTCATCGGGATAACTCCTGAAAGAGCACGCGGCGATCGCGGCTTCGTGATCAAAGACGTTTGACCGCCGAAAAGGATGCCAGATAGGTCACGTTTTACCGCGCGACATGTGACCGCAGGCCTCGTCGAACTCGAGAAACGGGCGAAGTTTTGCCCAGCTTTCTGACTTGGACTCCACGGTGCGCGCATGGGCAGGGCTGGATGACGGCAGCGAGATCAACACCGGGGATCGAGCGCAGGAAGTCAGGATGCGAGCGCCCAGTCTGGCCGCTGTGCCCCCGTTAAAGGCAACCGCTTGCAGGGCTGGAAGCCGCTCGATCAGGCCCCGCAAATCGGCCGCTTCGGGTGACCGGATGGCACTGTCGAGACTGCCGCTGCGTTCCGCCGAAGCAATGACGTCCCACAAACCGATACCCACAGAACGAAGTGCCGCAAGCCGGTCTTCGTAGACGAGAGACGACATCGGCTGACCGGTCAGTCTTTCCATCAACGGCCAGAAGGCATTGCGTGGATGGGCATAGTACTGGCGAGCCGCCAGGGAGGCCTCGCCGGGCAGGCTGCCCAGAATCAGGACCCGGGTGCGCTCATCGACGACGGGGTCGAAGGCGCGCCGGATCAAGCGCCGAAGACGCGGGCGAAGACCGTGTCGATGTGTTTGGTGTGATAGCCGAGGTCGAAAAGCGCCTCGAGCTGGTCATCGGCCAGGGTCACGCGCGGGTCAGCCTTGAGGAAGTCGAGGAACCGACCTTCGCCCCGCCAGACCTTCATCGAGTTTTCCTGCACGGCGGCATAGGCATCCTCGCGGCTGACACCGGCCTGGGTCAGGGCCAGCATGACGCGCTGTGAATGGACCAGACCGCCCAGACGATCGAGGTTCTTCTGCATGTTGTCGGGGTACACCTGCAGCCGTTCCACGACTCCCGCCAGACGATGCAGGGCGAAGTCGAGATGGATGGTCGCGTCCGGGCCGATGCCGCGCTCGACCGAAGAGTGGCTGATGTCGCGCTCATGCCAGAGGGCGACATTCTCCATGGCGGGGACCACGGCCGAGCGGACGAGGCGGGCGAGACCGGTCAGGTTTTCTGTCAGAATGGGATTGCGCTTGTGCGGCATGGCCGACGAGCCCTTCTGGCCCGGGTCGAAGGGTTCTTCAGCCTCCAGAACCTCGGTGCGCTGCAGGTGGCGAATCTCGACGGCCAGGCGCTCGACGGACGAGGCCACGACGCCGAGGGCCGCGAAATAGGCGGCGTGACGATCGCGCGGGATGACCTGGGTGGACACCGGTTCGACGGCGAGGCCCATCTGCTCGGCGACATATTCCTCCACGCGCGGATCGACATTGGCGAAGGTGCCGACGGCTCCGGAGATGGCGCAGGTCGCGATCTCTTCCTTCGCGGCCAGCAGGCGGCGACGCGCGCGCTGGAACTCGGCGTGATAGCCGGCAAGCTTCAGGCCGAAGGTGACGGGTTCGGCATGGATGCCGTGGCTGCGGCCGACGCAGGGTGTCAGCTTGTGCTCAATCGCCCGCTTTTCGAGCGCCGCGAGAACCCGGTCAACGCCGATGACCAGCATGTCGGCAGCTCGCGCAAGCTGGACCGCGAAACAGGTGTCCAGCACGTCCGATGACGTCATCCCCTGGTGCAGGAAGCGGGCTTCCTCACCGACGGTCTCCGACACGTGGGTCAGGAAGGCGATGACGTCGTGTTTGGTGGTGCGCTCGATCTCGTCGATCCGGTCGGCGTCCCAGACCACATCCTTGCCCTTGGCCCAGATGGCTTCTGCCGCCTCGGTCGGGATGACACCCAGTTCGGCCATCTTCGTCGCGGCGTGAGCCTCGATCTCGAACCAGATCGAATATTTCGTCTCCTGCGACCACAGGGCGACGGCGTCGGGGCGGGAATAACGAATGATCATGGGGCGTGCGTGTCGGTCGCACGGCCCCCTGAGTCAAGCCTGTGCGCCGTTCTCAGTACCCGCCGAAACTGCCTGCCGCCCCGGGGAAGACAACCGGGCTCTCGCTGCCGTCTTTGGCCACGGCCGAGACGCCGAAGAAGTAGTTGTCGATGATGGTGTTCTTCAGCGTGAACTCTGTCACGTCGCCGACCCAGCGGCTGTGGGTCCACTGGGGCTCGGTGGTCAGGCGCCAGTGGATCCGGAAGCCCGCGAGGTTGGGAGCCTGGGTGGCGCTGGGCCGGGTCCATTTCAGGACGGTGTCGGGGCTGACGGCACCGGAGATGGTGACCCCGGCAGGCGGCGGTGGAGCCAGCGAAAGGGCAGCCAGGCTGACAACGTTCAGGGCCGTGACCTTGGCCGCATAGGGAAAGTCCATGGCCTCTATGACATCACCATAGGCGATGCCGTTCTCGGTGCGCAGGTCCTGATGCTGACGATCATAGTGCTCCAGCGTCTCGACGATGCGGACACCGGGGAAGCCCGCATCGTTGAAGGCCCGATGATCCCCGCCGCGTCCGAAGCGATCGAGGCGATAGACCATCATCACATCGAGGTTGGGGATGTAGCGGTCGGCAATCCGGTCGACGTAGCGGGCAAGGTTGCGGTTCGGGCCATCGACCTCGCCGCCCGTCGCACGGCGCTGGCGGGCTTCTGCGTCGGTTTCTGTCTGGCGCAGGGCATCGGAGAAGACGCGGACGGTGCCATTGTCGCTCTGACCGCCGATGCCACGCGTATTCCCGATCATGTCGTTGTTCAGCACGCCCACCAGACGCCAGTTCTCGTCGCGGGCTTTCTTCGCCAGGATCTGGGCCCCGACCAGTCCCTGTTCCTCGCCCGAGAAGGCGACGTAGACGATCGAGCCGGGGAAACGCTGCTGGCTCAGGATCCGGGCCGACTCGATCGTGCCCGCAACGCCGGATGCATCGTCATTGGCACCTGGTGCATCTGCCGTCGCATTTGCGACGTCCGAAACCCGGCTGTCGAGATGGCCCCCGATCAGGACATAGCGATCTGGATCGGTCGTGCCGCGCTGGATCGCCACGACGTTGACGACCTCGGTCGGGTTCGGGATGCGGGCACCGGAATAGGTGTCGCCAACGTACATGACCTCGAGACAGCCACCGCAGGCCGCCGAGATCCGCTCGAACTCCGCATGAACCCAGCGCCGTGCGGCACCGATACCCCGGGTCTCGCTGGCCGTTTCAGACAGGGTGTGGCGGGTGCCGAAGCTGACGAGCGAGCGCACGTCCGCCTCGATCCGCTGTGCCGATGGCTGGGTGGCCAGTTGATGCAGCATGATGTTCTCGCCGGGCGGGGCCGAAGCCGGCACCTGGGCGAGCGCGGGAGAAGCCAGCAGGGCAAGGGCGACAACAAGGGGGGCTGAACGCATGAGCAAAATCCAATGTGACCGCCTGACCTTAGACAGCGGATGGCTGCCAAGTCGACAGTTCCTGCGCAGGTCGTGACCAAGCGGACGGCAGGAGGCGGCGACGGTGAATGAACGACGGTCCGGGATGCACCAGCGGGACTGGACGGCCAGCATTCAAAGCGGCAGGAAACGGAGCGAAGGAGACCGACCATGCAACTGATCATCGGCGACAAGGCCTATTCGACATGGTCGCTCCGGCCCTGGCTGGTTCTGAAAAGGTGCGGGGCCGAGTTCGAGGAGGTGGTCGTGGCGTTGAACCGTCCCGATACAGCGGAGCGGATCGCTGAACACTCTGCTGCCGGCAAGGTCCCGGTCCTGCATGTCGAGGGCGTGACGATCTGGGACTCGATGGCGATCGCCGTCTGGGCAGCGGAGCGTTATCCCGAGGTGCCGCTCTGGCCCACCGATCCCCATGCGCGCTGGGTGGCGCGATCCGTCGCCTGCGAGATGCATTCGTCGTTCATGGGCATGCGCGTCCATTGCGCGATGGGGCCGCAGCACACCATGGTCGGGCCGGACCGTTCAGATCCGCCGACGGCTCCGCAGGTGGCAGCGGAGCTCAGGCGGCTGGTCGAGATATTCCGCACCATGCGTGCCCAGCACGGTGCCAGCGGGGCATTTCTCTTTGGTGCATGGTCCGTTCCGGATGCCTTCTTCACCCCGATCGCCGCCCGAATCCGGCATTATCAGCTGGATCTGATGGCCCATGGCGATGTGGATGGCGTGGCGCGGGCCTATGTCGAAACGCTGCTGGCGCAACCCGACTTTCTGGAATGGTCCGCAGGCGGCCTGGCGGAACTCGCCAAGGCCTGAGTCGCGCATCAGGCGACGCGGCGCCCGTTGAGCGCCGCCAGGACGAGCGGCGCACGGCCCATCGGGCCGACACCGACAGCCATTCGGGCAGTCAGGAGACCGACGTTCCGGGCGGTGCGATCGGCAGGGCGTGTCCACTGGTAGAGGCCGATGAACCGGTCGGCTGTGCCATCCGGACCGCGCAGCGGGGCAACCACGATTTCGTACACGCCGCTCGAACCGGCAGCGGCCGCAGCCAGAACGACGGGGCGGGCCTCGCGAAAAGCCTGGACTACACTGGCGCGGACCAGCGGCCGACTGTCGGGGTGCCACAGGCCGAGCCAGTCCGAGCCTCGCAGCGGTGCGGCATGGAGGGCTTCGATCCAGCCGCCCGCCAGGCGAACGGGGAGGGCGGTCTGGCCCCGGTCGATGATCATGGCCTGGGGCAGGACGCGACCCAATGCGACGGGATCGAAATCGGTCCGCAAGGGAATCCGGCTCGCGCCCGGCAAGCCAGACCACAGGTCAATCAGTCGTTGTGTACCGGAATGGAACATGATCCTCGCCTTCCGGAGGACCCGTCGCAAGAGATACGCCGCGCTTGGCAACGGAAACCTAAGCCTTTCCTGTTCCGATGCGGCATCGGGAGCGGCACGCCTGTTGCATGGCGCTCTCCGGATTTGTTTTTCAGGAGCCAGCCCATGCGGGTGCGGATCAAGACCTGGGCATCGGCCGCCGTCGGCGCCGCGGCCCTCAGTGCCATCGCCAGTACGGCATCGGCCCAGTGCGTTTCCGGCTGTCAGCCGCCTCCGCCGCCCCCAACCCAGCCGTGCTGCA
>QBLX01000043.1:0-480 GCA_003241825.1 Alphaproteobacteria bacterium
GTTTTCCGCCCGCTATCGCCAGTCGAGTGCCCTCGCCGAGGAGCGCGTACTGGCCGGGCGTATCGTCAGCCTGTCCAATCCCGACGCCTTCACCATCGGCGGCGGCATTCCGATCGTGATCGACGGTCGCATCGTCGGAGCCATCGGCGTGTCCGGCGCGACCGCAGCCCAGGATGCCGCTGTGGCCGAAGTCGCCCTGGCAGGTAACTGACAGCGCCCTAGTCGGACGGTTTGCGCGCCCAGCGTGGCCGGGTGTCCTCGCCTTTAGCCTTGGCCGTGATTTCCTTGAGCTTGCGGCCCTGCATGGTCGACAGCGCCTGACCCGGTGCGCCCTTCTCGGGGTCACCGAACGCCCGGCCGTGGGTCTTCACCCGTTCCTCGACCGAGCCCAGGAATTCGCCCTCCCATTCGGACAGCGAAACGCCCGCCTTCTCTGCCGAGCGGCGGGCGCGCTTCAGGGCGTTCAGCGCAGCCCGCTGG
>QBLX01000043.1:568-6082 GCA_003241825.1 Alphaproteobacteria bacterium
CGGCCTTGCGCTGGGCTTCGAACGGCGATGCGGGTGGCTTGCGCTTCACCCGCAGGACGATGTCAGATTTCGCCCAGTGCCGACAGATACAGGTCCAGGATCGCGTCCTCTTCCTGGCGCTTGGCCTTGTCCTGCTTGCGGATGCGAATCACCTTGCGCAGGATCTTGACGTCGTAGCCCTCGCCCTTGGCCTCGAGGAAGACCTCCTTCATGTCGGCCATGACCGCAGCCTTGTCCTCCTCGAGACGCTCGATCCGCTCGATGATGGTGCGCAGACGGCCCTGGGCCGCCGAGTTGAGGACGTCGGGCGAGGCGTCGAATGCGGCGTCATCGGCCATGGGAAAGCTCCACAAAGATCGGGAATGCTCCGAACGCGCCCGGCGGGCGGTTGGGCAGACGAATGTGCCCGGACGCTAACCATGCCGACAGCGGCAGCTCAACGTCAGGCGCGAAAAAGGCTGCGGACAGAATCCGCAGCCTGTTCATAGTTCCACGCTCGGGTTGCGTGCGACCGTGCCGCACGCGCCAGCAGGAAGCCTTAGCCCTGCTTCGCCTTGAAACGCGGGTCAGTCTTGTTGATCACGAAGACCACGCCCTTGCGGCGGACGACCTTGCAGTCGCGGTGGCGGGTCTTGAGCGACTTGAGCGAGCTACGGACCTTCATGGTCGGACGTCCTGAGGCAAATCAAAATGAAAAAGCCGCAGGCGGACCGGCGGCGGAACGGGGCGTATAGAGAAGGCTCGCCGATTGGTCAACACAGCGAGGACAGTTGCTGGTCCTGCCGGGTCTTTCGGGAACACTGGAGGCCTGGCCTCCGGGTCGAACGGAGGGTCTGTGGGCTTGCTAGCCCACCGCGTCGCCCCTCCGCCACCAGGCCGCATCAGGGATGACGTCTCATAGGCCGCGAACGCTGACATGGTCCTAAGAGAACCGGTAAACACGGCATTCACCATGGCACCGGTATAAATGCCGACCTCGCGGGGATTTGATTGCCCCTGCACCGCAACGGACCCTAACCTGTCGCCATGCGAGCTGCTTACCGCCTTCTTCTTCTGGTCTCCGTCGCGGCCTGCGCGCCCATGCTCCCGGACGCAGCCACGATCGCGGCATTGCCGACGTCACCTGGCGTCGGCACCACTGCCGGATCGTCACCCCGGCCCGGGCCCGCCCCCTCGAACGTCTCGACGCCAAGTGCAGCCGATTTCGAAAGCTGGAAACAGGGCTTCCTCGACCGGCACGGTGGCGCGCGTCGCGCCGAATATGCGCGCGAAATGGCTGGCCTGACCCCCGACCCCCAGGTGATTCGCCTTGACCGGAACCAGCCCGAGTTTTCGCGTCCCCCCGGAGCCTATGTCACCAGCGCGACCGCACCGGCGCGGATCGCCGAGGGCAGGCAGCGAATCGACCGGGTGCCGTGGGACGTCGTCCAGAGGTACGGCGTGCCATCGGAAATCCTGCTGGGGATCTGGGCCCAGGAATCGAGCTTCGGCCGCATTCAGGGTGAGAACGACGTCATCCGCTCCCTCGCCACCCTCGCCTTCGACGGTCGCCGCCGTGACTGGGCCGAGGGCCAGCTGAAGCACGCGCTCGACATCGTGGTCGACGGCAAACGCCCGCGTTCGGGCCTGAAGGGCAGTTGGGCGGGAGCCATGGGCCAGACCCAGTTCATGCCTGACAACTATCTGCGTCTGGCCGTGGACCAGACCGGAGACGGCACGGTCGACATCTGGACCTCGGACGCGGATGCCCTTGCGTCCGCCGCCAATCTGCTGGCCCAGGCCGGCTGGAAACGTGGTCAGGGATGGGCGCACGAGGTCATCCTGCCCGATGGCTTCGACTACAGCCTCGCCGAATCCGACCGACAGACCTGGTCCTTCTGGAGCCAGCGCGGCGTCCGGCTGGCCGACGGTGCGACGCTGAACGCATCCGAACTGGCCGAGGGCGCGACCATCCTGCTGCCCCAGGGCGCACGGGGCCCCGCCTTTCTGGCCCTGCCGAACCACTATGTGATCCGGCGCTATAACAACTCGGTCTCCTATGCCCTCGCCATCGGACTGATCGCGGACAGGATCAGCGGCAAGCCCGGCCTGACCCGCCCATGGCCCGATGATGCGCCCCTGACCCGCGAACAGCGGATCGGCGCACAGCAGGCGCTGGCCCGTCTCGGCTTTGACCCCGGCGGCATCGACGGCGTCGTCGGAGCCGGCACGCGACGCGCCCTGCGCAACTGGCAGGCGGCCACCGGTCGGCTCGCGGATGGCTATCTGACGGCGGCCCTGGCCGACGAGCTGGGCCGGCTTTAGCCCGGCACGGGCATCGCGGTATCCGTCTCGTCGGGCCAGTCGGCCCCCCAGCCCTCGGCTTCCAGGTAAGCCATCCGGATTGCCAGCTCGACGGCCTGGATCAGATCTTCGCCATAGGCCCGCCTCCAGTCATCGAAAGGCGTGATCCTGAACGAGGCGAATACGGGCTCTTCCCGGCTCTATTTGCGGCCAGGATTGAACTGCACCTCGAGCAGGCACTCCCGCATGGCCCGGCCGCGCCTCGCCGCGACGACGAGCCTGCGTGTCAGGATGACTTCGGGCTCGGCCACAGTCACGGACGCGAGGCTCCGAACCCGCGGCCGCCCTTTGTCATTCTGCCAGCTCCAAGGATCATCATACTTCCCTTTATAAGGGTACATGATGCACGTTAAGGGCGATCATTCAAGGGAAGGTTTGGAGGCCCTGGTCCTTTTCCACGATCGTTGACGGCTTCACTGCCCCCAGCATCGTTCGCGCTGCCTCGGCGTCCTCCAGCAGCGCCTGCCGCCGCTCGGGCCCGAAATTCTCCAGCGTCCGGTAAGGCATGGCCAGCCGGACATTGTCCCTCAGCCGCGCCCGGTTGCGCTCCAGAAAGCCCCAGTACAGCCTGTTGAACGGACACGCCCCGTCCCCTGTCTTGGCCTTCACATCGTAGCGACAGCCACTGCAGTAATCGCTCATCCGGTCGATATAGGCCCCGGACGCCGCATAGGGCTTGGACCCGACGATGCCGCCATCCGCAAAGGTCGCCATGCCCCGCGTATTGGGCATCTCGACCCATTCATAGGCGTCGGCATAGACGGTCATGTACCAGTCATCGACGGCGTCCGGATGGACCCCCAGCAGCATGGCCAGGTTCCCGGTCACCATCAGCCGCTGGATATGATGGGCATAGGCATTGGCCCGCGTTGTCTCGACCGCATCGGCCACACAGGCCATGTCGGTTTCGCCGGACCAGAAGAACCACGGCAGTTCGCGATCGGCATCGAGGAAATTGCTCTGCCGATACTCCGGCACCTTCAGCCAGTAGATGCCGCGGATGTATTCCCGCCATCCGAGGATCTGGCGAATGAAGCCCTCGACGGCGTTCAGGGGGGCCCTGCCCGCCCGATAGACAGCCGCGGCCCGGCGACACACGTCCAGGGGATCGACCAGTCCCAGATGCATCGAGGTCGAGATCAGGCCGTGCCACATCCATGGCTCGCCCCTTGCCATCGCATCCTGCCAGTCCCCGAAAGAGGGCAGCACATGCTCGAGGAAGTCGGCGACCACCGCCTCGGCCTGGTCTGAGGTGGTCGGCCAGCCGAACCCTTCGAGGTCCCCGAAATGGTCGGGAAACAGCCGCGCCACATCGGCAATCGCCTCCTGCGCCACGGCATCCGGCGCAGTCCTCAGCCGATCCGGAGGCCGCAGCCCCTTTGTCAGCTTCTTCCGGTTCTCGGCGTCATAGTTCCACTGCCCCCCTTCGGGCTGTTTCCCGTCCATCAGGATGTTCGTCTCGCGCCGCATCTCGCGATAGAAGAACTCCATCCGCAGCTGGGACTTGCCAGAGGCCCAGCGCCGGAACCGGTCATGGCTACAGATGAACCGCCGGTCCTCGCGGATATCCACGGGCACCTGCGCCACACCCGCAAAGGCCGCCAGGGCCTGGGCCAGTCTCCATTCGCCACATTCGGTGATCGCGACGGCCTCGAACGCCCCGGCTTCCAGGGCGCGGTGCAGTTCTCCGACGATCGAATGGGCATTGTCCGGGTCGTCGATGCGGACATAGCGCACCGTGATGCCTCGGCCTTCCAGCCTCAGGGCGAAGCTGCGCATGGCTGCGAACGTCAGGGCGATCTTCTGCTTGTGGTGCCGGACATAGGTCGCCTCGTCACGGACCTCGGCCATCAGGACGACGTCGCGCGCCGGGTCCAGCCCCTCCAGAGCCGACAGGGCATCGGCCATCTGGTCGCCGAGCACCAGCCGCAGCGTCCCGCTGCCTGCACCCGCCTTCCTCGTGTTAGGGTCACGCATGACCGACAGTCCCCTGATCTCGACCGACGAACTCGCCGCCCTGCTGGATGATCCCGCGCTCAGGATCGTGGATGGCTCGTGGCATCTGGATGGCCGCAACGCCCTTGCCGATTTTGCCCACGCCCGACTTCCGGGGGCAGTCTTCTTCGACCTCGACGCCGTCTCAGACCACAGCACGGACCTGCCGCACATGCTGCCGACTGCCGCAGCCTTTGCCGAGGCCGTGGGGGGACTCGGCATCGCGGCGACCGATACCATCGTCATCTACGACACCGTCGGCCTGTTCTCTGCCGCCCGCGTCTGGTGGACCTTCCGCACCATGGGCGCAACGCACGTCCGGGTCCTCGATGGTGGCCTGCCCCTTTGGCGCGCGGCGGGCCATTCCGTCGAAACCGGCGCAGTCGCCCCTGCGAAACCGGTCACCTTCATTCCCGGCCCGGTTCCTGATGCCGTCGCCGATGTCCCGACGGTCATGGCCGCGCTGACCGGCGACGCCCAGGTCGTCGACGCGCGACCGGCGGCCCGGTTCCTTGGACAGAGCCCTGAGCCCCGTCCCGGCCTCCGGTCGGGCCATATGCCGGGCGCGCTGAACCTGCCGATGAAGTCCGTGCTGGACGACAACGGCCGCCTGAAGCGGGGCAAGACGCTGGCGTCCGCCTTCCACGACGTCGGCATCGATCTGGACCGGCCCATCGTCACCACCTGCGGCTCCGGCGTCACGGCCGCCGTCCTGTCACTGGCCCTCGCCGAGCTCGGCACGGATAGCCGGCTCTATGACGGTTCATGGGCCCAGTGGGGCAGCGGCACGCAAACGCCGGTCGTCACGGGGGCCTGATCACGGCACGGTCGGGTTTTCCGGGCCAGAGGAGCGATCATCCTCTCCGCGTCCGGCCCGATTTCTTTAGTCCTTGCAATGGACCGGCATGGTCTCGACGCGACTTCCCCGACAGGGTCGCAACAGGCCTTACCCTGCTCCGCCTCGCCCACCGCTCAAGGACACATCGAGACGATCGAGACGATCAAGACGATCGAGACGGTATTTTTGCGCTGACCCCGTCTCGATCCTGATCACAGACCCGCTGCGATCCGCAGCGCGTCGAAATCATCGGGGAGCGGGGCCTCGACCGTTCTCTCGCCGACCTCGGGATGCGGAAAGCGAAGCCGTGCCGCATGCAGCATCAGCCGGGGTGCCGA
>QBLX01000043.1:6092-16639 GCA_003241825.1 Alphaproteobacteria bacterium
GGGTGCCGACCGACCGGCCAGTGTGAGCGCCCCGCCGTAACGGACATCGCCGACGAGGGGCCGTCCGATCGACGCCATATGGACCCTCAGCTGATGCATCCGCCCGGTCCGGGGCTCCAGTTCGACCAGGGCACCCTCGGCCGAGGCCGACAGCGTCCGATACCGGCTCTGCGATGCCTGGGCCCCGGGCGTGTCGGGTTCTGCGATCCGCATATAGCTCTCGCGACCGATCTCCTGCCGGATCAGCGGCGTGTCGATCGTCCCGGCCGCGGGCTCCGGGGCCGCTGCGACCAGGGCGAGATAGGTCTTCTCGAATCGCCGGGCCTGGATGGCCTTGCCGAGGAAGCCGGCGGCGGGCTTGGTCTTGGCCGCCAGGATCACGCCCGACGTATCCCGGTCCAGGCGATGCACCAGCTCCGGGCGCTTGCCGTTCGATCGCGCAAAGGCCCACAGCAGGTCATCCAGCGTATGGGCCTGTATCCGCCCGCCCTGGCTCGACAGGCCGCTGGGCTTGGCAAAGGCGAGCACGTGGGGGTCCTCGTGGATCACCCACGACCGGACGGCGGCGATCTCTTCGGCGGAAAGGGCAACGGGGGTACGGCTCACCCTGTGCCCTTAGCGCAGGATGCCCCGCCGCGTCGCCATCCGTGCGTACCAGACCAGCGACAGGCAGATGAACAGGATCACCGTCTGTATGATCCAGCTGGACTCCGGCATGAGGTCGGAACCGTTGGTCAGCACCATCTGATAGAAAAGGCTCGTCACATAGGCAGCCAGGGAGGCGACGAAAACGAGAAACGCCCATTGGGACCGCAGGAGCAGCAGCAGGCACCCCGCCATGCCGCCCCAGACCCCGATCGCCCAGACCGCTGTCATCCAGGCCGGCATTTCCAGGGTGAAGGCGATGGCCGCGTCGGTCATGCCCTGGCTCTTCAGCCAGACCTCGCCCTGCAGGGCCGTCATCGTGTAATCAAGGCAGCCGTAGATGTTCCAGAGAGCCCCGAGGCCGCCCACAGCCCACAGATGCCAGGGTCGCCTTCTCGCCCGCCCGCCGTTCAGTGTCGTCGTCATCATACCCTCCCCAGGGGTCAGTTGAGCAGGAACACTACGCCGATCATGGATAACGGCAATATCGTGGGCCGATCACTCGATCTCGACAACCTCGACCCTGGCACCGTTCAGGACCAGCGCGATCTCGCCCCGCTTGAGCTTAAGGGCGTCCTCCCCGAACAGCTGCCGCCGCCACCCCGTCAGGGCGTCAACATTGGCATTGTCGTCCACCGCGATCTTCTCGAGGTCGGATACGGTTGCGATCAGCTTGGAGGCCACGCCCGCATTGTCGCTCTTGGCCTTCAGCAGCACCTTCAGCAGCTCCACCACCGAGGGCGGGGCCGCATTGTTGTGCGCCGGACGATCCATCTTGGGCGCATGGGCTTCCGGATCGGCCAGAACCCGCTTCAGCTCCTCGATCAGCTCCAGCCCCAGTCGCGAACCGCCGAACCCCTTGGGCACGGAGCGAAGGCGGTTGAACCCGTCGACATCGGTCGGCGCCTGGGTCGCGATCTCGTCGATGGCCTCATCCTTCAGGATGCGCCCCCGAGGCTGGTCCCGGTCCTGTGCCGCCTGTTCGCGCCAGACCGCCGTCGCCTTGAAGGCTGCCAGATATTTGGCGGCGAATTTCTTGGGCTTGAGTCGCTTCCAGGCATTGTCCGGCGTCGTGTCATACAGGGCCGGGTCGACCAGCCCCTGCATCTCCGCCGTCACCCAGTCCAGGCGCTCTTCCTTGGCCAGACGGTCACGCAGCTTGGGATACAACGCCGCCAGATGGGTCACATCGCCAATGGCATACGTCAGCTGTGCATCGGACAGCGGACGCCGCGACCAGTCGGTAAAGCGCGAACCCTTGTCCAGATCGATCCGCAACATCTGCCGGACCAGACCGTCATAGGCCACCTGCTCCCCGAACCCGGCCGCCATGGCCGCGATCTGGGTATCGAACAGCGGCACGGGCATGGCCCCCAGCTTGACGAAGATCTCCGTATCCTGCCGCGCCGCATGGAACACCTTCACGATCGACGGGTCGCGCAGCAGGTCAAGGAATGGCGTCAGGTCCAGTCCCTCGGCCAGCGGATCGATGATCGCCTCGTCCGTCGGCGTCGCCGCCTGGATCAGGCAAAGTTTCGGCCAGTAGGTCGTCTCCCGCATGAACTCGGTATCGACCGCGATGAAGGGGGCTTTGGCAACCCGCGCGCAATACTCGGCCAGCGCGTCTGTGGTGGTGATTGGCGTCATTGGGATGCTATAGCCCCCGCCACGCCGGTTGTGGCAAGAGCCGCGACACATTTCCGCCCTTGTGATTCAGGCCCGTGACCGATGAGCGACACCCCCAAGCCGCTGAATGATGGCCTGACCTATGCCGATGCAGGCGTCGACATCGACGCTGGCGACATGCTGGTCGAGCATATCAAACCCCTGGCCAGGGCTACCCGTCGCCCGGGCTCTGAGCCCTCGCTCGGGGGCTTCGGGGCCCTGTTCGATCTCAAGGCCGCCGGATTCGTCGACCCCCTGATCGTCGCCACGACCGACGGCGTCGGCACCAAGCTGAAGATCGCCATCGAGACCGGCCGCCACGATGGCGTCGGGATCGACCTCGTCGCCATGTGCGTCAACGACCTGCTGGCCCAGGGGGCTGAGCCACTTCTGTTCCTGGACTATTACGCCACGGGCAAGCTTGAGATCGACGCCGCTCGCCGCGTGGTTTCGGGCAT
Source organism: Alphaproteobacteria bacterium (assembly GCA_003241825.1). Classification (GTDB taxonomy): domain Bacteria; phylum Pseudomonadota; class Alphaproteobacteria; order Caulobacterales; family Caulobacteraceae; genus Brevundimonas. Next base: position 8,861 of record QBLX01000043.1, read on the forward strand.
CGCCGAAGGCTGCAAACTGGCCGGCTGTGCCCTTGTGGGCGGCGAAACGGCGGAAATGCCCGGTATGTATTCGAGCGGCGACTATGATCTGGCAGGCTTTTCGCTAGGTGCCGTCGAGCGCGGTCACGCCCTTCCCTGGCTGGACCGCCAGATGAAGGGCGACCTGATCATCGGACTGGCCTCGTCCGGTCCACACTCCAATGGCTACTCCCTGATCCGCAAGGTGGTCGAGAAATCCGGCCTCGGCTGGGGCGATGACGCCCCCTTCGCCCGCGACCGCTCCCTGGCCCAGGCTATGATGGAGCCGACCCGAATCTATGTGAAATCGGTCCTGCCTCTCATGAAGGCCGGCCATATCAAGGGGGCGGCTCATATCACGGGGGGCGGACTGATCGAGAATCCACCTCGCTGCATCGCCGACGGCCTTACCGCGGCCTTCGACTGGGACGCCTGGCCCCTCCCGCACGTCTTCCAGTGGCTGGCCGAGACTGGCGGAATCAGCGAACACGAGATGCGCCGCACCTTCAACTGCGGCATCGGCTTCATCCTGATCGTCAGCCCCGAGAACTGCGAATCCGTGCTTGAGGCCCTGCTGAGCGCCGGTGAAGCGGCCGTCGTATGCGGCCAGCTTGTCTGACATGGACGCGCGGACGCGGGTCGCGGTCCTGATCTCGGGCGGGGGATCCAACATGGCGGCCCTGGTCGAGGCGGCCAAAGCGAGTGACGCGCCGCATCGGATCGTCCTCGTCGTGTCCAACAATCCGGATGCCGGGGGTCTGGCTCTTGCACAGGCCGCCGGCGTCGAGGCCATCGCCATCGATCACCGCCCATTCGGCAAGGACCGCGAGGCCCACGAACGCGAGATCGATGCCGCGCTAGCGACCGCGGGTGTGCAGGTTGTGGCCCTGGCCGGCTATATGCGGGTGCTGACACCCTGGCTGGTGGGGCGCTGGTCCGGCCGGATGCTGAACATCCACCCCAGCCTGCTGCCGAAATATCCGGGGCTGCATACCCATGCCCGGGCGATCGAGTCCGGCGATGCCGAAGCTGGCTGCACCGTGCACCTGGTTACCGACGGCGTCGATGAAGGTCCGATCCTCGGCCAGGCCGAGGTGCCTCTGGTGGCCGGCGACACACCCGACAGTCTGGCCCAGCGGGTCCTTGTCGCCGAGCATGATCTATACTCGAGGGTGCTGGCAGAGTTCTGCGCGCAGCAAAACGGCGTCAGCCGAAGCTGACGCCGCGATTGTCATGACCGGCAGGTCGGGGCCTGATGCCCTGCCCCACCCAATCAGAGACAGTTAGCCAACGATCTGGTCATCGGTGAAGAACTGGGCGATTTCCAGCTTGGCGTTTTCGTCGGAGTCCGAGCCGTGGACCGAGTTCTCGCCGATCGACAGGGCGAACTGCTTGCGGATCGTGCCCTCGGCAGCGTCTTTCGGGTTCGTGGCACCCATGACTTCGCGATACTTGGCGACAGCGCCTTCAGCTTCCAGAACCTGAACGACCACCGGCTCAGCGGTCATCTGCCCAACCAGTTCGCCGTAGAAGGGGCGCTCGGCGTGAACCTCGTAGAATTTCCTGGCCTGGGCCTCGGTCAGGTGAACGCGGCGCTGTGCGACGATGCGCAGGCCTGCGGCCTCGATCACGGCATTGATCGCGCCGGTGAGGTTGCGGCGCGTGGCGTCGGGCTTGAGGATCGAAAAGGTACGGTCGGTCATGAGGAGACTTCTTGTTTGGGAGTTTGACGGTGGGGGCTTATAGACGCGCCCTCCCCGGTTTCCAACTGTCTGTGTTTACCCCTGTCGCCCGGCACGCCCGGCTTCGCTATTTCAGGGGCGTTCGCGGCCTCTTTCGACGTCAGCTTCCGCCATGCTCCAGATCACCGACCTGACATTCAACGCATGGGGCCGCAAATTCCTCGTGGACGCATCCGTCAGCCTGCCGCCTGGCGCCAAGGTTGGTCTTGTGGGCCGCAATGGCATCGGCAAGTCGACCCTGTTCAAACTGATCCTCGGCGAATTGGCCGCTGGTGGCGACGAGATCAGCCTGCCAAAGACCGCCCGTATCGGCTCTGTCGATCAAGAACATCCGGCGACCCCGGTCAGTGTCATCGACACGATTCTGGAGGCCGACGTCGAACGCCATACGCTGCTGGGCCGGCTCGAAACGGCCGAGCCCGAGGAAATGGGCGAGATCTGGTCCCGCCTGATCGAGATCGACGCTGACGCGGCCCCGGCGCGCGCTGCGGAAATCCTGGTGGGTCTTGGCTTCGATCAGGACAACCAGCAACGGCCGATGTCGGAGTTCTCGGGCGGCTGGCGGATGCGGGTCGCGCTGGCCGCAGCCCTGTTCGCAGAACCGGACATGCTGCTGCTCGACGAACCGACCAACTATCTGGATCTCGAAGGTGCGCTGTGGCTGGAGGCGCGGCTCAAGAAGTATCCACACACGGCCCTGATCATCTCCCACGATCGCGAGATGCTGAACGAGGTCTGCACCCACATCCTGCACCTCGCGAACCACACATTGACGCTCTACACCGGGAATTACGATGCCTTCGAAAAGGCCCGCGCCGAGAAGGCACGCCTGCAGATGTCGGCCAAGGCCAAGCAGGACGCCGAGCGCGCTCACCTCCAGGCCTTCGTCGACCGCTTCAAGGCCAAGGCATCGAAAGCCGCCCAGGCCCAGTCGCGGATGAAGCGCCTGGCCAAGATGGAGCCGGTCTCGACCACGATCGAGGAGCGGGTCGCCCCCTTCACCCTGCCCTCGCCGCCGCGTCCGCTGGCACCGCCCCTGATCCGGCTGGAACGGGCCAATGTCGGCTACGACACAGGCAAGCCGATCCTTCGAAACCTGAACCTGCGGATGGATCTGGACGACCGCATCGGCCTGCTGGGCGTCAACGGCGCGGGCAAATCGACCTTTGCCAAGATGATCGCCGGTGCCCTGAGCGTCTCGGATGGCGAACTGCATCGCGACAAGAAGATGCGCGTCGGCTGGTTCCACCAGCACCAGATCGAGGCCATGGACCCGACAGACACGCCGCTCGAGATCATCCGCCGCGCCATGCCGGATTCACCGGAAAGTGCCCGTCGATCCAAGCTGGCCCAGTTCGGGCTCAGCTACGAGAAGCAGGAAACCACCGTTGAAAGCCTTTCAGGCGGAGAGCGGGCCCGGTTGCTGCTCAACATGGTGGCGATGGATGCCCCCCACGTCCTGATCCTCGACGAGCCCACCAACCACCTCGACATCGACAGCCGCCGGGCCCTGCTGGATGCGCTGAACGACTACACCGGTGCCGTGATCCTGATCACCCACGATCGATCGCTGATGGAAATGGTCGCAGACCGGCTGTGGCTCGCCGCCGATGGCACGGTGAAACCCTATGACGGCGACATGGATGACTACGCCAAATTCGTTCTCGACCGCGCCAAACAGGCCGCCGTCAAGCCCAGTCAGTTCAAGGCGGAAGCGGCAACGGTCGCCGCGACCCCTGAAAACCGGAACAAGAAAAACGACAAGAAGTCGGGGCCCTCACCTTCCACCCTGCGTCACGCCGTCAAGAAGGCCGAGGAGCGTGTCGTCGCCCTGACGTCCGAACTGGCCCGGCTCGACGACGACATCTCCAATGCCTCTGTCTCGAACCCCAGAGCTCTGGAAGGTCTCACGCGATCGAGGAGCAAGAGCCAGGCCGACCTCGACGCCGCAGAGGCTGCGTGGATGGCTGCGGAAGAAGCCCTGTCCGAAGTAGTTTGAACGACGGGGGCAGTTTTCCGCCCCCAACGCCCCAGGTCTCAGCCCTTCTTGCGCATAGCCACGAGGTAGACTTCCGAAGAGCCCTTCCTGCTGGCGGCAGGCTTGACGTATTTCACCTCTTCGAAGGCCGCCCGAAGGTTGGCGAGAACGTCGCCGGCGTCGCCGCCCTGGAAATTCTTGGTCACGAAATGACCGCCGGGCTTAAGCGTTCGAATGGCGAACTCGGCTGCGACCTCGATCAGGGCGATGATCTTGAGGTGATCGGTCTGGCGATGCCCGACCGTGTTGTGGGCCATGTCCGACAGGACCAGGTCCGGTGCACCGCCCAGTTCATCGATCAGTTGCTGGTCCACGCCAGCTTCCGTGAAATCCGCCTGGATCAGGACAGATCCGGGGATGGGCTCGATCATCAGCAGGTCGACACCGACCACGGCGGCCGCGCCGCGGTTCACGCAGACCTGCACCCAACCGCCGGGTGCGGCCCCAAGGTCGATGACCCGGGAACCCTTCTTCACAAGATGAAAGCGGTCGTCGATCTCGCTGAATTTGAAGGCTGCACGGCTGCGCCAGCCCTCGGCGCGTGCCTTTTCCGACCAGGGGTCGGCCAGTTGCCGCTTGATCCACTGCACGCTGGACATGGATTTCTTGTCGGCAGTCTTCATCTGGGTGCCCATGCCACGACCGGCAGCCGTTCCGCCTGTCGGCTGGCGGACCATTTTTCGGCGGGCGGGCTCGACAGGAACGGACTCGGGAGGCTTTTCGTCTTCACTCATGCTTCCCACATAGCGCCCGTGGCCCTCAACGGCTATGACCCCCGCCATTATCGAAAAACGGAGTGCCACCCATGGCCGACCAGACACTGACCCTGACCCTCGACACCGGTGACGTTGTCATCAAGCTGCGGCCCGACCTGGCGCCCAACCACGTGGCCCGCATCACCGAACTGGCGTCCGAAGGTTTCTACGATGGCGTCGTGTTCCACCGCGTCATCGCCGGCTTCATGGCCCAGGGCGGCGATCCGACCGGCACCGGCACCTCGGGCTCCAAGAAGCCCAACCTGAAGGCCGAGTTCTCCAAGGAACATCACGGCCGCGGCGTCTGCTCGATGGCCCGCACAAACCAGCCCGACACGGCCAACAGCCAGTTCTTCATCTGCCTCGACGACGCCGGCTTCCTCGACGGCCAGTACACGGTCTGGGGTGAAGTGATCGAGGGCATGGACCACGTCGACGCCCTGCCCAAGGGCGAGCCGCCCCGCAATCCCGGCAAGATCGTCAAGGCGACCGTGAACTGATCACGACACCGGTTTGAGCGATCAGGAGGGAGGCGCGCCCTGGGCCGCCTCCCTTTTTCGTGGCCGTCAGTCGCCGCCGTACCAGCGGAACCGAACACCCCTGAATGTTCGCCCGCCTGCGGTCAGGGTCCCGCTCAGCACTGTACCTTCATCGCCCAGATTGCGGCGAGCCGTTGCGAGCGCTTCCTGGTCCAGTCTCGCGTTGAAGCTGACGGCACCAAGCTCGTCACTCGTCCCGGCAAAGCGGATGGCATCTTCGGTGACAGAATAGGTAGTCGGCAGCACCCTGACCGACACGCTGTGCACCTCGCCCAATTCGGTTGCGACCATAGGGCTGGAGACGTCTTCGAACTGCAGCATGACGGGGGCAAAGGTCTGATTTACTTCGCCGTCTTCCCAAGCTTCAAACTCGAATGCCTGACCGAGGAAGACGTGATCGAGGCTGAGGGGGCCAATCGCCACCTCCGACACCGGCATATAATAGCCGGACAGGTCGCCCTCTGCAGAGTGAACGAAGGCATTCCCGGACGCCGCCGATGCCGAAGCGGCAGAGTCGGGAACGGCCGAGGCCTTTTCAGGCGCGGCGGAATTCTCGCATCCCGTCAGCACAACGGTAAGCGCAATGGCCCCCAGGCGTGAGCGATGTCCGAACCTCGCCCTCACGGCAGCAGCATCAGGACGGGAAGCCAGCCCGACGCCTGCGCCATTTCGATCCCCTCGAAAATCGGCACGGCGGCCAGAAACACCAGCCCGTCACGCAAGGTCGTCAGAAAGAACTGCGGCTTGATGACCAGATCACCCTCATCACGCCATTTCGAGAAATCAGGACCGCAACGCGGTGTCCGGGCCAGATAGTCCGAATAAGGCTGGCCAAAGGCCTCGGTCAGCCAGGCTTCTTCCTTCGCGATCGTGAAATGGAAGACCAGAACGGCAATCATCACAAACAGGACTGCCATGACGAAGCTGCCTGTCTGGGCGCCGACCCCGAAGGCGGCAACATAGCTAAATACATACAACGGGTTACGGCTGATCGAATAGGGGCCGGTCGCGACGATTTCAGCCTTCTTGCGCCCTCCAATGTACAGGGAGCACCAGGCCCGTCCGACAATCGCCAGCACGATCGCCCCCAGTCCAAAGGCCTCAAGTGCCTTGTGGAAGGCCCCATGAGCCCAGAAACTGCCCGTGACCATCGCGAGAGCGACGGCAGCCAAGAGGAACAACAGGATGGCGAACTTGCGGATCCTCTGGACCCGCTGGAGATCGAACGAAACGCTTGTCATGAATGCTTCCCCTGAGAGGAACCAAAGACCCTCCCGGAGCCGGCGTGCAAGGACTATCTCGGCGCGGTCGGGCGCTAGCGACCCAGCGACCGGTCCAGCGCCCGGAACGAGGCAATCGCGAGCTCCGTGGACGCAGTAAAGACTTCCGGCGTCACCTTCACGAAGTCATCGGTCGGCTTGTGATAGTCGGGGTGGTAGTCGACCCCCAGATACAGGAACGGCACCCCGGCCCGGTAGAAGGCCGCGTGGTCCGAGGCCTCGACCCAGTTGTTCGCACCTGTGTCCTGGGGCGTGTCCTTGCCGAACGCCAGCGAGACCGGCCCCTGTGCCTGTACGGTCTCCAGCAGCGGCCGGAACGTCGGGTGCTGATAGGTCCCGGTGACCCAAAGCTTGCCATCGGTTTCAGCGCGTGCCGTCATATCGAAATTCAGATTCAGGGCGATCGAGGACAGCGGCACGGGCGGTGCCTCGACGAAATGTCTGGCCCCGATCAGACCGCGTTCCTCGCCATCGAAGGCCACGAAGATCACGCTGTGCTCGGGTGCTTCGGCCTTCAGTCGGCGCGCAAGCTCCAGCATGGTCGCGACGCCCGACGCATTGTCATCGGCACCGTTGTAGATCTGACCGTCATTGACCCCCACGTGATCATAATGGGCGGTGACGACGATATACCGATCGCCTACCCGCGTGCCGGGGATCAGCCCAAGAACATTGATCCCGTTGAAGGTTCTGGGGCCTTCGCGGGTGCGCCCCTGTGCCTCGAAGGGCTGCAGCCTCCCCATGGAGGAAGGGGCAACCCCCATGGCCTCGAGGCGCGCCACGATATAGGCCCGCGCCCGTTCTCCTCCGGGCGCCCCGGTGTCGCGCCCCTCCATATCGTCCGCCGACAGGATCCTCAGATCCGCCATCAGCTGGCTCTCGGCTGCCGGAGCCGTTGCCTGTACCGCAGGCGCCTGGACCGCTGGCATCGCGCAGGCCGTCATCAGCAACAGGGCGGCAAACGGCAGGGTACGAACGATCATCTGGCGGGCTCCAAAACCTGTGCGACAGCCCTATCAGGCAAAAGCGCCGGTGTCAGATTACAGCCCCGTAATCCCGCTCTAAATGAAATCAGGCCATCCGTGCGGTTGCCGTCGGCGGCTCCTTGCGGCAATTCTTTTCCATGTCCCCGACTCCCGTCCCAGACCTGACCACGAACCAAGCCCAGACTGAACTTGCGCAGCTTTCCGCCGAACTGGCACGGCACGATGCCCTGTATCATCAACAGGATGCGCCGCAAATCTCGGACGGTGAGTACGACGCCCTGAAGCAGCGGGCGCTCGAGATCGAGGCCCGGTTTCCTGAACTCGTCAGTGCTGACACACCCTCGCAGGTCGTGGGTGCCGCTGCCTCGACCCAGTTTGCCCCGGTACGCCACGGCGTTCCCATGCTGTCGCTGGACAATGC
>QBLX01000043.1:16649-19616 GCA_003241825.1 Alphaproteobacteria bacterium
CGGTCGCCTTCGTCGCCGAGCCCAAGATCGACGGTCTTTCCGCCAGCCTGCGATATGAAAATGGTGTCTTCGTTCGCGGAGCGACACGCGGGGACGGTCGCACGGGCGAGGACGTTACGGCCAACTTGAGGACGATTGCCGATATCCCCCAGAGACTTGCAGGCAAAGGCTGGCCCGACGTCATAGAGGTGCGCGGCGAGGTCTATGCGCCAAACGACGGTTTCGATGCGTTCAATACGGCAGCAGAGGCTGCCGGGCAGCGGACCTATGCCAACCCGCGCAATTTTGCTGCTGGATCGCTGCGACAGAAGGATCCGGCCGTCACAGCCCGGCGGCCCCTGCGCTTTTTCGCCTATGCCTGGGGCGAGACATCCTCACCTGTCGCCGAGACCCAGGCCACGGCACTGGCGTCCCTTGAGGAATGGGGATTCGCGGTCAATCCACGTTCGATCCGCGTCGAGGACGCGAGTGGGTTGATGTCGCTTTACGATGGCCTTCAAGCCTGCCGCGCGACATTGGGCTATGACATCGACGGCGTCGTCTACAAGGTCGATCGGCTGGACTGGCAGGCTCGTCTCGGCTTCGTCGCTCGCACACCCCGATGGGCCATTGCTCACAAATTTCCGGCCGAACAGGCCCGGACGGTGCTTGAGGGGATCGACATCCAGGTCGGCCGTACCGGCTCTCATACGCCGGTCGCCCGGCTGCACCCGGTCACCGTCGGCGGCGTGGTGGTCCGTAACGCGACCCTGCACAACGCCGACGAGATCGCGCGCCTCGATGTCCGCATCGGCGATACGGTGACCCTGCAAAGGGCCGGTGACGTCATTCCCCAGATCCTGAATGTCGTCGACCCCGACCGGCGGGGCAGGACCGCACCCTATGAGTTTCAGACCGTGTGCGCCTGTCCGCTGAAGACACCGCTGGTCAAGGAAACCAATGCTTCGGGCGTCGAGTCGGTCGTGCGTCGCTGCACCGGCGAACTGGCCTGTCCCTTTCAGCGCATCGAACACCTCAAGCATTTTGTCAGCCGCCGCGCCTTTGACATTGAAGGTCTTGGTGAAAAGCAGCTGATCGCCTTCCACGAACGCGGCTGGGTGAGCGAGCCCGCTGATATCTTTCGACTTGCCCGCGACGATCAACGCCTGGCCGAATTGCGTGTCGAGGAAGGCTATGGCGAAACCAGCGTCCGGAACCTGATTGCGGGGATCGATGCCCGTCGCACCATCGGACTGGACCGGTTCATCTACGGGCTGGGCGTTCGCGACATCGGCGAGCAAACCTCGATCGTCCTTTCGCGTGCCTTCGAGACATGGCCGGCGTTCGAAGCGGCCTGCGTTGCCGCGGCGTCCGGGATCGCATCCGATGCCTGGGTTCGGCTGGCAGAGAGCCATGCGATATCACCGCGCGCCCTCACTCTGTTCGCCGAGGCTCGGCCGACAGAGGCGGACCCCTGGCCCGACGCACCGATGGAGCAGAAGGTCGCCCTCGCCTTTCCGGCCCTCGCAGCCCCTGCACGCCGCAGCCTCGCGCTTTTGGCAACCGGCTGGTCTGACCTCGTCGAGATAGCCCGCGTCGCTCGCGAAGAGGGACCGTCCGACTCACTGGGCCAGATAGCAGGCGTTTCAGGTGTCGGCCCGGTGGCGGCGCGAGCCCTGGCCCTCTTCTTCCGTGAACCTCACAACCGCGCCATGGTCGATCGGCTTGTGGAGCAGATGACCCGGATCGAGGACGCAGAAAGACCGCGGAGCGATACGGCGGTCGCGGGCAGGACCGTTGTCTTCACTGGTGCCCTCGAACGCTTCACACGCGACGAGGCCAAGGCTCGCGCCGAAAGCCTTGGAGCCAAGGTCTCGGGTTCGGTTTCGAAGAAGACCGACTATCTGGTCGCGGGTCCCGGGGCAGGCTCGAAGATGGCCGATGCCCTCAAGCATGGCGTCACGGTTCTGACCGAGGACGAGTGGCTGGCGCTGATCGGCTGATCGGCCAGCGCATTAGCGCCCGACGGCGGTCGCGATAAGCGGTTGAAGGTCCTGCTCGAGAGAGAGGGATCGCTCCGCCGGGTCGTATCCCCTGTTGAGCGGCTCTTCCATCACAATCACAGCCCAGTAGCCGCGACGAAAGTCGATCCAGGGTGTGAAGCCGAACGCACCTGCCGACGAGATGACCGGTGAATCTTCGCAGGCTGAGTGATAGTCTGCCCCGGAACATTCCTTCCAGAAACCCCAGCCATAGCGCCATGCCAGACGGCTGCTGCCAATCGCAGGCGGCACGGTTCGCATCGGTCTATCGCCTACGCGATTGGCCAGGAAACCCGCCCGGTCTTTGAACAGGTCACCCCTGAGGATTGCGCTCAAGACAAGACCATAATCTTCGCCGGTCGACCGCATGCCACCGGAGTATGTCGGGTTGTCGCCAGCCCACACGGGATATCGAGTTTCGCTGCTGACTCCCAGGGGCCCGAGAAGTCGATCGCGCATGATTGCGTCGACGCTACGCCGCCCTGTCTCGACCATCATTAGTGCAGCGATCTGCATATGCTCGTTGCCGTAGTTGAACGACTGACCAGGCTGCGTGTCCAGTCCGCCCCTATGGATCTCTTGGACGCATCGCTGCAGCGAATAGCTGACGTCTCCAATGCAACTGGCTTGTTCGGACGTGCCGTTGAAGCCTGACGTGAGGGCGAGCAGGTGCTCGAAGGTGACTTGGCTACGAGGATCACTGGCGTCCCGGCTCCAGAAATCGAGGACGGTGCCAACCCGGGTATTCGGCGCGAGCACCTGATCCTCGACCAGAAGCCAGGCTGTCGCACCGAACAACAGCTTGCTCGCAGAAGCGATGAACACCGGGCGATCTGTGGTCATGGCCCCCTTCTGATACCGATAGAGCACCCCGCTCCGGTCACCGATCACGATCGCCACGTCCCGGATCGCAAAACGATCGATGGCAGAACGGACAGCTGAAAAA